>NZ_JAWONS010000099.1:0-327322 GCF_033342255.1 Clostridium boliviensis
TAATAGGATTAAAAATGGACTTTATAATAGAAGAGAGGTAAATTATGAAAAGACTGATACTGGTAACATCTCCTCCTGCAAGCGGAAAAACATACGTATCAAAGCAGCTTGCCAAAAATTTAAAACATGTTGTTTATCTTGATAAAGATACATTGATTGTCTTATCGAAACAGATTTTTGTTGTTGCCGGTCAGGAATACAACAGAAGTTCTGATTTTTTTGAAGCCAATATACGGGATTATGAATATGCGGCTATTGTCGACCTTGCTATGGAAGCATTGGAATATGATGATATTGTGCTGATTAATGCTCCATTTACAAGAGAAATCAGAGATACGGGATATATGAATGCACTGCGGGAGAAGCTGATCAAGAAGAATACAGTTCTTACCGTAATCTGGGTTCAGACGGATGCAGCAGTATGCAGACAGAGAATGATTGACCGGAACAGTGATCGGGACCAATGGAAGCTTGATCATTGGGATGAATACATTGCAGGTGTTAATTTTGATATTCCAGAAGAATTAGACGATCCCGACTGCAAAGATGATCTGTTGATTTTTAAGAATTCATCAGAGACTGAATTTCAGAACTCCATGAAAGAAATACTGGATATAATTGAAAGCTAGTTCAGTATGTTGTGGAATGAAGAAACAGGCTGACCATCATGGCGTCAGCCTGCTTTTAATTTTTACTTTCCATTTCAGTTATATGCAGGCTATTCAAGAGATGCGTTTGATTATATCGTACTATATATCTTTCTCCTTGTGATATTATGCACAGCGGCAGTCACGCCAACATTTTCTAATGAATATCAAACCGGTTCCGATAGTATATTACGATGTACGAAATTGGAAGGATAAAACTGGCATTTTGCATTTGGGCCACAGTGTATGAAAACATCCATGCAGATGAGTATAAAACCTGAAATTAGTTAAATACTATAAAAAAAGGAAAACCGGAGCCCAAATGAAAGCAGATAAAAGACTTACAACCGCATTTAAGCATGCCGAGACCATAACGTTTGATAAAAATTCTAAATATATATTCTTCAGTGACTGTCACCGTGGTGATGACAGTGTCTCAGATGAATTTATCAGAAATCAAAACATCTTTTTACATGCATTAAACTACTATTATAAAGAGAACTATGTATATGTAGAGGTTGGAGATGGGGATGAATTGTGGGAGTATAAGAAATTCAGTGTCATACGGCTGGCCCATACCGATGTGTTTACAGTAATGAAGAAGTTTTATGATTCTGGGCGATTCATCTCACTGTATGGTAATCATAATATTTATCTGAAATCTAAACGTTTCGTAAAATCAAATTATTATCAATATTATGACGAATATAATCAAAAGACGGTGGATTTATTTAAAGGAATAAGACCAAAAGAGGCTCTGGTTCTCCGTTATAAAGACACGGGGCAGAAGATTTTTGTACTGCATGGACATCAGGGTGATTTTATGAATGACCAGCTGTGGTTTCTGTCCATGCTGCTGCTCCGGTATTTCTGGAGATATCTCCATCTTGTGGGGTTTGACAATCCAACAAGTCCTGCCCGTAATTTATTTAAACGTCATAAAATAGAACGAATCTATGATGAATGGATTCATAGGCATAAAGTTATGCTAATCTGCGGACATACGCACAGACCCAAATTTCCGAAATCAGATGAGCTTCCATATTTTAATACGGGCTGCTGTACCAGAACCAGGGGAATCTCCGGAATAGAAATAATAAATGGAGAAATACTGCTGGTGGACTGGAGAATAGCCGCAGATGAAGAGGGTGGTCTTAGAGTTCACCGCACCGTAGTAAGAGGACCGGAACCCATTGAAAAATATGATAGAAGGAAATAGTAATGCTCCCGTTTTTACCCTTATAGAAACGGTCAAAAATAGAAATGTCGTTTTGGGGAAATATACACAAAAAATACACATAATTTTAATTGGTTTTTACAGATTGACATAGTATTGTTTATTTATTATACTTAAGTCATCTTAAAAGGATTGTTACTCTTTGAGGCATTACCTGCTTATTTTGGTATGCTTTCAAGGAGTTTTTTTATGCAAATACGTTGAAGGGAGTTTCTCATTACGAACTACCGTATCATTTGATGGAGCAATATAATGGCTGGACAAACCGGAAATGCATTGATTTTTATCTGCATTATTGCAATACATTATTTACAGAATATAAAGATCTGGTAAAATACTGGCTTACTTTTAATGAAATTAATTGCCTGACAATGAGTGTTGGTGATATTTTTTCAGGAGGGTTTTTGTGTGAAGACGGACCTGCCCAGTAATGGCGTAAAGATTTACCGTAATGCATACGGAAAATAATCGGGTGGATCTTCATTCTGCCGATGTTATAATGAAGATAACGAAAGGAGGTGGCGGCTTGCTTAACAGGAGGCAGCAGCTTTTGTTCTCAAAGTTTACCAGCAATCAATACATTACAGCGGCTGAACTGGCCAGACAACTGGAACTTAGTGAAAAGACAGTCAGGACCAGAGTTAAGGAACTGGATAAAGAGCTTTTGCCATGTGGGGCACATGTCATATCCAAACAAGGATATGGATACAGGATTTCCATTACCGATGAGGTATTATATCAGAAACTCATAATGTCTGTGTCAGCAGACAAACAGGTGTTACCCACATCTTCACAGGAACGGATTTTGTATCTTCTTTCTTGCTTTCTTAACAGCAGGGACTATGTAAAACTGGATGATTTAAGTTCTTTTTTATTCATATCAAGGAATGTGCTGACTGGAGATTTAAAAAAGGCAGAGGAGATGTTATCCAAATACGGTGTCAGACTGGTGCGCAAACCTCATTATGGCATCAGGGCAGAAGGGACTGAATTTGATAAAAGGCTGTGTATCTCCAATTATCTGATGAAGCCGGATTTTATTTTGCAGGGGAACCGGCGCAGAAGTACGGATGAGATGAGGTCCATTGGAGATACGCTTCTTTCCTGCATCAGAGAGCATAGCATCAAATTGTCTGAGGTTTTATTTCAAAATCTGATCATTCATATATACATTGCAGCAAAACGTATGAAAGCCGGGCTTTATATGACTGCAAAGGAGACTGATTATTTTCAGACAAGCCTTGGCGAGAAAGAAATGGTCATTGCACAGAATCTTGCGAAAGGGCTGGAGTCCAGTCTGGGAATCGTTTTTTCAGAGCCTGAGATAAAATATCTGGCAATTCATCTGGCTGGAAAAAGAAGCATTGGGGAAGAAAACGGTGAAAGTCTTAAACTGGAAATTCCCAGGCGGCTTATGGATCTGATTACGGAATTGCTGCAATCGGTGTATGACAGTTTTAAAATAGACTTCAGACAGAACCAGGAGTTAATTCTGTCGCTTTCTCAGCACATGGTGCCTTTGGATATTAGAATCCGGTACGATATGGGAATCGATAATCCATTGCTGGAGGAAACAAAAAAGAATTATTTTCTGGCCTATGCCATTGCCAGGCAGGCATGTATTGTTCTTAATTCTCCCATATAAGCAGTTTGGAAAATCACTTCTGAATGCGGTAAGCGGCATGGAGTTTCATAAGGATGCGGTATTCTGCGAAGGTGGCAGGCTTCATGGGGAGGAGCACTGCATGGAAAAGGGACACGGTCCTTTATCTCCTTACTGGCCCAGACTTGATACACAGTGCAGTGAGGGGGCAGAGCATACAAAGGCAGTTATGATCAGGAGGGGGAATTTGAAATACGTCAGGCGTTTGTATGAGACAGATGAACTCTATGATCTTGAAAAAGATCCCATGGAGTTAAATAATGTAATCAATGATGGGAATTATAAGGAAGAAATCTTAAAACTGAAAGAGCGTATGCTTACCTTCTTTCTTGAAACAGGAGATTATGTGCCTGACCGTAAAGATATTCGATAGATCATGAGGGGAATGGAAAAAAACCATTCCCCTTTTCCCATACCAGTATTATGTCTCACGGAAAATTTCTTCAATCAGCGCCGGCTTTCCTTAATTCTGTTTTTCATCCCCTTTTGTTTTTCATTATGCCAAGAATCAGCATAACTGCCGAGACCAAAAGAGACAGAGTAATATTGTTTGCGATTGGTACCAGCCCTGTTACAAGAAAAAGTAGTGTCAGCGCAGAAAGAACAGACAGGACAACCCGGGACCTGTGTCTGTAGACCATCTGTTCCGTCTCGTCGAGAGGTTTGTTTTCGTCCTCAACAGGTGCAAGAATAAAGATGACAGCACCTGAAAAAAGAAGAACAAGAATGCAGACGATGCTGCTCCACGGAAACCACTTTAACATACTCAGAACAATTACAATCAGAAGCAGGGAAAAGAGGTAGCAGTTTCGCTGGGTGCGCGCATGATAACCGCCCGCCATTGGACGTATCAGCCCGTAGGAGAGAATGAATACAAGACTCTGCCACAGCATACCAAACAGCAGACCGATTAAAAACACACTGGCATAATTGAAAATATAGATACCGCCCTGCCAGAATCCGTAAGCATATAAATCCCGGTCCTCTCTGTCTATGATTTTCCAGTCTATTAATTTATCCGTTAGTGCATTTGCTAAATGTTCCATGATAACCTCCCCAATTATTTAAATTCATGTACATCAGAACCTTAACCTGAAAACCTTTTTCATCATGGGATACCTGCATGGCACCGTCGTATTTCTGAATGGCCTTCTGTACACTTTTCAGCCCTAACCCATGGTTTTTTTCATCCTTTTTCCGGGTTATATAGTGATCCTCTACTTTCTTAGCCAAACCGTTAAAGGAGTTGTTTATGACGATGATAAGGCGGCCTTTGGTGTATTTTATTCTAATATGAATCCAGCGTTCCCCTGTTTGGGCAACTGCTTCCAGAGCGTTATCCAATAAGTTTCCAAGGATAACAGCCATATCAAACGTTTCCACTGATAAGTCTTCCGGAATCAGGATATCCGCCTTAATTTGTATGTTCTTTTTTTCAGCCTGCTGTAATTTGAAATTAATAATACTGTCAATGGTGCTGTTTCCTGATACAGCATATTCTTTTGTTATTTGGCACATGTCGGTTAATTCGGATAGCCGTTCGGTTAATTCATTTATTTTCCCGGATTTTGCCAGTTCACATAAAGGGGATAGCTTATTTTTAAAATCATGGCGGAGCATTCTCATATTTTTTAAGGCTGACTCCATCATCGCCACCTGATTTTCATAATAACGATTCTGTTCTTCTATAATTCTTCTGTTCATCTGCGCAACTAATAAGTCAGATATTTTATCGTAAAGATAGAATGTAACAATATTTATGGCGAACGCACTCGCCATACAAATAAAAATAATGGTGCGGGATCTGGAATTGTTTGTGAAAATGGTAAGAAGCATGATAATGGTCCCATATGGAACGGTGATTAAGCTTAACCAGTACACATTGGGGAGAGGATATTTAGTTTTCACATTCTTAAATCCCTGCACAAGCAGCACATAAGAAAAGGATAGTATATTTAGCGCAACAATCCCAAAGCCCGATTTATACTGAAAGGGTATCAGAAGATTCAGCTCCAGAATGCTGGTTAAAAACGCCACAAGTGTCTCGATCATCATCAATGAAAAATAAATAATGGTCGTAGAGAGGAGGGCTTTACTGGTTTTACCTTCATACAAAAGAGCTGTTAAAAAGAGTGTTATCAGATTGACCGTTAAATTTGCCAATGGAATTTTTAAATAAATATATGTAAGTGTGATCACCACAAAATAGCCGAAATAAGCCAGACGTTCCAACTTAAAATTCACTCTGCAGTCTGAGTAAAAAATATGCATATATTTGTAAATGACAAAAGTCATAAACAGATTGCCCAGGCAGTAGACCGCATTGTAGCTTTCCATATTCATAAAGTTTCCCCCTTATTCTTCGCTGATCTGCAGTTTGCGGAACTCATGACGCTTTGATCTGCTGATCGGAAGTACCGTACCATTTGACATAACTACTTCTGTATAACGCAAAATCGCAATATGGTTATAATTGATCAGATAGGACCGGTGTATCTGAACAAATTGATATTTTGTAACACTTAAGGCTGTGTCCTCCAGTTTCCCGTAAAAAAAATCTTCTCCGGTTGTAAATACAATCCTGTTTTCCCGGTTTAAGCTTTCAAAATATATGATTTCACTAATTGGTATCTTGTGCGTATCATATCCTTTTTGGTAGGTGAAATAACCGCCCAGCCTCTGGGTTCGTTCTAAAGCCAGTTTTAAATCTTCTATGACCGTGAGAGGATTGATGGGCTTGGGAATAAAATGGAGCGGCTGAATATCAAATAATTGTCTGTCATAGGCGTCTTTGCCTGAAATATACACAATTTCAGTGTTATAATTTTTCAGGACTTTTCTTATCTGCCTGCCTGCTTCCACACCATTCATGCAGCCCAGTTCAATATCAAGGAAAATCAGGTCAAACGACTTTTCCTGGTCAAACGATTTTAGCAGACTTTCACCGCTGTTGAAGATGCTTAAATCAATCTTCAAGAAATTTCTGGCAGCATAATCCAATATGATGTGTTCCACCTGAGAGCATATCACATTGTCATCATCACATATAGCAATATCAATCATAGTAACTCCTTTCCGTTAGATATTGGTAACAAAATTGTCGATTACAATCTTATTATAGCAAAATATGTCATTTTTGCTACATTTAATTTATCGTTACATTTCACATCAATCGAAAGTACCATTCACTACATTAAGTTACTTTATAGTAAATTATTTGATAAAATACACATTGAAAGTAGAAAACAATAGAAAGGAGGCGAAAATCATAGAACTTTTATTTTTTAAACTGGTAAAAATAATCGCGAGTCTTGCGCTGAGTTTTACATCTTTAAATATGAATTTAGCATGCATGTTGTTTATTCATCAGCCCAAGCTTCCGGACAATGCTAAAAAGCTGCGCCGTTTTTAAGTGAAGAGAGGTCTAAAGCTGGTAACACAGCCATGATTGCCAGGCCGCCGAAGGAAACCAGGCAGTGACAGCAGCCTGTTCCAATAATTTTATGGGGACAGACTGCTTTTTTTTATGAGGGGAGAAATTTATGAGTACAAATGAGATTACAACAGAATACAGATTAAGTTCTTATCAGAGAGATATATGGTTAGAGCAGTGCATGCATCCGGGAAAACCGATTTATAATCTTGGCGGTTATATCAGGATTAAAGGGAACATTGATACCAAAATATTTAGAAATGCCATGCAGCAAATCATCAATCAGAATGATACTCTGAGAACACGTCTTATGGACCGGGCAGGAGAAGCGTATCTGACCATACTGCCTGAACTGGAGTATAAAGCTCCATATCTTGATTTTTCAATGAAAGAAACCCCGGCTGATTTTTGTGTGAATTGGATTAAACGTGAATTTTTAAAACCATTTAATCCCAACGATTATTTTTTTCAATTTTGTTTATTGAAAAGTGATGAAAATGAATATTATATTTTTTTAAAAGTGTATCATATGATCATTGACGGCTGGGGCTTTGCATTATTATACAGCCAGATGGTTGATACCTACAATGAACTGTCAAACGGAAATATGGAAGTAAAGGCAGTTGCCTATTCCTATACCGATTTTATCGCCGAGGATCAGGAATATAGAAACTCCCCGGCCTACTTAAAGGACATTGAATTTTGGAAGAATAAATACCGTACGATTCCGGAACCTTTGTTAAGTAAAGGAATTGGAAATGATTGTGAAAATGACAGCACCATTTGGAGTGACAGGTGCACTTTAAAAATAAAAAAATTGCAATATAACAGAATGCTGGAGTTTTGCAAAGAGGAAAACAGCTCCGCATTTCATTATTTATTAGGGATTTTATATCTCTATTTCAGCAAGGTCTGCAATCAGAAAGATATGGTGATTGGTGTCCCTGTTTTTAACCGGAGCAATGCCAAATATAAACAGACCATGGGACATTTTGCAAATGTAATACCGCTGAGAATAAACCCGGAGACGGATATGAGCTTTAAAGAGCTTATGAAAATAATCAGGCATGGCCTTTTTGAATGTTACCGCCATAAAAGAACGAACTTTGGTGACATCAGCCGTGCGGTTTTTGAAGAGGTAAGTGAGAAAGGTAATCTATTTGATATATCCCTTTCTTTTGAAGAACAGGAAATCAGGAAACAATTTGTTACTGCGGATGAATGCCAGAATATAACAATGTCGCATCAACATGAAAGGAATGCTCTTATGCTTCTGATCTGGGGACATGAGGGGGAAGCAGATGTATGCGTTAATTTTGATTACCGGCTTGATGTGTTTGAAAAGTTTATACCCATTAAAGACTTCATTGCCCATTTTGAATATTTATTCACGCAGGCAATGGAAAATGGCGATACTCCCATATCTGCAATAGATGTAATACCGGAGGCAGAAAGGCGAATGCTGCTTCATGATTTTAATCAGACAGTGATGGAATATCCAAAAGATCAGACTATCCACGGTTTGTTTGAGGAGCAGGCGAAACAAAGGCCGGATCATACGGCACTTGTTTATGAAGATAAGAAACTGACTTACAAGGAATTAAATGAGAAAGCGAATAAGCTGGCTCATACACTGCGAAGGCAGGGGGTTAAACCGGACAGTATTGTTGCAGTTATGACGGAACGTTCCTTAGACATGATAACGGGCATATTCGGAACGCTCAAAGCGGGAGGTGCCTATCTGCCCATAGATCCCGGTTATCCGCAGGACAGGATTGAATATATGCTTGAGGACAGCGGGGCGGAGGTTGTGCTGACTCAAAAGCATCTAAAGGACAGAATAAACTATAACGGTCATATTATCTGTCTGGATGATGCAGATGCTTATATGAAAGAAGATACCAACCCAGAGCCTGTAAATAAATCAGATGATCTGGCGTATATCATCTATACATCTGGCTCAACCGGAAAACCAAAAGGGGTTATGGTAGAACATCACGGTATTTTAAATCTCCAGAATTATTTTAAAGAAGGCTGGGGAGTAGATGGATCAGACCGGATGCTGCAGTTTGCCAGCAGTTCCTTTGATGCTTCCGTATGGGAAACTTTTACCATTTTGCTGGGCGGAGGAACCTTATATCTTATTTCCAGAGATGTAATTAATAATCTGGATAATTTCAAGGATTTTATCAATGAAAATGAAATCACCATTACATTGCTTCCTCCTGCATACCTGTCAGGCATTGAGCCGGGAAGCTTGCCGTCATTAAAGAAACTGGTAACTGGCGGATCGGCTATTACAAAGGAACTGGTTGCAAAATGGAAGGACAAGGCTGCTTATATGAATGCCTATGGTCCCACCGAATACAGTGTAATTGCGACTACATGGAAATTCAGAAATGAGGAGACAGGATATGATTCAGTACCCATTGGAAAGCCTGTGTCCAATACAAGAATCTATATACTGGATAAGGAACAGAAGCTTTTGCCGGTGGGAGTGGCCGGAGAAATGTGCGTATCAGGTGCCGGCATTGCCAGAGGCTATTTAAACCGCCGGTCTCTGACTGCAGAAAAGTTTGTGGATAATCCCTATGAAGCCGGAGAGAAGATGTACCGGACAGGAGATCTTGCCCGCTGGCTGCCGGATGGAAATGTGGAATATTTAGGTAGAATCGATGATCAGGTAAAGATCCGGGGATTTCGGATCGAGCTTGGGGAGATTGAAGCAAACTTACATAAGTATCCGCTGATCCGTGATGTGGCAGTGATTGCAAGAGAGGACAAAAAGAAAGAAAAGTATCTCTTAGCGTATTATACGGCAGAGTGCCCGCTTAAAGCAGATGAACTGCGGGAGCATCTTTTAAAGGAGCTTCCGGATTATATGGTGCCGTCTTACTTTACACAGTTAGAGCATATGCCTTTGAATCAAAGCGGAAAAATTGATAAGAAGGTCCTTCCTGAGCCAGATACAGGTATGAGTGCTGCAGTGGAATATGTGGCGCCGAGAAACAAAACAGAAGAGATCATAGCTCGGGTTTGGGAAAAGGTGCTTGAACTTGAACGGGTGGGAATCAAAGACAATTTTTTCAATCTGGGCGGAGATTCCATTAAAGCAATACAGGTATTATCCAAACTGAACAGTTATCAGCTAAAGCTTGAACTAAAGGATATTTTTGAACATCCGTTTATCGGAGAGCTGAGCGCTTATATTAAAACCGGGGAACGTACTGCTTTACAGGGAACTGTAAAAGGAGAAGTAATTCTTACTCCGATCCAAAGCTGGTTTTTTGAGCAGTGTTCTGAGTATAAAAATCACTTCAACCAGTCAGTTATGCTGTACCGGAAAGAGGGATTCGACGAAGGTGCTCTGAGAAATGTACTTGACCGCCTGGTGGAACACCATGATGCGCTGCGGATTGTAATGAGGCAGAAGGCCGGGCGGATTGCTTTGCTTAACCGGGGGCTGGAAGGAAATCTTTATTCACTGACAGTAAAGGATTTTACAAGTGTGCAGTTTGACAAGAAAGCAGTGGAAGAAGAAGCCGGAATTCTTCAGTCCTCTATGAATTTAAAACAGGGTCCTCTGGTAAATGCAGGTCTGTTTAAGACAAAAGAGGGAGACTATCTGTTCCTTGCAATCCATCATCTGGTGGTTGACGGGATCTCTTGGAGAATTCTCTTTGAGGATATCACAGCAGGATACCGGCAGGCGGTTAACGGTGAAGAGATTAAATTCCAGGCAAAAACAGATTCCTTTAAGGAATGGTCGGAAAAGCTTTATGAGTATGCCGACAGTGAGGAGCTTCAAAAGGAAATTCCGTACTGGAGTGGGCTGGAACAGATCGAGGTGAAGTCCCTTCCAAAGGAACATACTGTCAGCAGCAGACACTATAAAGATTGTGACCAGGTTTTCATGGAGCTTGATGAGATCCGCACTTCCCGTCTGATCAGGGAAGTAAACAAGGCGTACAATACCGAAATTAATGATATTCTTCTGGCAGCGCTGGGGGAGACGATTTCAGAGTGGACTGGAGAGGATAAAGTTCTCATTAATTTAGAAGGACATGGCCGTGAAGAAATTGTCCCGGATATTGATATCAGCAGAACCGTAGGATGGTTTACCACACAGTATCCTGTAATTTTAAATATGAAAGGAAACGGAGCCTTATCCTCCAGGATAAAATCTGTGAAAGAAATCCTGCGTACCATTCCAGGAAAAGGAATTGGTTATGGTATTTTAAAATATCAGACAATTCTTCCGGATGAAGAAATGCTTAAGTTTAATTTAAATCCGGAGATCAGTTTCAACTATCTGGGTCAATTTGACCAGGATATAGACAGCGGTTTATTTACGTTATCGAATATCTCCGCAGGTAACACTATTTCACCAGAGATGGAGCTGCCATATTGTCTTGATATTTATGGAGGAATTAATAACGGAAAGCTGCAGCTTAATTTTACCTATCACATTGGCGAATATGAAAAGACCACAATAAACCAGATTGCTGAGAATTTTAAACGCTGTCTGATACGGATGATTGAGCACTGCGTATCTCAGGATTATACCGAACTGACACCTGGTGATTTAAGCTCCGCAAAGATCACGGATCAGGAAGTGGAGGCGGTGTACCGTGTGATGGAAGCATCAAAACAAAATATCAGGGACATTTATCCCCTGACGCCGATGCAGACCGGAATGCTGTATCATTTCCTCAGGGAAAAAGATTCCAATGCTTATTTTGAGCAGGCTGTAATCACATTAAAGGGCAATGTTGATAAAGATGTATTTCAGCGGGCATTTTGGCAGGTGATTTTAAGACATGATATTCTAAGAACCGCCTTTATCTATGAACAGACAGATAAGCCGGTCCAGGTGGTTTTAACAGACAGACCTGCAAAAATGGACTATAAGGATATTTCACTTTTATTGGAAGAACAAAAGAAATATTATTTGGAAGAATGCATGACTGACGACAGAAAGAAGGGATTTGACTTAACCCACGAGCCGCTGGTCCGGATCATGCTGATTAAAGTGAGTGAGGGAATTTACCATGTAATCTGGAGCTTTCATCATATCATCATGGACGGCTGGTGTCTGCCTATTGTATTTAAGGAGCTTCTGGAATCTTATAAAGCGTTTCGGGACGGCAGTTCCCCCCAGTTAGGAAGGATATACCCATACAGCCAGTATATACAATGGCTGGAAAACAGAGATGACCAGGAAGCATCGGATTATTGGGCTCAGTATCTCATGGAATATGAACAGACTGAACAGCTGTCCAGAATGAAAGCCATAACTGCCGGGCAGGGTTATCTTCAGGAGGAATACGATTTTACAATAAATGAAGAAATGAAAGCAAGGCTTGAAAAAACAGCAAGAGATAGCACTGCTACCTTAAGTACGCTGATGCAGGCAGTATGGGGAATCTTACTGCAAAGGTACAGCAATACCCGGGATGTGGTGTTTGGATCAGTGGTTTCAGGCAGACCGGCCGAGGTGGAGGGGGTTGAACGAATGGTAGGGCTCTTTATCAATACCATTCCAGTCAGAGTCCGGGCAGAAAAAGGTGAAAGCTTTTCCTCTCTTATTGCAAAACAGCAAAGAGCGGCGTTGGAGTCTGAGAAACACAGTTATTATCCGCTTGCGGAAATTCAGTCCAGATTATCCTGCAAAGGGGAACTGGTTCAAAATCTTATGGCTTTTGAAAATTATCCCATGGAGGAAGCTGTTAAGGGAGACGATAACGATAAGGATGATATCACCGTACTTTCAGCAAAGGTATCGGAGCAGACGAATTTTGATTTAAATATTATTATCATGCCCGGGAAGGATCTGCAAATCAAATTCCGATACAACAGCCTGGCTTATAACAAAAGCTTTCTCGCCCGAATCGCTGAACAGATGAAAGCTATAATCAGTGAAATTGTAAAGCACCCGGATATGGCCATTGAAGAGATTGATGTAGTGCCGGAAGCTGAAAGGCGTATGCTGCTTCATGATTTTAATCAGACAGTAGTGGAATATTTAAAAGATCAGACTATCCACGGTTTATTTGAGGAGCAGGCAGATCAAAGACCGGATCATGCGGCACTTGTTTTTGAAGATAAAAAACTGACCTACAGGGAGTTGAATGAGAAAGCAAACAGGCTGGCTCATGCACTGATAAGGCAGGGAGTGAAGCCGGACACCATTGTTGCTGTAATGACAGAACGTTCCTTGGATATGGTAACAGGCATATTTGGAATACTCAAAGCGGGAGGTGCCTACCTGCCCATAGATCCCGGTTATCCACAGGACAGGATTAAATATATGCTGGAGGACAGCCAGGCAGGTATTGTGCTCACTCAAAAGCATCTGAAAGACAGAATTAAGTATAACGGTATTGTGATCTGCCTGGATGATGATGAGGCTTATCTGGATGAGAAGGCAAATCCGGAGCCTGTAAATAAACCGGATGATCTGGCGTATATCATCTATACGTCAGGCTCTACCGGAAAACCGAAAGGTGTCATGGTAGAACATCACGGAATTTTAAATCTCCAGAATTATTTCAAGAAAAGCTGGGGAGTGGGAGAATCAGACCGGATGCTTCAGTTTGCCAGCAGTTCCTTTGATGCTTCCGTGTGGGAGACTTTCACGATACTGCTGGGCGGGGGAACTCTGTATCTGATTTCCAGGGATGTGATTAATAATCTGGATGATTTCAAGGGTTTTATCAATGAAAATGAAATCACTATTACCCTTCTGCCGCCTGCATACCTGTCAGGCATTGAGCCGGGAAGTCTGCCGTCATTAAAGAAACTGGTAACGGGTGGGTCAGCTATTACAAAGGAGTTGGTAGAAAAGTGGAAGGACAAGGCTGATTATATGAATGCCTACGGTCCAACCGAATACAGTGTCATTGCAACCGCATGGAAATACCAGAGCGGGGAAATGGGATTTGATTCAGTACCTATCGGGAAGCCTGTCTCCAATACAAGGATCTACATACTGGATAAAGAACAGAAGCTTTTACCGATAGGAGCGGCGGGGGAGATGTGCGTATCAGGTGACGGCATTGCCAGAGGCTATTTAAACCGCCGGTCTCTGACTGAAGAAAAGTTTATTGATAACCCGTATGAATCCGGTGAGAAGTTGTACCGGACAGGAGATCTTGCCCGGTGGCTGCCGGATGGAAATGTGGAATATTTAGGAAGAACCGATGATCAGGTAAAGATCCGGGGATTTCGGATCGAGCTTGGAGAGATTGAAGCAAACTTACATAAATATCCCCTGATTCATGATGTGGCAGTGATTGCCAGAGAGGATCAAAAGAAAGAGAAATATCTGACTGCATATTATACGGCAAAAGATGAAGTAGATGTGGAAGAACTGAAAAAACATCTTTTAAGGGAACTGCCGGACTACATGGTACCAGCCTTCTTTATGAAGATGGAGCTTATGCCAATGACGCAAAGCGGCAAGATAGACAAAAAAGCACTGCCGGAGCCGGAAATGCATGGAAATTGCGGGGCAGAATTTATTGGTCCAAGAAGCGATGCGGATAAAAAAATCCAGGAAGTGTGGCAGGATACTCTGGGAATTGAAACAATCGGAATCGATGACAATTTCTTTATGATGGGCGGAAATTCCATCAAGGCGATCCAGGCAGTATCAAGGCTGGCGTCGGAATTCGAAATTGGAATTAACGACATTTTCCAATATCCTACAATACGGAGTCTGTCGGATCAGATAAAATACTCCAAAGACAGGCTGAAGACAGCGATTGAAGCACTTAAAGAATCAGCGGTCACCAGAATGGAAGGAAGGGGAGCCAGTGATGGAAGAATTCTTAAAAGCCTGAAAGAATACCATAAAAGAAATCAGAAGTATAAAGAAGTAGATATTTCAGAAAAGGCAGGCTACCACAATATTTTAGTAGCAGGAGGAACCGGTTATCTTGGTATACAGATTGTACATCAGCTGCTAAAGAACACTGACTATAAGATTTACACAGCTGTCAGGGGAAAGGATGACAGTGAGGCAAAGGAACGGCTGTATGCAAAGCTGCAATTCCACTTTGGAGATGAAATCTGCGGACGGCGAACACTGGAAGACAGATTATACGTATTTAGCGGAGATTTAACAAAGGATTATTTTGGGCTTGGCAAAGAACGTTATGAAAGCCTGGCAAATCAAATTGATGCAGTCATAAACTCAGCGGCAAATGTTAAGCATTTTGGAAATTATTCAGAGTTTTACGCAATTAATGTGGAAGGAAATAAAAGGCTCATTGAATTTGCTGGTACAGGAAAGAAAAAGGTGTATAACTTCATATCAACGACAAGTGTGGGAAGCGGATTAATAGAAGATCAGTCAAGCATGGTTTTTACCGAGTATGACTGTGATGTAGATCAAAATTCCGACAACTATTATGTAATGACAAAGCTGGAAGCTGAGAAGCAGATCGTCAGGGCGAGAGAAAATGGTATTGAATGCAATGTTTTCAGGGTAGGAAATCTGGTTTTTGATTCAGAGTCCGGTATTTTTCAGGAAAATATTCAGGATAATGCGTTCTATACCATGGTGAAATCCATGATAAAGCTAGGATATGTCCCTGCGATTACTGATAAAACCCTGGACTTTTCCTTTGTAGATCAGGTGGCAAAAGCAGTTGTACTGCTGTTTGACAGGAAGAATTTAAAAAATGAGACGTACCATTTATTTAACAGCCATCGGATCAATATGATTTCCTTTGCCCGTTTCTTAAATCAGGCAGGAGTGGAAGTGGAGCCGATGCCCGTGGACAAGTTCACCTCATATATTCTGAAAAAATACGATGATAATGAGGCGAAACAGGAAGTATCCAGAATACTTGTCCATTCCAATATATTCTTTGAAGGAGCCAGCAAAACATTATTCCTGATAAAGAACAGAAAGACTGACGGTATCTTAAAAGCGCTGGGATTTGAGTGGCAAAAGCTTGACAGCAGCAGAGTAAAGCTCATGATTGAACACTGCAGAAATGTAGGGTTTATGCAATAAAAATACGCTGGAGGGCAGTAAAAGATGGATGCAATCAAACTTGCAAGTTTATATTTTTTTGGAACAGAAGAATTCAATTCGTCCAATTGCATGATAGCAACAGTCAGCTTTAAGAAGAAAATTGATCCGGAACAATTGTATCCCAGCTACCGGGCACTGGTTATGGAAAATCCGCTGCTGCAGGCTAAAATGGTGGAACAGCCTGAAAAAAATACGTTTCAATGGAACCGGTTTCCAAAAGAGGAACTGAAAGTTTTGCTTGATTTTGAAAAGGAGCAGCTTTCTAAGTATTATACCGAGGAAGAGGTTTTGGAACGATATGATTCCACCAATTCCAGGCTGGTTTTTCACCTGTTTCCTGTAAATGAGAATACGATGGTATTTTCCATGCATCATGCCGTGACCAATGGCAGGGGACTGATATTCTGGATTAAGAAGTGGCTTGAATATTATTCGTGTGAAATTGACACAGTGCCGGAAGAGACGTCTGTCTCTCCCGGCTTAAGGGAACGGATTCTTCGCACCGGCAGAAAAATATCTGCCTATTTGTGGCTTCCTGTTTTTTTAACAGGCTTTGCATTCAATGTTAATAAGAAGGATAAAAACGAAACTTTAGATTTAAGTTATGACCAAAAACCGAAAAGAGGCAGAGGCTATGTGAAAAAATCCTACAGTTTCAGCGCTGAAAAAACCAGGGAAATATTACGCCAGAGCAGACGCCATGATATGACATTTGGCGAATATCTCTGTTACAGAATGACGGATGGATTATTGGAGCATGATTCCGGAAAACAGCGGGTGCTTGTCTCCATGCCTATGGACATACAGCCTTTACATTCCTATTCGCCACAGACCATGCATGGGAATTATGTAGCCAGCCTTCCGGCGCAGTTCTTCCGGGAGGGAGATTTGAGAAAACAGGTAAAAGAAGCGTTTCAATGGTTTAAAAGAGGAGTCCCGTACGGCTTGCTGCGTCTGGCAGCTGTTTTCTCCAATTCATTGAAAAAATACAAGAGGCTATGTTTAAAATCGTGTAAGAAAACCATGTCTGAAAGGGGGCCGTTGATGAATACGTCCATCACTCTTTCTAATCTTGGTGTTATATCATATCCGATTATGGAAAAATGGGTGGAATCGTTTTATATTTCTGTGAGAGCCCAGTCACTTTTCCTTTCGTCGGCTACCATTTCAGGGCGGTTAATGATGGAACTTTGCGTTTCAAAAAATCTTTACGATCCGGAAGAAGTTATTTCACTTTTCGACCGGATATTATCTGAGAAACATTTGTTAAATACATAGCAATAAAAAAGGGGAGATCAATCAGTATGGAAACAGGAATAAAAAACGTTACAGAATATCCGTTAAGCTCATACCAAAAGGACATATGGCTGGAACAGTGTATGTATGCAGGTAAGCCAATTTACAATATTGGCGGATATACAGAAATAAAAGGCGAAATTAATGTACCATTATTTAACCAGGCCATTCAGGTTTTTATCGACCGCAATGAAATGATGCGGGCTAACGTAATAGAAAGAGACGGAGTACCATATCTGAACATATCATCAGAGTCTTTGTATGAACTGCCTGTACATGATTTCTCCGGGAAGGAAAATTCCCGTGAGTTTTGCATGGAATGGATGCGGGGAGAGTTTCAGAAGCCCTTTGATATGGGAAACCGGCTCTTCCAGTTTGACCTGTTGAAATGGAACGATAACCAGTACTTCGTATTTATCAAAGCCTTTCATCTTATTATAGATGGCTGGGGATTTGTACTCACTCACAAACAAATCATAGAAAACTATAATGAATTATACACAGGGGGAAGAACAGAAGAGAAACCGGTCTATTTCTATCACGATTTCCTGCTTGAAGATCAAAGCTATCATAATTCAAAAAGCTTTATAAAAGACAGGGAATTCTGGATGGAAAAGTACTTAAATATTCCCGAACCTTTGTTTAAACGAAACGCAACCGGCACTGATCCGGACGGGCAGTCGGACTGGAGCGGCAGGCGTATTTTAAAGATAGACAGGGAATTATATAACCGGATTATTCGGTTCAGTGAAGAAAGGGGCTGTTCTGTCTTTCATTTTGTACTTGGAACCTTATTTACCTATTTCAGCAGAGTATGCGATAAGGAAGAGGTAGTAATCGGCGTACCGGTTCTAAATCGAAATAAAACAAAATACAAGCAGACGATGGGACATTTTGCCAATGTTATTCCGTTAAGGATATCTCCAGGAAGCGATATAAGCTTTCATGAGCTTATTAAGTATATTAAAAATGAGCTCATGGACTGCTACAGGCACATGAGGGTTTCCACAGGAGAAATCTACCGGTCTGTTTTCAGTACAACAATCGAAAAAAGCAGTCTTTTTGATATTTCATTTTCCTATGAAAAGCATGGGGCGACGGAAAGCTTTGTGGATGCTGAAATTGGAAGCCATGTAATGTTGCCCCATCATCATGAACGCAACGCTCTCACGGTCTATTTAAGAGAGTATGAGGATGCAGAAGTTTATATTGATTTTTCCTATCGAATGGATGTATTTGACAAATTCATTCCAATTGAACATGTGGTATCTCATTTTGATTTTTTATTCCGCCAGATATTGGATCATAACGAATGCAGCATATCAGAAATCGGCATTGTACCTGAATGGGAACAAAAAAAGATGATGGAAGAGTTTCATGCAGCAGCAGCGGATTACGAAAAAAACAAGACCATACATACGCTGTTTGAAGAACAGGTTTTAAAATACCCTAAACAGACTGCTGTGTGTTTGGAAGATCAGAAGCTTACGTACCGGGAATTAAACCAAAGGGCTAACCAACTGGCATGGACGCTGAGAGAGAAAGGTGTGAAAAAAGATCAGATCATTGCCATCATGACCGGACGTTCCCCGGAAATGATCATAGGTATGCTGGGAATACTTAAAGCAGGCGGAGCTTATTTAACCATTGATCCCAACTATCCTTCAGAAAGAATAAAGTATATGCTGGAAGACAGCGCGTCGGAAATTTTGCTGA
Organism: Clostridium boliviensis; assembly: GCF_033342255.1. Lineage (NCBI taxonomy): Bacteria > Bacillati > Bacillota > Clostridia > Eubacteriales > Clostridiaceae > Clostridium > Clostridium boliviensis. Next base: position 19,039 of record NZ_JAWONS010000099.1, read on the forward strand.
CTCAAAAGCATCTGAGGGATAAAGCGGATTTTAACGGAGAAGTGATCCTGCTTGATGACAGCCAAAGCTATAATGATAACAAAGACAATCCGGAGAACAGAAGTAAACCGGAGGACCTGGCATATATCATCTATACTTCCGGATCTACCGGGAAACCCAAAGGAGTTATGGTGAAGCATCAGGGAATCTTAAATCTTCAGGCCTTTTTTGTGCAGAAGCATGAGATGAATAAAAATGACAGAATGCTTCAGTTTGCAAGCAATTCATTTGATGCTTCTGTGTGGGAGATTTTCACCACCCTGCTGACCGGTGCCACCCTTTACTTAATACCCAAAGAAACCATAAACAATTTATTGGAATTTGAAAAATATATAAATAAGAACGGCATTACCATAGCATTGCTTCCTCCAACTTATTTGTCTAACTTAGAGCCGGGACAACTGCCCACTCTAACAAGGCTGATTACCGGAGGGTCCGCAATTACAAAAGAAATGGTGGAAAAGTGGAAGTCTGGGCTTACTTATATTAACGCTTACGGTCCGACGGAATACAGTGTTATTACTACTACATGGACATATAAAGAGGAAGAATTGGAATATGAATCGGTACCCATTGGAACTCCAGTGAACAATACCAGAGTATTTATTCTTGACAAAAAGCGTCATATGCTGCCAATTGGAGCCGCGGGTGAACTGTGCATTTCAGGTGACGGACTTGCAAGAGGGTATTTAAACCGTCCGGAGCTTACGAAAGAAAAGTTCGTGGATAACCCCTTTCAATCAGGAGAAAAAATGTACCGGACAGGTGATCTTGCCAAATGGCTGCCAGATGGTAATATCGAATTCCTGGGTAGAATTGACGATCAGGTAAAAGTCAGAGGTTTCAGGATTGAACTGGGTGAAATCGAGAGCCAACTGCTTAAAATGCCCCAGATCAAAGATGCTGCAGTCGTTGCGAAGGATGATTTGCAGGGCAATAAATATATTGCAGCTTATATTGTCTGGGAAGAAATATTACCGTTAGACAGGCTGAGAGCAGAGCTGTTACAGGAACTGCCGGATTATATGGTACCTTCCTGCTTTGTAAAACTTGACCAGATGCCTTTAACTGTCAATGGGAAAATTGACCGCAAGGCCCTCCCGGAACCTGACCTGACTATGGATACAAGTGCAGAGTACGAAGCGCCTTCTGATGAACTGGAAGAGGATATCTGCCGGTTGTGGAAGAAGATATTTAAGGCAGAGCGTATCGGAATCAATGATAATTTCTTTGCACTTGGGGGAGATTCCTTAAATGCAATTGTTCTTTCCTCTGAAATCCACAAAGAATTTAATAGTAACATCCCGTTAAAAGAGATTTTTGCAGGTCCCACAGTAAGGGAAATTGCGGCGTATCTAAGGAACGCAAAAGAGGATATTTATGCTTCCATCCAACCAGTAGAACAGGCAGAGTATTATCCCATGTCATCTGCCCAGAAACGGATATTTGTATTAGGACAGTTGGAGGACGGAAAGACAGTATATAACATACCTGGTGCTGTACTGATTAATGGCTATATTGATCCGGAAAAAACAGAAGCTGTTTTTAAAAAGCTGATTGCCCGTCATGAGACTTTAAGAACATCCTTTGAAATAATGAACGGGGAACCGGTCCAGAGAGTGCATGATCAGGCACAATTCAGTGTATCTTACAGGGAAGCACCCAACGAAAATACAGATAACCTGCTGAATGAATTTATAAAGCCCTTTGATTTAAACAAAGCCCCTCTTTTGCGGGCAGGTCTGGTGAAAACCGGAGAAAACAGGCATGTCCTTCTGTTTGACATGCACCATATTATCTCTGACGGAGTCTCCATGGAGATACTGATCCGGGAATTCACCACTCTTTATGAAGGAACGGATTTGACCCCTCTCAGACTTCAGTACAGGGATTATTCAGCATGGCAGAATCAGATGTACGAGAATGGAACCTTAAAAAAGCAGAAAGAGTTCTGGCTTAAGACCTTTGAAGGTGATCTTCCTGTACTCAACATGCCCCTTAATTATCAAAGACCGGCGGTACAGAGCTTCGAAGGAGACAGAATCAGGATTCATTTAAACCAGGAAGTTTCAAAGAAACTACAGGGTATTGCAAAGGATCATGGAGCAACCATGTATATGGTGCTGCTTGCAGCATACAATACACTGCTTTATAAATATACCGGACAGGAAGATATAATAGTCGGATCACCAATTGCGGGAAGGCCCCATGCAGATCTGCAAAATATGATAGGAATGTTTGTCAATACTCTGGCAATGAGAAACTATCCTCAGGGAGAGAAGACCTTCCAGGACTTTTTGGCAGAAGTCAGAGAAATGGCTCTCAGTGCGTATGAGAACCAGGATTATCCCTTTGAAGAGCTGGTAGAAAAGCTTAAATTGAAAAGGGATGTCAGCCGAAATGCCCTTTTTGATGCTTTTTTTGCCCTTCAGAGTGTAGATACTACAGCGTTTGTAATGAATGGGCTGGAAATGATGCCTTACAGCTATGATGTGAAAATGTCCAAATTTGACATTGCCCTGACTGCTAAAGAGGATGACGGGGGGATAGAGCTTGAACTGGCATACTGCACCAGGCTGTTTTGTAAAGATACCATGGAGAAGGCGGCAGTCCACTATGTTACATTGCTGGAAAAGATTGCCGCTAATCCCCAGACCCGCCTTAAGGATCTTCAGATGCTTAAAGAGGAAGAAATACAAAGAATTGTATATGACTTTAATGACAACTTTGCACAGTATGCCAGAGATAAAACCATCGTTCAGGTATTTGAAGAACAGGCGGAGAAAAATCCAGACCAGGCGGCTGTGGAATTTGAAGAAAGCAGCCTTACCTATGGGGAATTAAATTCACGTTCCAATCAGTTGGCAGGAGTATTGAGAGAAAATGGAGCAGGTACGGAAAAGACCATAGGTATCATGACTGAACGCTCAGTAGAAATGATAGTGGGAATTATGGCAATACTGAAAGCAGGAAGCGCTTATCTGCCCATGGATCCCCTTTATCCTGAAGCAAGAATCCGGTATATGCTGGAAGACAGCCAGACACAAATCCTGCTGACGCAGACGCAGTTACTAAATAAGGTGCAATTTTCAGGAAAAACACTGGACTTAAAGGATGAGTCATTGTATCAGGGAGACACAGCCAATATATCTCCCCTTAATTTCCCGGATGACATGGCCTACGTTATCTATACCTCCGGAACAACAGGTATGCCAAAAGGAGTCATAATTGAGCACAGGAATGTACTGAATCTTACAGCAGGTTTAAACAGGCATATTTACGGAACGTATGACAGGAATTTTAAAGTTGCCCTTGTGGCGCCCTACGTCTTTGATGCATCGGTCAAACAGATTTTTCCGGCTTTGCTGCTGGGGCATACAATTTGCATCGTTCCGGAAGAAGCAAGGCTGGACGGCATGAATCTGCTCCGTTACTATAAAGAACATTCCGTGGATGTCTCTGATGGCACCCCGGCACATATCCGTTTTCTGGAGAATGCAATGCAGGAAGGAGCAGATGCTTTAACGGTAAAACATTTTGTAATCGGCGGTGAAGCGCTGGGGATAGAAACGGTAAAGAGTTTTTATGACCGGATTTCCGGAGAAAAACCAAGGATCACCAATGTTTATGGTCCTACAGAATGCTGTGTGGATTCCACCTTGTTTTCCATTGATTATGAAGCTGCAGCCGGACTGAACTCCATACCGATCGGAGCGCCGATTAACAATGTCCAGGTCTACATTCTTGGAAAAGACAGAGAGGTACTTCCGGTTGGCACAGCAGGAGAGCTGTACATATCCGGTGACGGAGTAGGAAGAGGCTATCTAAACAGATTAGAACTGACAGAGCAGAAATTTGTGGAAAATCCATTTGTTCCCGGAAGCAGGATGTACCGGACAGGTGATTTGGCAAGATGGCTGTCTGATGGTACGATTGACTTCCTTGGAAGAATTGACTATCAGGTAAAAATCCGCGGATACAGGATCGAACTGGGAGAGATCGAGAATCGTCTGCTGAACCATGAGTCAGTCAGGGAAGCCGCAGTGATTGACCGGGAAGACGGATACGGAACAAAATATCTCTGTGCATATATAGCAGGAAAAGAAGATCTTACGCCAGGTAAACTGAGAGAGTTTCTGCTAAGGGATTTGCCTGAGTATATGGTACCGTCCTATTTTATTCAGCTTGAGAAGCTGCCCCTTACATTCAACGGAAAGCTTGACAGAAAGGCACTGCCGGAGCCGGAGGGCCGGATTGATACCGGTGTGGAATACGAAAAGCCGGAAGGAATGGTGGAAGAAAAGCTGGCGGAGATCTGGCAGGAAGTATTGAAAATCCAGAAAATCGGCAGAATGGATAACTTCTTTGAACTGGGAGGACATTCCTTAAAAGCGACCGTGCTGGTTTCCAGAATCCATAAGGAATTCAACATCAACATACCGTTAAAGGCGATTTTTGAAGGACCCACAATAAAGGATACTGCAGAATACATTAAAAATGCAAAAGAAGATATTTATGCTTCCATTAAAACAATGAAAAAAGCAGAATACTATCCCATGTCGTCTGCCCAGAAGAGAGTATATGTATTGGGCCAGCTGGAGGACAGCAAGACGGTCTATAATATGCCGGGAGCGGTCTTGATTGAAGGCGGTGTTGATAGGCTAAAAACAGAAGCTGCGTTTAAAAAACTTATCGAACGTCACGAGACTTTGAGAACTTCTTTTGAAATAATGGATGGAGAGCCGTTACAAAGAGTGCACGATGAGGCGGAATTTTGTGTGTCCTGTAAAGAGGCACCAGGAGAAAAAACAGAAGATTTGCTAAATGACTTTATAAAGCCTTTTGATTTAAGCAAAGCCCCCCTTTTAAGAGTAGAATTGGTAAAGACCGAAGAAAACAGTCATGTTCTTTTATTTGATATGCACCATATTATCTCCGACGGAGTCTCCATGGAAATCCTGATCCGGGAATTTATCACCCTTTATGAAGGCACGGATTTAAATCCGCTCAGACTCCAGTACAGAGATTATTCGGCTTGGCAGAATCGGATGTACGAAGATGGAACCTTGAAAAAACAGGAAGATTACTGGCTGAAGACCTTGGAAGGTGAAATTCCGGTACTCAATCTGCCCCTTGATTATCAAAGACCGGCAGTACAGAGCTTTGAAGGAGACAGAATCAGGTTTCATTTAAGCCAGGAGATTACCGGGAAACTTCAGGGTGTGGCCAGGGAAAACGGCGCAACCATGTACATGGTACTGCTTGCAGCATATAACACACTGCTTTATAAATACACCGGACAGGAAGATATGATAGTCGGATCGCCCATTGCAGGAAGACCTCATGCAGATCTTCAGAATATTATTGGAATGTTTGTTAACACTCTGGCAATGAGAAACTATCCCCAGGGAGAGAAGACCTTTGAGGGATTTTTGACGGAAGTCAGAGAAATGGCCCTGGGTGCGTATGAAAACCAGGATTATCCCTTTGAAGAGCTGGTGGAAAAGCTTAAGCTGAAACGGGATGTAAGCCGGAGTGCCCTTTTTGATGCTTTCTTCGCGCTGCTTAATGTGGATGCAGCAGCACTGGTAATGGATGGACTAAACATCACGCCTTGCAGCTATGAAGTGAAGATGTCCAAATTTGACATTGCCCTGACTGCGAAAGAGGAGGAAGCGGGGATAGAGTTTGAACTGGCATACTGTACCAGGCTGTTTAAAAAAGAAACCATGGAGAAAGCCGCAATCCACTACAGCGCGTTGCTGGAAGAAATAGCCAAAGACCCAAAGACCCGGCTTAAGGATCTTCAAATGCTTAAAAAGGAAGAAATTCAAAGAATTATATATGGCTTTAATGACAACTCTGCAGAGTATTCCAGGGATAAAACCATCATTGAGGTATTTGAAGAACAGGCAGAGAAAAATCCTGACCGGGTGGCTGTGGAATTTGAAGAAAAAATCCTGACTTATGGAGAATTGAATGCGCGTTCCAATCAGCTTGCCGCAGTATTGAGAGAAAATGGAGCGGGTGTTGACAAGACGGTAGGTATCATGACAGAGCGCTCGGTAGAAATGATAGTGGGAATTATGGCAGTACTAAAAGCAGGAAGTGCTTATATGCCGGTTGATCCCCTTTATCCGGAAGCAAGAATCCGGTATATGCTGGAAGACAGCCAGACGGAAATCCTGCTGACGCAGACGCAGTTACTGGACAAACTACAATTCTCTGGAAAAACACTGGACTTAAAGAATGAGGCATTGTATCAGGGAGAGGCAGGCAATATAGCTCCGGTTAATACTCCCCAGGACATGGCTTACGTCATCTACACTTCAGGAACTACAGGTATGCCAAAAGGAGTCATGATCGAGCACAGGAATGTGCTGAATCTGACAGCAGGTTTAAACAGGCATATTTACGGAAAGTACGACAGGAATTTAAAAGTTGCCCTTGTGGCACCCTATGTCTTTGATGCATCGGTTAAGCAGATATTTCCGACTTTGATGCTGGGTCACACACTTTGCATCGTTCCGGAAGAAGCAAGGCTTGATGGCATGAGTCTGCTCCGTTACTATAAAGAGCACTCCGCAGATGTCTCTGATGGTACCCCGGCACACATCCGTTTTCTGGAGAATGCTATGCAGGCTGGATCAGATGCTTTAACAGTAAAGCATTTTGTAATCGGCGGTGAGGCGCTGGGGATAGAAACGGTAAAGAGTTTTTATGACCGGATTGCAGGAGAAAAACCAAGGATCACCAATGTTTACGGTCCTACAGAATGCTGTGTGGATTCCACCTTGTTTTCCATTGATTATGAAACCGCAGCAGGACTGAACTCCATACCGGTCGGAGCGCCGCTTAACAATGTCCAGATCTACATTCTTGGTAAAGACAGAGAGGTACTTCCGGTTGGCGCGGCAGGAGAGCTGTATATATCCGGTGACGGAGTGGGAAGAGGATATCTAAACAGATTGGAACTGACAGAGCAGAAATTTGTGGAAAATCCATTTGTTCCCGGAAGCAGGATGTACCGGACAGGGGATTTGGCAAGATGGCTGTCTGATGGAACAATCGAGTTTCTCGGAAGAATTGATTATCAGGTCAAAATCCGCGGATACAGGATCGAATTGGGTGAAATTGAGAACCGGCTGCTCACCCATGAGTCAGTCAGGGAAGCCGCAGTGATTGACCGGGAAGACGGATACGGGACAAAATATCTCTGTGCATATATAGCAGGAAAAGAGGAGCTTACAACAGGGGAATTGAGAGCATACCTGTTAAAGGATCTTCCTGACTACATGGTGCCCTCCTATTTTATCCGGCTTGAGCAGCTGCCGCTCACCTTTAACGGAAAGCTTGACAGAAAGGCACTGCCTGAGCCGGAGGGCAGGATCGATACCGGTGTGGAATACGAAAAGCCGGAAGGAATGGTGGAAGAAAAGCTGGCCGTTATCTGGCAGGAAGTGTTAAAAGCTGAGAAGATCGGGAGAATGGATAACTTCTTTGAACTGGGAGGTCATTCTTTAAAGGCTACCGTGCTGGTTTCCAGAATCCACAAGGAATTCAACATCAACATCCCGTTAAAGGAGATCTTTGGGGGACCGACAATTGCTGAAATGAAAAAATACATAGAAAATGCAAAGGAAGATATCTATGCATCCATTGAACCGGCAGAAAAAGCGCAGTATTATCCAATGTCCTCTGCGCAGAAGCGGGTCTATGTATTAAGCCAGCTGGGAGGGAATGGAATTACCTATAACATGCCTTCTGCATTGCGGATTGAAGGTAATATTGATATAGAACGTCTGCAGGCGGCATTCAGACAGATGATTGAGCGCCATGAAACCTTAAGAACATCCTTTAAAACAATAGATGGTGAACTGGTCCAATGGGTGGACACCCATGTTGATTTTGCAGTCGGCTGTGAAGAAGCCGCAAAAGAAGAGGGACAGGATATTGTCCGTAATTTTGTAAAGCCTTTTGACTTAAGTAAGGCACCTCTTTTGAGAGCTGAACTGGTTAAATTGAAAGATGAAAGTTATATCCTGATGTTTGATATGCACCACATCATTTCCGACGGAGTTTCCATGGAGATACTGCTGAGAGAATTCTGTGCTCTTTACGAAGGGAAGGATTTAAAACCACTGCAGCTTCAGTACAGGGACTACTGCGTATGGCAGAACCAGATGTATGGGAATGATTCAATGAAACAACAGGAAAATTACTGGCTGAAGACATTAGGAGGTGAAATACCCGTACTTAACATGCCGGCTGATTATAAAAGACCGGCAGTGCAAAACTTTGAAGGAGGCAGAGTTCGTTTCCACTTAGGCAGCGAAATTACAGGAAAGCTTAGTGAAATTGCAAAAGAAAACGGAGCAACCATGTACATGGTACTTCTGGCAGCTTACAACACGCTGCTTTACAGATATACAGGGCAGGAAGATATTATAGTTGGTTCCCCTATTGCAGGACGGCCTCATGCAGATCTGCAAAATATAATAGGGATGTTTGTTAACACCCTGGCAATGAGAAATTACCCTCAGGGAGAAAAGACATACCAAAAATTTCTGGCAGAAGTCAGAGAAATGGCCCTGGGAGCTTATGAAAACCAGGATTATCCTTTTGAAGAGATTGTAGAAAAACTGGGATTAAAGGGAGACATGAGCAGAAATGCTTTGTTTGATACCATGTTCGCACTTCAGAATATGGAGACCGGAAAATTAGAACTGGCTGGAATGAAAGCCGCTCCTTATGGCAACGGGGTTCCTATATCCAAGTTTGATATCACTCTTGCTGCTATTGAAACACAGGAAGGTATTATATTTGAACTGGAATACGGGATTAAGCTGTACAAAAGGGAAACAATGGAAGCTCTTTTACAACACTTCGTCAATATTTTGAAAGAGGTGGCAGAAAATCCTCAGGTGAAGCTGAAGGACATTCAGCTTCTTGATGAAGAAGAACGGAAAAAAATATTATATTGCTTTAACAGGACAGCTGAGCCGTATCCAAAACGCAGTACCATTCATGGAGCCTTTGAAGAACAGGTCAGAAGGGTTCCGGATAAGACAGCGGTAGTCTTTGGTGAGAGCAGTTTAAGTTATCTGGAACTCAACAAAAGGGCCAACGGCGTGGCTAAAATACTGAACAGTAAGGGCGTGGGAACAGATAAGATTGTCGCCATTATGGCGGAGCGCTCCCTGGAAATGATCGTTGCAATGCTTGGAGTATTAAAAGCAGGAGGAGCCTATCTGCCTGTAGACCCTAATTATCCGGAGGACAGAATCCGGTATATGCTGGAGGACAGCGGTGCAGCGGTAGTCCTGACACAAAGGCATTTAGAGGAGAAAGCTGTGACTGACATAGAGGTGATTTTCCTCGATGACCAATTTGGTGAATGCGGGGAAAACCCTGAGGACTTAAGCAGTGCGGGTGATTTAGCGTATATTATCTACACCTCAGGTTCAACGGGAAAACCCAAAGGAGTTATGGTAGAACATCATGGAATCATAAACCTCCGGAATTATTTTAAGAGATACTGGAAGGTGGACGAAAATGAGCGGATGCTTCAGTTTGCAAGCAGTTCCTTTGATGCATCGGTATGGGAGATCTTCACCAGTCTGCTGGGAGGAGGAACCCTGTATCTGATATCAAAGGACACCATAAACAACTTAAATGAATTTGAAGCATACGTCAATGAAAAGGGAATAACCATAGCTTTGCTTCCGCCTACTTACTTAGCTGGAATTGAACCGGGAAAACTGCGCACACTGAAAAAACTGATTACCGGCGGTTCCGCTATTACAAAGACTCTGGTGGAGCAATGGAAAGACAGCGTTGAATATATGAATGCCTATGGTCCAACGGAATACAGCATTATAACCTCCGCCTGGAAGTACAGGGAAGAAGAGATGTGCTACGGTTCCGTACCCATTGGAAGACCTGTGGACAACACGAGAATCTATATCCTTGACAAAAATGGCAATGTGCTGCCTGTAGGTGTACCAGGTGAATTGTGTGTAGCCGGAGATGGAATTGCCAGAGGTTATTTAAACAGACCGGAGCTGACAGCTGAAAAGTTTACTGCTGATCCATTTCTGGCCGGTGAAAGAATGTATCATACCGGTGATTTAGCCAGATGGCTTCCGGATGGAAATATTGAGTATATGGGAAGAATTGACGATCAGGTAAAGATCAGGGGCTTTCGGATCGAGCTTGGAGAAATTGAAGCCAGACTGCTTCAATGTCCATCTGTTCGTGAGGCAGTGGTGATAGCCCGTGAAGACAGTCATGGAGATAAGTACCTTGTTTCCTATTATACGGGAGAAAAAGAACTGGAAGCTGCAAAACTGAAGGAACAGATGGCAGAAGCATTGCCGGACTATATGGTGCCGTCCTATTTCGTACAGTTGGAGGCGATGCCTGTGACTGCCAATGGTAAGATCGATAAAAAAGCATTACCGGAGCCGGAGAAAGGCGGAAATGGGGAATCAGAGTACATAGGGCCTAGAAATGACACAGATGCTAAAATCCAGAAAGTATGGCAGGAGGTCCTGGGAATCGGGCAGATCAGTATCGATGACAACTTCTTTATGCTTGGAGGCAATTCCATTAAAGCGATCCAGACCGTATCCAGACTGGCAATGGAGTTTGAAATAGAGATCAACGACATTTTCAAGTGTCTGACCATACGGGTTTTATCGGATCATATCAGATATTCCAAAGACAGGCTGAAGAATGCCCTGAATGCCTATAGAGAAGCGGCTGTTACAGCACAAAGCGGTGTGTCTGCCTTAGATGAAGGAATAGAAAAGCGAATCATTAAATATAAGACCAGAATCCAGAAGTATAAGAAAATGGATTTATCAGAAAAAGCAAATTACAGCAATATTCTACTGGCTGGAAGTACTGGTTATTTGGGAATACACATTTTATACCAGCTGTTAAAGAATACCAATTATAAGATTTATGTTACAATCAGAAGTAAGGATGATAAAGAAGCATGGGAACGGCTCTGTAAAAAACTTGAGTATTATTTTAAGCCGGATGTGCAGCTAAAGAATATATTAGAGGACAGAGTCTGTGCATTCTCAGGAGACATAGCAAAGGACAAACTGGGCTTAAGTCAAAAACTGTATGAAGTACTGGCAGATAAAATTGATGTGATCATTAATTCCGCGGCAAACGTGAAGCATTATGGACACTACTCTGAGCTTTATGATGCAAATGTGGCAGGAAATGACAGGTTGATTGAATTTGCCCGTACAGGAAAGAAAAAAGCGTACAACCTTATTTCAACAACCAGCATAGGAGAAGGAACCATAGAGGGAAAAGCAAGAGAGCTGTTTACCGAATACGATTGTGATCTGGGGCAGAAATCGGAAAATTACTATTCACAGACTAAATTTGAAGCAGAGAAGATGGTTGTAAAAGCCAGGGAAGAAGGAGTAAATTCCAATGTGTTCCGGGTGGGTAATCTGGTGTTTGACTCTGGCACGGGTGTTTTCCAGGAAAATATTACAAACAACGCATTCTATTCTGTGATTAAATCCTGTATTAATCTTGGCTGTTTTCCGGAGACGACAGAAAAGAACATTAATTTTTCTTTCATCGATCAGGTAGCCGAAGCGGTTGTACTGCTGTTTGACAGGAAAAAATTGCAGAATGAAACGTATCACCTGTATAACAGTTACACTGTGAGTATGAGTTACGTTGCTAAGCTGATCAATCAGGCTGGGGTGAAGGTCCGGATCATTCCTCCGGCAGAGTTTGTGGAAAATCTGCTTAAAAGGTATGATGAGGAAGACAAAACGGATGATATTACGCAGATCCTTGTCCACACCAATATGTTATCCGTAAGTATGGACAAAACATCATTTAACCTGTTAAACAACAAAACGGATGAAATTTTGAAGGCAGTCGGATTTAAGTGGTTGAGGCTTGACCAGAAAAAAGTAAAATTAATGCTTGAGCATTGTATAAAAGTGGGATTTATAAATATGGATGATGGCAAAATGGAGAGTAAATAATGGAGAGTGTAAGTATTATCCAATGTGAGAATTATGAGTATGAAAAAGTAGAGCATGCAGTTTTTGAGTGTCTGGATCATTTGACAGAAATGAAATGCATGATTAAAAAAGGGAGCAGAGTTCTGGTCAAAGTAAATCTGCTGAAAAAAAATCTGCCGGAGGATGCCGTAACAACCCATCCGGCTGTTGCGGAAGCGATTGTAAGATATCTTCAGAAAATGGAATGCAGCGTGGTTTTGGGAGACAGTCCGGGAGGTGCTTTCACGCAAAAGCGGCTGGAGGATATTTACCGGGCCTCCGGTATGCAAAATGTTGCACGGAATACAGGCTGTGAGTTAAATTATGATACCTCTGAGGCAGAGGTATCCAATCCCAAAGCAGAGAAATTAAAACACATGAACATCATAAAAATAGTGGAAGATGTGGACTTTGTCGTATCAGCAGCAAAACTTAAGACACATGGTATGATGACGTATACGGGAGCAGTAAAAAATTTGTTTGGTGTCATACCCGGGCTCACCAAGGCGGAATATCATTTAAAAATGATTTCCATTGAGAACTTTGCCGAACATCTGGTGGATATCTGTGAATATGTTACTCCTGTTTTTTCAGTTATTGATGCGGTAGATGGCATGGAAGGCGATGGCCCTTCTGCAGGGAAAAAAAGGCACGTGGGACTGATAATGGCGTCTGAAAGTCCTTATGTGCTTGATGTTGCCGGCGCTCATTTAATCGGGCTTAAGTCAGAGCAGGTCCCCACAATCCAGGCTGCAGTTAAGCGGGGACTGTGCAGCCCAAATGTGGAGGACATAACCGTATTGGGATGTCCCTTTGAATCCGTAAAAATACCTCCGTTTCTGCTTCCAAAATCCTTTGATCAGGATTTATTTGGCAGGAAAGTTCCCGGATTCTTAAAACAGATTCTGACCGATGCATTACGGGCAAAGCCGGTCTTTGACTATAATAAATGCATTTCCTGCGGCGAATGTAAAAGGGGCTGCCCTGCAGGTATTATTGACATGAGTTCCGGAAAACCAAAACCGGATTTAAGTAAATGCATCAGCTGTTTCTGCTGTCATGAGTTATGCCCGGTACAGGCGGTGGATATAAAAAGACACTGGCTGAACCGGAAGCTTTTTGACCGGAAGGAGGGTAAACATGAGCAGGATTAAACTGTTTTGCCTGCCTTATGCAGGAAGCTCCGCCATGATATATTACCAATGGAGTAAATTCCTCAGTCAGGACATTGATCTGCAGCCTGTGGAACTGGCAGGAAGAGGGAGCAGAATGGATGCCCCTTTATATGATAGTATTAATGGAGCAGCACAAGAGGTGTGCTGTTCCATAAAAGATCAGATCACAGATACGCCATATGCCATATTCGGGCACAGCATGGGCAGCTGGATTGCGTTTGAATTGTACCATGAAATCATAAAGTCCGGTCTCCCCTTGCCGGAACATGTTTTCTTCTCAGGAAACCGGGCACCTCACCTGAATATCAGAAGAAATAAAATTATTCATAATCTTCCAGAGAATGAATTTAAAAATGCCATATTAAAACTGGGAGGGACACCAAAATCGGTTTTTGAAGACAAAGCGCTTGCTGATATCTTCGTTCCTTTAATCAGGGCGGATTATAAAATCACGGAGACATATCAATACTTACCTGGAAGAGATAAAATTCAGTGTGGAGTTTCGGTTTTATGCGGCAGGGAAGATTCAATTTCACAGGAAGACATGGAAGCGTGGAGAAAACATGTATTAAATAAGACGGATATTGTATATTTTGACGGTGGTCATTTTTTCTTAAACCAGAATATCGGAACCGTCACCTCCTATATTAATCAGACGCTTAAAAGGGCTGATTGTCGTGTGTCATAGGATTTTTGTGAATTCTATGGTGTGCAGCTTGACGTTTGGAGGAATATCCGGGTATAATTAATTACTACAGTGAAACCAGAAGGGATACAGGGAATGATACGGTATGGGAGAATCAGTAAATAAATGCGATTGTCAGGCGGTTAATGAGGAATTGGCAGAAAAAGTGAAATCAGAGATGGAAGATAACAGCTGCTTTTCTCTTCTCTCTGCATTCTTTAAATTAATCAGTGATGATACCAGAATAAAAATTATGTATGCATTATCAAAAAGTGAATTATGTGTCAATGATCTGGCAGTTATTTTAAATATGACCAAATCTGCGATATCCCATCAATTAAAGCTGCTTAAAGCCTCGGGTCAGGTAAAGTCAAGAAAAGAGGGCAAATTTGTTTATTATTCTCTGGATGATGAACATGTTTTTGAAATTATGGAAAATGCTCTCATTCATGTAAAACACAAAAAATAATTTATATTGATTTAATATTTTTTTTGTATTATACTGTAGTCAAGTGGATGGTGATTGCGTTTGCAAGCTATACCTGTTTATTATGTAATTATGGCATTTCAGGTCATAATAACATAATAAACAGGTTTTTTTTCGCCAAAAACAGGAACTTGAGGGTCATTTATACCAGTGGACAGGGGTGAGAAACATGATAATTTATAAAATTTTTAATAACAATGCTGTAGTTATTAAAGATGAAAACGGGGTGGAGAAGGTTGTCATGGGCTGTGGCCTTGCGTTTAAAAAGAAGAATGGAGATGAACTTGATGAAAGCAGGATTGATAAGATTTTTGTTTTGTCCGACCCACTGATTAACAATCGGTTTCAGGAACTGGTTGCCAGCATACCAATTGATTATGTGGAGCTTGGAGAAGAGATTATTGAATATGCTTCAAAGGTTTTAGAGGTGGATTTAAACGATATCATTCATCTATCCTTAATTGATCATATTTATTCTGCAGTAAAACGGTTTCAGGAAGGGATCGGGATAAAAAATGCCATTCTCTGGGATATAAAGAAGTTTTATAAGAAAGAATTTGAGATTGGTTTAAAGGCTCTGGATATGATAGAAAAACGTTTTTCCATCCGTCTGCCGGAAGATGAAGCTGGTTTTATTGCAATTCATTTTGTGGAGGCCGTGACAAGAAAAGGGGCAGAGGAGATCCATCAGGTTGCTGAGCTGATCGCTGAGATCACAAGTATTGTTTCCTATAATTTCCACTTGTTTTTTAACGAAGACTCATTGTATTATTACCGTTTTATCACTCATCTGAAATTTTTCGCCCAGAGAATGTTAGAAGGAAAAACCTATCTTGATGATGAGCAGGATGATCTTCTTATAATCATTAAGAAAAAATATGTGAATGCTTTTGAGTGTGCGGAAAAGATCTGTGAGTTTCTTAAAAAGAAATATAACTACCAGGTATCCAATGATGAAAAGCTGTATTTAACGCTTCATATTGAACGAGTTGTTTATAAGACTGTTTTATGACAAGATGGTTACATTAGGTTGGCTAAACTTTCATATTTCAAATAAAAAAGAAAGATGGAGGATTTAACAATGGGAAAATATGACCTGTTGGCAAAAGACATTATCAAAAAAGTCGGCGGCAAGGACAACATTTTAAGCCTTGTACACTGTGTAACCCGTCTGCGCTTTCAATTAAAGGATGAAAGTCTTGCAGATGATGAGGCGCTTAAGCAGACAGAAGGTATCATAACAGTTATGCGCAGTTCCGGGCAGTATCAGGTAGTTATCGGAAACCATGTTCCACAGGTATTTGCTGATGTGTGCAGAATTGCAAATATCTCATCAGAGAAAGAAGGGGGACAAAAGAAGATGAGTTTCAGGGAAAAATCACTGGATCTTATCTCCGGGATTATGATGCCGGCAATCGGCATCCTCTGTGCCTGCGGTATGTTAAAGGGACTTAACTCCATTCTTTCGTACCTGGGACTTTATTCTAATGAAGACGGAATTTATATTCTGCTCAATGCAATCGGAGATTCTATTTTTTATTTCTTCCCGGTTGTTATCGGTTACAACACCGCAAAGAAAATAGAGATGAATCCGTTCCTGGGTCTGATTATAGGAGCAGCACTGTGTTATCCGACCATTAATGGAGTGGATGTACCTCTGTTTGGTCATGTAATTAATGCAACTTATACGTCCACATTGCTTCCTGTTATTTTAATCGTAGCCATAGCAAAACCTTTGGAGAAATTTTTCAACCGGGTAATACCCGATATGGTGAAAACCTTTATCACGCCAATGCTGGTGCTGTTAATATCCGTTCCCCTTGGCTACGTGGTAATTGGACCTCTTGCCAATATGCTGTCTAATGGCATTTCCCAGGCAGTATTATCTGTATACAAGATAAGCCCTATAGCAGCCGGATTTTTAGTAGGTGGATTCTGGCAGGTAATGATTGTATTTGGTGTTCATATTGTCCTGGTTGTGTTGTGCATTACAAATATTATATCAGGGACTCCGGATCCGATTCTGGCATTTACCACTTTTGTTACTTTTACAACTACTGGTATGGTTTTAGCCATGTGGCTGAAAACAAAGGATAAGAGTTTAAAGCAGATCGCTCTTCCTGCATGGATTTCAGGCTTTTTCGGCGTAACAGAGCCGGCTATTTACGGAATTTTACTTCCAAGGATGAAGCACTTCGTTATTTCCTGTCTCTGCGGAGCTGTCGCTGGTGCGGCAACAGCAGCTTTAGGATTAAAGTATCACACAATGGCTGGTATGGGACTGTTTGAGATCCCGGCACTTCTTGATCCGGCCCAGCCGGGAGTTAGTCTGGTGAGAGCAGTGATTGCTGCAGGTATCTCGCTGGTGATTGGTTTTGTCGTTTCCTTTATAACTTTTAAAGATGAAGAGCCTTCTCAGACCAAAGGGGAGGAAATTGTTTCTGAAAAATGTAAAAAAGAAGTCATCGCTTCACCGTTGTCCGGCAAGGTTAAACCCCTTAGTCAGATCAATGATTCTGCATTTTCCAATGAAACTCTTGGAAAAGGAATTGCAGTTACACCTTCAGAAGGAAAAGTAACAGCGCCGTTTAACGGCACGGTTATGATGCTGTTTCCCACAAAGCATGCCATAGGGTTTATGTCTGATCAGGGCTGTGAAGTGATCATTCACATAGGGATGGACACGGTTCGTTTAGACGGTAAATATTTTGAAGCACATGTAAAAGAAGGAGACAAGGTTAAAAAAGGAGATCTTCTTATTACTTTTGATATAGATGCAATTGAAAAAGAAGGATATTCTCTTGATACCCCGGTTATCGTGACCAATACCAATGATTATATGGATATTATCGCAATGATGGAAAGCGGTTCAACCGTTCATTGCGGTGATGACTTAATCACCATATTATAACAGACAGGAGGAATGAAATTGTTTCCAGATAATTTTTTATGGGGCGGCGCTGTTGCAGCCAACCAGTGTGAGGGAGCCTGGAAAGCTGATGGGAAAAAAGAAAGCATCTGTGATCATTTAACGGCAGGATCCCTTAATAAAAACAGAGTTTTTACTTCCGGAATTATTGAGGGGGAGAGTTATCCCAGCCATACCGCAGTTGATTTCTACCACTGCTACAAAGAAGATATTGCATTATTTGCAGAAATGGGGTTTAAGGTATTCCGCCTGTCTATCGCCTGGAGCAGAATTTTTCCCCATGGAGATGATGAAATTCCCAATGAGGAAGGATTACAATTCTATGACCGGGTTTTTGACGAATGCCGCAGATATGGAATTGAACCAATGGTGACACTGAGCCATTTTGAGATACCGTATCATCTGGTGAAAGCCTATAAAGGATTTTCCGACCGGAGGGTGACTGGCTTTTTTGAACGCTATGTAAGGTGCGTGATGGAACGGTATAAGGATAAAGTTAAGTACTGGCTGACTTTTAACGAGATTAATTTTGCTACCATGCCCATGGGGAATCTTGAAGTACTTGGCATCATTAACAGGGAAGACGATGAGGTGGCAAATCCGTTAGATGACAGAAATCTCCGTTTTCAGGCGCTGCATCACGTATTCCTTGCCAGTGCAAGAGCAGTGGCTGCCGCAAAGGAGATCAACCCGGAATTTAAAGTGGGCTGCATGCTTGCCCATATCACCATGTATCCTTTGACTTCCAGACCGGAAGATATGCTTCTTATGCAGGAGCTTGACCATTTAATCAATGATTTCTGCGCCGATGTTCAGATCAAAGGGAGTTACCCCGGTTATGTACTGCGTTATCTGGAGAAAAACCAGATTGATCTGACTGTTGAGCCAGAGGATGAGGCTGTGTTACGAAATGGCTGCGTTGACTTTTACTCGTTTTCATATTATATGAGTAATTGTGTGACAACTGAGGAAGGTCATGCCACTACACTTGGTAATCTGCTGGGTGGAGTGAAAAATCCCTACTTGGAGACAAGCCAGTGGGGCTGGCAGATTGATCCGAAAGGTCTAAGGTATACGCTCAATAAGATTCAGGACCGTTACGGGATTCCGATTTTTATAGTTGAGAACGGACTTGGTGCGGTGGATGAGCCGGATGATAACGGCTGTATCCATGACGATTACAGGATTAACTATTTAAGACAACACATAACTGAAATGGAAAGGGCCATTGAAGACAAGGTGGATCTCATAGGATATACAGTCTGGTCGGCTCTTGATATCGTAAGTTCGGGTACAGGAGAAATGAAAAAACGGTATGGCTTTATCTATGTGGATAAAGATGACCAGGGTAATGGGACAATGAAGCGGGTCAGAAAAAAATCATTCTACTGGTACAAAAAAGTAATCCAAACCAATGGGGGAGATTTAACTGATATAGAAATTTAAGAACAGGGCTATGCTGGAGGTGTTTTGCTTTCAGCATGGCCCTATTTGTAATAAAATGCCAGAAAGTTTAAGCACAGATACTCTTGACAGAAATTCATGGAGGGAGTAAAATCTATTTAGAAAAACATCTAAATAGATAAGGAGGAGAAAATTGGGATTCCCAGATACGTTTAAGGCTCTCTCAGATCCAGTCAGGCGGGAAATCCTGCTGATGCTGAGAAGCGGCCGTTTATCTGCCGGACAGATTGCAGATAAATTTGATATGACAAATGCCACAATATCATACCACCTGGCACAGTTAAAGAAGGCAGACCTGGTATTTGAATCAAAGCATAAAAATTTTGTTTATTATGAACTTAATACATCTGTTTTTGAGGAGCTTATGCTATGGTTTTCTCAATTTAAGGGAAAGGAAGATAATGATGAAGAATAAACGAACAATTATTTTAACCTCAGTTTTGTGTATGCTGCCGGAGATTCTCTCTTTAATCCTCTATAAGAGACTGCCGGAGCAAATCGCGGTACACTGGAACAGCGCAGGTGAGATTGACGGATATCTCCCAAAAGCCATGGCTGCATTTGGTATGCCTTTTGTATTCCTGCTGATAAATTTATTTACAAATATCAGTCTGCTCTATGATCCCAGACGGGAGGGACAGCCGAAGGCACTCCGCGCGATCGTTAACTGGCTGATTCCTCTTACTTCCCTGATTCTGATACCTGCCACCCTGTTTATGTCAATTGGTATTAAAATTCCAATAACCTCATTAACATTCTCCATTGTAGGCATCGTGTTTATCGTAATAGGAAATTACTTACCTAAAAGTAAAAGAAATTATATGATGGGAGTGAGAATACCATGGACCTTTCATGATTCCGATAACTGGAATAAAACAAACCGGATAGCCGGTCATATGATGGTGGCCGGAGGTTTCGTGATCTTAGTAAGCGGATATTTACAAGTGAATGCTGTTTTACATGGAGTTTCCCTTATTTTTATCATAACGGTTTTAATTGTTGTTATTCCATTTTTTTATTCCTTCTTCCTATATAAAAAAGAGAGGGATAAAAAATAGGGAGATAAAGAAACTTTTTATAAATCAAATTTGGAGGTGTTATATGGCAACAATTCTGGTTGTTGAAGATGATAAACATACAAGACTGTTAACCTGCGCCAGATTGAAACCGTATTATACAGTGACAGAGGCGGAAAATGGGGAAGAAGCGTTGAAACTCCTGGACCAGATGCATATTGATCTTATTATTGCAGATATACAAATGCCTGTCATGAATGGTTATGATATGGTAAAGGAAATGCGGGAATCAGGCATTCAAATACCGGTTATTATGTTGACGGCCATGCATACGTTTGATGACAAAAGAACTGGATTTGCTTCCGGTACCGATGATTATATGATAAAGCCGATTGATTATGAGGAGCTTCTATGGCGTATAAAAGCACTTTTAAGAAGGGCAAATATAGTCAGTCAAAGAAAAATTATAATAGGAGATATTACTCTTGATTCAGCCGCTTATACTGTAAGAAAAGAAGGAACAATTACTGAGCTGGCCAAGAAGGAATTTGATCTTCTTTTTAAATTACTTTCCTATCCTGGTATGATTTTTACGAAATCCCAGCTTCTTGATGAAATATGGGGGTATGATACCAATAGCGACGAAACAACGATAAAGACCCATATAAACAGGTTGAGGAACAAATTTGCAGACTGTACGGAGTTTGAGATTATTACAATCAGGGGTCTGGGGTATAAAGCGGAGATCTATGAAAAATAGTTACAGGAAAGAGAGGCAGATAAAAATTACAGGAAAATTTAATAAGAAAAGGTCACTTGCAATTCATTGGGCTGTGTGGTTTTATATTTTAATACTGATTAGTTCTGTCATGGCTTTCGGACTTATTGCGTATCTGGAATTGGATATGAATGGGAATGATGCGATTTACATGCTTGCCATGATGCCTTGCATGGGTATTATTGCAGGAGCAGCCTTACTTAAAATAATAAGTGTTCTGAAACTTCGGATGAAAAAAATTATGGCTGGAATTACCAGTGTGACGGAAGGTGACCTGGATGTTGAATTAGATTTAAATAATTCCGGTGAATATAAAGAAATGTACGAGAATTTTAACCGTATGGTACGGGAGTTGAAGAATACAAAAAGTGAAATGAAGAATTTCATGAATGATTTCTCCCATGAATTTAAAACCCCCATAACTTCCATTCATGGTTTCGCGGAACTGTTATTAGAAGAAAATATAAATGAAGAGGATAGAAAACAATATCTACAGATTATTTTGGAAGAATCCCAGCGGCTGGCATCACTTTCTCAAAATACACTGCTACTTTCAAAGCTGGATGCACAGGAGATTTTGACGGATAAAAAGAAATTTGAATTAGATGAGCAGATTAAAAAATGTGCAATTTTATTATTCCGGCAAATAGAAAAGAAACAAATCAAATTAAATATGGAGCTGGCACCCGTAACATATTATGGAAGCGCAGAATTACTGCATCAGGTATGGATGAATCTCATTAGTAATGCGATTAAATTTACTCCCACTGGCGGGGAGATTACTATTAAATTAATTTCTACCGGAAATCAGATCACCATTCAGATATCGGATACAGGAATCGGTATGAATGAAGAAACTACCAGGCTTATATTTAATAAATACTATCAGGAAGATTCTTCTCATGCTACCGCAGGGTTTGGACTTGGACTTTCTATCGTTAAGCGTGTTGTAGATTTGTGCAAGGGGGAAATCATTGTAACCAGTGTTCCCGGAAAAGGAAGCACATTCACAGTTGTATTATAAATTAAAATAATAACAAATAAAAGGAAAGAGGCTTTACATTGATGTCAAATCGTGTAAATACCTCTTTTTTGCTGTTTTTAATTTAGTTTACGTTTAGTTTACAAAAGCTGATTACAATGTCAGGTATCGATATAAAACAGGATCATATAAAAATCAATTTTTAAGGAGCAGAAAATGAAAAAGAAAGTACTATTACCTGGAGTAATCGCAGTGATATTGATTGCTGTGATATTCGTTCGGATTAATGGAATGAAGGTTCCAGTCAAGACAGATACTCTGCCTGTTGTGGAAACCGTTAATCCGGAGGTTGACACAATTGAGTTGTACACCAGTCTGATTGGAACTATAGTACCTGAGACTGTAGTCAGAATCTCCCCTGAAGCATCAGGAACAGTTACCCAGGTAGCTGCAAAAGCAGGCGATATGGTGCAGCAGGGACAGCTTCTGTGTGTAATTGATACAAACAAAGTACAGAATGCAAAGAATACCATGGACAATGCAAAAGTTACTTATAAAGAAGCTCATGATACCCTGGGTCGTATGTCAGTGCTTTATCAAAGCGGTGCTGTCTCGGAACAGGATTATCAGGGATACGTAAATTCAGCAAAAAAGTCGGAGATTGCATATAAACAGGCGAAGGAGGAGTACGAAAACCAGGTTTCTTACAGTAATATAAAGTCTCCCATCAGTGGAACGATAGAAAGCTGCAGTATTGAACAATTTGATAAGGTTTCCACCAGCGATCAGATCTTTGTCATATCCGGAGAGGGCAATAAAATCATCTCTACAAGCCTGACAGAGAAATTGCAACGCTCGGTAAAGCCTGGTGATCTAGTTATTGTTGAGGAAGACAGAAACAATCTACAGGGAACTATTTCAGAAATAAGCGGTATGGCAGATGATAAGACCGGTTTGTTTAATATTAAAATACAGCTTGCAGACGCAAACGAATTATCTGCCGGAACCAGTGTCAAGTTGTCTTTGTGCTCTGAGAGGGCAGACCAGGTGATTACAGTACCCGTAGATTCCGTTTACTATGAGAACAGTAAACCATATGTGTATACTTATGACAACGGTACTGTACATAAAATTTTTGTCGAAGCTGGTATCTACGATTCAAGCCGCATGGAGGTAAAGGAAGGAATACAGAAAAATATGGATGTCATTACCACCTGGAGTCCTGAGCTTTATGAAGGAGCAAAAGCGTTGATAATGAATTCAGGAGAAGAAATAAAAGGAGAATAAAAGGCATGAATCAATTAACAAAAATCGTCTTAAGACGGCCGGTTACCGTTATTATGTGTCTTCTATGTCTGGTGGTATTTGGTGCTTCTTCTGTACTCAGCTCCAGGCAGGAACTGACCCCGGAGATGAGTATGCCCATGCTTATGGTCGTGACCCCATACCCCGGAGCACAGCCAAAGGATGTAGATGAATTAATCAGTAAAAAGATTGAAAACTCAGTTGGTGCACTCAGCGGCATAAAAAAAGTAACTTCAAAATCTTCAGAAAACCGTTCAACTGTAACTTTGCAGTATGAATACGGAACAGATTTGGATAAGGCCTATGATGATCTGAAAAAGAAAATTGACGAAGTATCATCAGATCTTCCGGGAGAAGCGAAAACACCAATTGTAATGGAACTGGATACTGGATCTTCTGCAGATATAAAACTGGTAGTAACAGAGGCAGAAAATACAAATCAGTATGATTATGTAAAACAGGAAATTGTACCTGAGTTTGAAAAATTATCCAATGTAGCCGAAGTTTCTGTAGCTGGAGGCAGTGGAGATTACATTAAAGTAGAACTGAGCCTGGAAAAGATGCAGCAGTATAAGTTAACTATGTCCTCCATAGCAAATGACATCTCTGCATCTGATGTAAAGATGCCTGGCGGAACAATTGAAGTGGGAAGAAAAAAAGCATCAATATCCTCAAGACTGAAGTTTGATACAGAGGATTCCCTGCAGAATATACCGCTGACGGTATCTGGTAATAATATTGTTTATCTTGGAGATATAGCGGATATCTATGAAACAGGTGATAAAGAAGGAAGCATTGCTCATTATAATGGGGAGAGTACTGTCTCTCTTTCCATCAGCAAGCAGCAAAGCTCCACTGCGGCAGAGCTTTCAAAAGAAGTAAATAAGTCGATTAAAGCACTTGAAACAGCAAAGCCTGGATTAGACATTCAGATTGTCAATGACAGCTCAAAGGATATTATGGCTTCTTTGATATCTATCGCAGAAATCGTTATTCTCGCTATAGTAATTTCTATGTTAGTTATCTGGCTTTTCTTTGGTGATTTAAAGGCGTCCTTCATTGTGGGAAGTTCTATACCTGTATCCATATTAACTGCGCTTATTATGATGAAATTTATGGATTTTTCGTTGAATATGCTGACTTTGGCAGCTTTGTCCATGGGTGTCGGAATGATGGTAGATAACTCGATTGTGGTGATGGAAAGCTGTTTCAGAGTAACTGCTCAGGATAAAAGAAATTTCATCGATTATTTTCAGGATGCCTTAAAGGGTACTGGAATTGTTTCTGCTTCTGTTTTAGGATCTACCTTGACTACCTGTGTGGTATTTCTACCCCTTGCTTTCTTAAACGGTATGGCAGGACAGATGTTTAAGCCTCTGGGATTCACCATCGTATTCTGTATGGGTGCTTCCTTAATATCAGCAATCACGGTGGTACCTTTATGCTATTTGATGTATAAGCCGGAAGAGACCTCAGCAATATTAGCAGCTCCGATTCAAAAGCTTCAAAATGGATATAGAAAAGTAATGCATCATATTCTTCCTAAGAAAAAGACGGTCATGGCTGTATCAATCCTTCTTCTTGTAATTTCTTTTCTTATGGCAGGGCAGCTTAATGTAAGCCTGATCACAGCAGATGATCAGGGGCAGATTGCAATAACAGTGGATATGGCTCCCGGACTTAAGACAAAAGATGCAGACGAATTACTGAAAAAAGTAGAAGACTCGTTTTCTGATTATTCGGAAATGGAATCTTATATAACCAGTTATGGAGGCAGCGGTGTCAGTGCAGGAACTTCCTCATCAATAATTGTATATCTGAAAGAAAACAGAAAGATACCTACCAGTCAGGCGGTGGATATTTTTAAACAAAAGCTCAGTCTGGTAACGGATTGCAAAATAACTGTGAAAGAAAATTCCTATGCCAATATGATTAGCTCTTCCGATTCTTACCAATTGATTCTGAAAAGTACAGACTATAATCAGTTAAAGAACACATCAGGTGAGATTGTATCAGAATTAATGGAAAGACCTGAACTTACCCGGGTTCATTCTACTCTTGAAAACGCGGCCCCAGTTGTGGAAGTTGCGGTGGATTCGATTAAGGCGAAAGCAAAGGGAATCACCCCTTCCTCCATTGGTCATAGTGTTTACCAGGCTATTAATGGGGTGACTGCAAAAACGATAGAAGTAGACAGTGATGACGTGGATGTAAAAGTTCAATATCCAGAAGATGAATTTAAGTCAGTTGATCAGATACGGAATATGACCTTATCCCTTCCCAATGGCGGTTTTGCTGCTGTAAATGATGTAGCAGACATAAGCTTTCAGGACAGTCCGGCAAGTATCACCAGAGAAGATAAAGAATATATGGTAACAATCAGCGCAGATTATACTTCATCAGCAAGTAAAAATACAAAAACCATTATTAATAAAGAGATTGTCACACCAAATTTGACCCCCCTCGTAAGCTTAGGTACCAGTTCCATTGATGATCAGACAACTGAGGAACTTACCTCTCTTTTATCTGCAATTATGCTGGCAGTCTTTCTGGTATTTGTAGTAATGGCAGCTCAGTTTGAATCACCAAGATTTTCTTTTATGGTCATGACAACCATTCCGTTCAGTTTAATTGGTGCCTTTGGATTGATGTTTTTTACAGGAAGTGATTTGAGTATGGTTGCAATGCTTGGATTTTTAATGTTAATCGGTACTGTTGTTAACAGCGGTATTCTTTATGTGGATACGGTTAATCAGTATAAAGGCAGTATGTCTCAGGAGGATGCAATGATTGAAGCTGGAGCAACCAGACTTAGGCCGATTTTGATGACCACCTTAACCACTGTACTTTCTATGATCCCAATGGCGCTTGCATTAGGACATTCCGGTAAAATGATGCAGGGTCTTGCGGTTGTCAATATTGGTGGACTGACTGCTTCCACAGTTTTAAGCCTTCTTATGCTTCCGGTATATTACAATCTTATGAGTAAAAAAGAAAAAAGAAGAGAAAAAATCAAATAAGCAAATAAGATGGCCCGGTATTAAATGCCTGGGCCGGAAGTCCGGAGTTTGCAAGGACACAAGAAGAATGGTCTATTCAAAGTGCTGGCAGCTTTGTCCATCCGTGTTAAAAATCAAAAAAATAAAATAGATGTTGTTGTGTTGTAATAACAACAGACATAAATCAGATTCAATGATATTCTTAATGAGCAACAGGGCAGTAACACAATATTAAAACGCGCACAAACTCCCAATGGGGTGTGTATAAATTTACTTTAGGAGGTAAGGAATATGAGCATGTTTTGCTATCAGTGTCAGGAGACAGCTAAGAACACAGGATGTACAGTGAAAGGGGTATGCGGCAAGACGGAAGAGGTTGCTAAACTACAGGATCTGCTTATCTATGCGGTGAAAGGTATTTCAGAAGTAGTGGTAAAGACAGGAACAAATGCGGCTGATATCGCTGAAATTAATCATGAGGTAGTAAAGAGCCTTTTTATTACTATCACCAATGCAAACTTCGACGCAGCAGCAATTGAAGCACAGATTTTAAAAGTACTTGGCTTAAGAGATGAGCTGGCATCAAAGAAAGGTTACACAGGCAGCAACGATGCAGCCGTTTTCCACGTGACGACCAGAGAGTCAATGCTTGATAAGGCAGCTGCAGTAGGCGTACTTGCCACAGAAAACGAGGATGTACGTTCCTTAAGAGAGCTGATTATCTATGGCATAAAAGGTATGGCTGCTTATGTAGAACACGCAATTAATCTGGGAAAAGAAAACACCGACATTTATGGATTTATGTATAAAGGGCTGGCAGCAACTCTTGATAACACCCTTTCTGCAGATGATCTGGTTGCTTTAACATTACAGACAGGAGAAGTTGGTGTTACAGCCATGGCTCTTCTTGATGAAGCCAATACTTCCCGTTACGGTAATCCAGAGATCACTTCCGTTAATATTGGTGTCAGAAAGAATCCTGCAATCTTAATTTCCGGTCATGATTTAGCAGATATGGAACAGCTTTTAGAGCAGACTGCCGGAACAGGCGTAGATGTTTATACTCACGGCGAGATGCTTCCAGCTCATTACTATCCAGCATTCAAGAAGTATGATCATTTCGCAGGAAACTACGGAAATGCATGGTGGAAACAGTTAGAAGAGTTTGAATCCTTCCACGGTCCGGTTCTTTTCACAACCAACTGTATCGTTCCTCCAAGAACTCCTGAGGCAGCAGCTAAAATCTTTACCACAGGCGCTACCGGGTTCCCAGGATGCACACATATTGAAGCAGATGAAAACGGAAAGAAAGATTTTTCCTCTATCATCGAGCTTGCAAAGACACTTCCCAGTCCGGAAGAGATTGAAACTGGTTCTATCGTAGGTGGATTCGCACATAATCAGGTGTTTGCACTGGCTGACCAGGTAGTTGATGCTGTAAAATCCGGCGCCATCAAGAAATTCTTTGTAATGGCAGGCTGTGACGGCAGAGCGAAATCAAGAAACTACTATACAGAATTTGCGCAGAAGCTTCCAAAGGATACCGTAATCCTGACAGCAGGCTGTGCAAAATATAAATACAATAAGCTGAATCTGGGCGATATCGGCGGTATTCCGAGAGTCCTTGATGCAGGTCAGTGTAACGATTCCTATTCTCTTGCAGTAATTGCAATGAAGTTAAAGGAAATCTTCGGACTGGCTGATATCAATGAGCTTCCAATCGCTTATAACATTGCCTGGTATGAGCAGAAAGCCGTTATCGTGCTTCTTGCACTTCTTCATCTTGGCGTAAAGAACATTCACTTAGGACCGACATTACCAGGATTTTTATCTCCTAATGTTGCAAAGGTGCTTGTAGATACCTTCGGTATTGCAGGAATCGGAGAAGTGGATGATGATATTGAATTATTTATGAATGCATAATTAAAAATATCTAAAAAAGACCATCGGACCTGTTGCTTTTAGCAGCATTCCGATGGTCTTTTTTATTGATTTAAGCACTGTTTCAGTTATATTCCATATTTTACCAGACTGACAAAGTTAACTAGAAGAGGTAGTGAATCGAAATTATTTCATAGAAGGTTATAGAATAAAATATGTCGAATAAAAAAGTTTGTTGTAAAAATGCACAAAAAAAATAATTAATTTTTATGAATATTCACATCTTGAATAAAACGCTGAAGTAAAGTAAGATATGTATAAATTAAATTAATTAATTAATTGATTTTGCATTTATCAGAGGTGAAGTATGAAAGAAATAAGTATGGAATTAATCGACGGTTCCTCATGGCTTACGACGGAGGAAATCACAGGCAAGATGGAGGAATACGCCCCTTACCTTGATGAAGTAAAGTATGGGGAAAAGCAGTATGAAGATAACCTTGGCTGGCTCAATGTAGATGAGTGGGCAGGTGAAAAGTGGATCACTTACTATCAGGAATTAGCAGCTGATGTACGAAAGAATGCAGATGTGTTCGTAGTCATCGGTATCGGCGGATCAAATCAGGCGGCACGTGCAGTGGTAGATGCGATTGGAGAGACCGGTCCGGTTACAATTAAATGGGCAGGCAACAGTATTTCTGCAAACAGCATTCGTAATGTATTGCAGGAATTAGAAGGAAGAAGTGTTTACATAAATTTAATCGCTAAAAATTTTGAAACGCTGGAACCAGGCATTGGATTTCGTGCTCTTCGCAGTTTTATGAAAAAAGAATACGGGGATGAATATGCAAAGCGTGTGATCTGTACCGGCACGGCAGGAAGTCATCTGGAGAAGCTTTGCAAGGTGAACGGGTTTCACTTTCTTCCGTTTCCCCTTAATATCGGAGGACGGTTTACAGCTCTTTCCCCGGTAGGACTATTCCCTATGGCTGTGGCTGGAATTAATATTGGTGCAATAGCAGCAGGAGCAAAGTGTATGCGGCAGAAGCTGCTTGAGGAAAGCGCTTCTGAAAGTATGGCATTAAAATATGCAGTTATAAGAAATATGCTGTATCAGAAGGGATTTGGCATGGAGATGCTTTCCTATTTCGAGCCTCGCTACTTCCGTTTCGCAAAGTGGTGGATGCAGCTGTTCGGCGAGAGTGAAGGAAAAGACAATAAAGGGTTATATCCTTTGTTTGGCAATTTTTCTGAGGATCTGCATTCGGTCGGTCAGTTTTTACAGGATGGATCAAATATTATTTTTGAGACCTTTTTAGATATTCAGAATACGGGTGCGTCTTATGTTCTGCACAATGATCATGTGGATGATCTCTTTGATTATTTAGATGGCAAGGATTTTGATGAAATTAACAGGGCAGCATTTGAGGCGACAATAACAGCACACAGTAAAAAGTTTCCCTGTGTGAAACTAAGTGTTCCGGCTGTTGACGAGGAGACGTTTGGCCAGTTGTTTTATTTCTACGAGTTTGTCTGTTATTTATCGGCAAAGATTCTGGGGGTTAACCCGTTTGACCAGCCAGGGGTGGAGGCATATAAAGAGCATATGTTTCAGAGACTGGGAAAGAACTGACAGAGGTATCTTTTTAATAACAGGTGTAAAAAACACTTGATATAATAAGGCATCAGAGAAGGAGGAATTTTTTATGAAAAAAGGTTTTAAGAAGTTTTGCTCGATTGCCCTGGTTGCAGCAATGGCAGCCTCTACACTGGCAGGCTGCGGGGGATCTAAGTCAGAAACGGCTGAAAGCAGTGCAAGCAGCGGTGCAGCATCCGAAAGTACAACGGCAGGCAGCGGTGATACACAGGCAGCAGCCACAGGTGGCGATGGTGTATTGGATATCGGTTATTCATCACTGGTGGAAAGTTTAACCCCATTCCGGGGCAATACCTTAAGAAATGCTCCATTTATGACCCAGCTTTATGAATCCCTGGCAGTTGTAAATGAGATCCGGGAAATGGAGCCGCTGGTAGCAAAATCATGGAAAACGGATGATGACGGGTTTACTTATAATATTGAAATCTGGGACAGAGTAAGTGATTCTGCAGGAAATAAAATTGATGCATCTGATATTGTGTGGTTTATGCAGGAATCCATGAAACGGGCATTAAAACCTGTATTTGCAAAGGTTGAGAGTGTGGAACAGACTGGCGACTATACATTGACAGTTAAGATGAAGTCCAATATCGTAGGTACCTTTGAATCTCTTTTAAGAGATACATACGCCATATCCAAAAAAGCTTTTGAATCAAGTCCTGATGAATTCGGTGCATCACTGGTTTCCACATCACCTTACATGATCACAGAATATACGGCAAATTCAATCCTGACTTTAGAAAGCAGAAGCGACTATTGGCAGGATGAAGCCAATATGCCAAAGTGTGTGCGTCCAAATGTTAAGAAACTGAGCTATCACTGTATTACAGAATCTTCCCAGATGGCAATTGCACTGGAAACCGGTATTGTGGATATGGTAATTGCCTTAGATCCGTCTTCTGCCAAACAGTTCGTTGACAACAAAGATTATACGGTTGAACTGGCAGATGGTTCTCAGGGATATCAGATCTTCTTCTCAGGTGCAGATAATAGTGAGGTTGCAGACAATGTGAAACTTCGTCAGGCAATCTGCTATAGTATTGATGAAAATGGTATGATTACAGGTCTTCTTCAGGGTTACGGTACACCGATGTACGATGTATGCCCGCCTATGTTTAACGGATTTAATCAGAAGTGGCTGGAAGAAGATTACTATAATTATAATGTTGAAAAGGCAAAACAGCTGGTTGCGGAATCCGGTTATAATGGTGAAACAATTACCGTTCTTGGAACCAGCAATACAATGACACAGAGAATGGCGCAGATGCTGCAGAGCTATATGATGGCAATCGGCATCAAGGTCGAATTAAAACTTGTTGATATGGCTTTATACACTTCTATCCGTCTTGATGGTACACAGTATGACATCGTAATTAATACAATCGGCGGAACATTCTTAAGTGATCACTGGTCAATCAGGTATGATCCGGCGGCTTATAAGACCGGCGACGCAACAAGCCGCCATGACAATACTCTGGCACAACTTTTATATAAGACCTGGACACCAAGCGGTTATACAGAAGAGAACATTGATGCAGTTCATAATTATTTAAAAGATAGTGCCATTGCTTATGGAATGTTTAATCCTCAGACAATTTGTGTAATTAGAAAAGATACAGGTCTGGAAAAAGAAGTGCTTGAGTATCAGGGGTATATTGCTCCGGCATCCAGTACCTTCAATAATTATTAAAAATATCAGAAGCAAAACAGTGTTATACTAATTCTAAGCTGAGGTGCGCAGAGCACGTTAGGGCTGCGCACCAGTCAGCTTCAATGGAGAATAATATATGCTAAAATATGTATTGAAACGATTAATCTGGATGATACCGATTGTTCTGGGAGTTGCAATTCTTGTTTTCATTATGATGACCTTTTGCCCAGGAAAGCCGGAGGAGATCATTCTTGGTCCTTCGGCGACGGAGACAGAGCTTGCTGCAAAACGCCTGGAACTGGGACTGGAGGATCCACTTGTGCTTCGTCTCGGCCGGTATATGAGTGATGTTTTTATCCATTTTGACCTGGGTAAATCCTGGCTGACCAATGTGGATATAACCAGTTCTATTAAGGAACGCCTTCCCAGAACATTGATGCTGACCGTTACTACCTTATTAATATCCGTTGGTATTGGAATTCCATTGGGTGTAATAGCCGCAATTAAGCAAAATAAATGGCAGGACTCCTTATGTATGGTGCTTGCCCTGGTTGGTGTGGCAATTCCTAATTTCTGGCTTGCATTGCTGTTGGTTATACAGTTTTCTGTAAAACTCAACTGGTTACCTGCCCTGGGAATCGGAACAGGGCTTGCCGGAATTAAATTTTACATTCTGCCTGCTATTTCCGGAAGTACCGGTGGTCTTGCAAGCTGTGCGAGACAAACCCGGTCTGCCATGTTAGATGTAATCCGCGCCGATTATATTACAACTGCCCGTTCAAAAGGTGTGCCGGAACGGGACGTTATCATGAAACATGCCTTAAAAAACAGTTTAATTCCGATTATAACTGTTATGGGAACGATGTTTGGCCATTTTCTTGGAGGAGCAATGATTATTGAAACTATTTTCGCAATTCCAGGTATGGGTACCTATATTATCGGTGCTGTAAACAGCCGTGATTATCCCATTGTGCAGGGCGGTTCCATTTTCCTTGCAATCACATTCAGCTTCTGTATGCTTATTGTAGATTTACTTTATGCACTGGTAGATCCGAGAATCAAAGCACAGTATGCGTCAGGCAGGAAGAAAAGGAAGGTGAAAGCAAATGCCTAAGACAACCGGACATGCTAAAAAACAGGGCGGATTTGCTGCTGTCATGAAGCAGATGAGTAAGAATAAAGCAGCAATGCTTGGTCTTTTAATCCTTTCAACTGAAATCATCCTGGCAATTCTGGCACCTTATATTATACCTTATGATTATTCTTTTATGGACATGGCAAATATGTTTGCCAAACCATCATTATCCCATCTGTTTGGCTGTGATGATATGGGAAGAGATATATTCAGCCGTGTACTATATGGTGCCAGGTTTTCCATTTCCATCGGTATCATAGCTGTTTCCATGGGTTCCGTAATTGGCTGTACCATTGGTGCAATCGCCGGATTTTTCGGGGGCCAGGTGGATAATATTGTCATGCGCTTATTAGATATCATTCAGGCAATTCCAGGAATGCTTCTTATGATCGTTATTTCTGCTGTACTGGGACCTGGTTATTTTAATACAATTATCGCATTATCCATAGGAAGTATTTCCGGTATGGCAAGAATGCTGCGTGCCCAGATGCTTAAGGAGAGGGAAAACGAGTATATTGAGGCAGCCCAGTCCATTAACTGCAGCAAATTCCGGATCATTACAAGCCATTTGCTTCCAAACTGTATTTCCCCCATGATAGTATCTGCTACAATGGGAGTGGCGCAGACCATAACGGTTGCGGCTGGTTTAAGCTTTATCGGTCTGGGGGTTCAGCCTCCTATTCCTGAATGGGGTGCCATGTTATCCGGAGCCCGCCAGTTTATTCGTGAGGCTCCTCATCTGGTTTATTTCCCTGGGCTTGCGATTGCAGTGACAGTACTTGCATTGAATTTACTGGGAGACGGCTTAAGAGATGCTCTGGATCCCAAATTGAAGAATTAAGGAAGGAGGAACAGCTGTGCGTCAGAAAGAAATCAATACAGATATGCCGTTCCTTTCTATAAAGGACTTAAAGGTGGAATATAAATCGGATGGACAGATTGTACATGCCGTAAATGACGTAAGCCTCCAACTGGAGCGCGGAAAAACCCTGGGGCTGGTTGGTGAGACCGGTGCAGGTAAAACCACGATAGCAAAATCCATCCTGAGGATTTTACCTGATGTTGGAAGCCATATCGCCA
Source organism: Clostridium boliviensis (assembly GCF_033342255.1). Classification (NCBI taxonomy): domain Bacteria; kingdom Bacillati; phylum Bacillota; class Clostridia; order Eubacteriales; family Clostridiaceae; genus Clostridium; species Clostridium boliviensis. The sequence goes on from NZ_JAWONS010000099.1 coordinate 52,349, forward strand.
ATGGCGAGATTTACCTGGAAGGGGAGAACCTTTTGAAGCTGTCGGAAAATGATATGAGAAAGATCCGCGGCAATAAGGTTTCCATGATATTTCAGGACCCCATGACAGCGTTAAACCCGGTTTTGCGTGTGGGGGATCAGATTGCAGAGGTAGTGAGTCTGCATAGTGACAACAACAATCATGCAGAACATGAAAAAAGAGCAAAGGAAATGCTTGAAATTGTAGGTATTCCTGCAGAACGTTATTATGCATATCCCCACCAGTTTTCCGGTGGTATGAAGCAAAGAGTTGTTATTGCCATTGCACTGGCATGCAATCCCGACCTTCTGCTGGCAGATGAACCGACAACCGCTCTCGATGTGACGATTCAGGCTCAGGTACTTGATTTAATTGCAGAGCTAAGAAACAAATATAATACAGCCATGCTGTTAATTACACACGACATGGGCGTTGTTGCACAGGTGTGTGATACAGTAGCAGTCATATATGCAGGAAGCATCATTGAATATGGAACGAAAGAACAGATTTTCAGACACCCCTCTCATCCATATACAATTGGCCTGTTTGGGGCAATCCCTGATATGAATGAGGAGGAAGAGTGGCTGCACCCAATTGACGGGCTTCCGCCTGATCCAACCAATCTGCCTCAGGGCTGCTCCTTTTCTCCCCGGTGTAAATATGCAACCGATGCATGCCGGAAGGAAACAATCAGCATGTTCAAGACTCAGGATGGACACGACTGCCGCTGCTGCCGTATTGAAGCCGTTATGAAGGGGGAGGATTAAATGAATCCGGTTATTGAAGTAAAGAATTTAAAAAAATATTTTACTACCCCTCGCGGTATGCTGCATGCCGTCGATGATGTTACATTTACCATTGAAAAAGGGCGTACACTTGGTGTTGTAGGAGAGTCGGGATGCGGAAAATCCACCCTTGGAAGAACGATTATTCACCTTCATGAAAGTACGGAAGGACAGATCTTTTTAAATGGAACGGATGTTACCAATTTAAAGGGGAAAGATTTACGGCACGCCCGTGAAAAAATGCAGATTATTTTCCAGGATCCTTATTCCTCTCTTGATCCCCGAAAAACAATAGACAGTACCATTCGGGAACCCTTAATCGTATCAAGGCGTTTTTCAAAAAGCCAGATTGAACAAAAGACTCAGGAACTAATGGATCTGGTTGGTATAGATGAACGATTAAGGAAGGCATATCCTCATGAACTTGACGGCGGGCGCAGGCAGAGAGTTGGAATTGCCCGTGCACTGGCATTAGAGCCTGAGTTTGTGGTATGTGATGAGCCGGTATCTGCGCTTGATGTTTCAATACAGGCACAGGTTCTCAACCTTTTAAAGAAGCTTCAGAAGGAAAAGGGACTGACCTATATGTTTGTTACCCACGACATGTCCGTGGTTCGACACATCTCCGACGATATTTGTGTCATGTATTTGGGACAGGTAGTTGAAAAATGCCCGTCTAAGGAACTGTTTCAGAAACCGCTGCATCCTTATACAAGAGCATTGCTTTCCGCAATTCCTTCTACAGATATTGATAAACCCAATAAGCGTGAGATCTTGCGCGGTGAAATCACATCGCCGGTTAATCCAAAACCAGGATGCCGCTTTGCCGCCCGTTGTCCTTATGCGAAAGAGGAGTGCTCCATGCAGCAGAAGCAGCAGGAGGTGTCCCCGGGGCATTTTGTGACATGCTGCCGTCTGAATGAAATTAATTCCATGTATAATTAAGGAAGAAGACTCCAAAAACGCCAATGCAGAATCCGTGTTTTTGGAGTCTTTACAGCAGGGTCACAAGTGTATATCGCCTGCATTATAGGTCTGGATCTTATTGCTGAAACGCATTTGAATCTGATCTAAGCGCTGTTTAGAATAAGTGAGGAAAATCATGTTTTTTGGCGGCCAGTTAAGCATCATATTAAATCGCTCTTCATCTGTAAAAGCAATATCAGAAATGTAGATATAGAGTGATCCGGTATTTTTGGAATCTTTCCTGGCAAATAGCTTCGTTCCTGCTACGCCTACTTCTGCAATTTCATCCCAGGTGAAGGACTTAAGCGTTTTCCAGGGGAGAGATAAGCGGATGCCAGTCTGGTCCACTGAAACGAAAGCTGCGTAGGTGAGCATTGGTTTTATAAAGATAAGTCCGATCAGGAAAAAGACTGCAGCTGATCCAAAACGGTGAATGATGATCAGACTGATAACAATCGTGAGAGAAAACAGTGCGGTGGTGATGCTGACTGCCGCCTTAAAAGTATCGACAAGGTATGTTTTTTTCATGTGGTAATATTCCTCTCTTAAATTAAACAATTTAAATAATTAATCCTATTATAACCAATGAACTGTATTGTGTCAATTTGCTAAAATCAAGAATAAAATTTTTGAAAAATATGGAGGTATTTGATATGGAGTTATACAAGGATCCACATCAACCGATCGGGGCAAGGGTGGAGGATCTTCTTTCCAGAATGACTCTCGAAGAGAAGGTTGCCCAGTTATGCGGTGATTTACCGGCTTCATTTATAGAAGATGGAAAAGTAAATACAAAGCTGTTAAAAGAAAAATTTCCTGATGGTCATGGGCGTTTCACCCAGTATTCCATCGTCGGTCTGGTAAGCCCTGAGCAGATCGCCAGGATCAGCAATCAGGTACAGCATTATTTTGTTGAAGAAACCAGACTTGGTATTCCTGTTGCATTGCAGGCAGAAAATCTTTGCGGTTATCCTGCAGCAGGCGGCACTCTTTTCCCGGCAATGATCAACATGGGCTGCACCTGGGAGCCGGAGCTTGCCAGGAAGATGAGTGAGATTATCGGTCAGGAGAGCCGCAGCGTTGGAATCACCTCTGCCATGAGCCCGGTAATTGATGTAGTACAGGATCCCAGATGGGGGAGAACCTATGAGACGTTCGGAGAAGATCCATATCTGGTCAGCCAGTTTGGCATTCACTACGTAAAGGGAATGCAGGAACAGGGCGTCAGCTGTATCGCAAAGCATTTCTTAGGATATTCGTCCACACAGGGCGGGTTAAATACATCGGCATGCCGTATGGGAAAACGGGAACTGTATGAAATATTTGCAACGCCATTTGAAGCGGCGGACAAGCTGGCAGGACTGGATGCCATGATGGCAAACTATGGAGAAATTGATGGACTGCCGGTAATTGTCAACAAGGATATTATTGAAAATCTGCTGCGTAAAACCATGGGCTTTGACGGAGTTTTAACATCAGATGGCGCGGCTGTGTTAAAAACCCACCAATACTTTAAGGTTGCAAAAACCTATGAAGAAGCTGGATATCTGGCGAAAAAAGCCGGTACTGATACGGAGATTCCGGTAGGAGCTGCTTTCCGTCAGCTGCCCAGGTATGTTCGTTCAGGAGAACTCAGTGAAGAATGCATCGATGCTTCTGTGCGCCGCGTACTGACAGTAAAATTCAAACATGGCCTTTTTGAGAATCCTTATTGTGAGGAAGAGAAGGTTACGATAGCTTTAAGCAATGATTCAAAAAATAAATTAAATGAAGAAATTGCAGCAAAATCAATGGTACTTTTAAAGAATGACGGTGTACTCCCCCTGAAAAAAGGAACAAAAGTGGCGCTCATAGGCCCTCATGCTGATTCACTGAGATATCCGGTGAGCGGTTATACTTACCCGGCTTATGTAGAAATGATGAAAGCTGGTGCCAGCGGACAGGCAACCGGTTTCAACGGTCTGGCTGATGAGCAGGAAAAAGCACAGAGCAGTGAAAAGAAATATAAAGGGCCGTTTGCGGTCATGTTTGATATGTTCTCAAAGGAAGAGCAGGATTCCATGAATGATATGGAAACAGCTCTGCGCAGAACAGGAACACGCAGTTTAAAAGAGGTTCTTACAGAGCGTTTCTTAGTATCCTATGCACAGGGCTGCAGTATTACTGGCAAAGAGACAGATGGTTTCGACAAAGCAGTGCAGGCAGCGAAAGAGTCAGATGTGATCGTGATGGCATGCGGCGGAAATTCCGGCTGGGTCAATGTAACCGGAGGTGAGGGAAAAGACCGCCAGTTCCTTGATCTGCCAGGCGTTCAGCAGGAGCTTCTTAATGCAGTTGCAGCGACAGGAAAACCGGTTGTACTTGTACTCTATGGACCAGGCGTATTTGCGGTTAACTGGGCACAGGAAAACTGTGGAGCGATTCTGCAGGCATTTATGCCCGGACCATTCGCCGGAAAAGTTATTACCGATGTGTTAGACGGAACATTAAATCCAGGAGGAAAGATGACAATGACTGTGCCGAGAACAGCCGGACAGATCCCGATTTATTACAATCATCGCATCGGATCCGGTTATAACAGCGGAGGTGATATCTCTGCCTCCTCAATTTTCACAGGGGGATATGTGGATGGACCTGCTGATCCTCTGTATTGCTTTGGACATGGTCTCAGCTACACTACGTTTGAGCTTTCTGAAATGAAAGTATCTGCCTGCGAAATTCCGACTGACGGAAAGCTGGAAATCAGCTGTAAAATAAAAAATACCGGTGCTGTGTCTGGTGATGAGGTGGTACAGTTATATACCAGCTTTACTGAGGCACATGTTACCCGTCCTAACAGACAGCTGTCCGGTTTCCTGCGGGTTTCTCTGAAACCAGGGGAGGAGAAACAGGTTGTATACCATCTGGATCTGGCACAGCTTGGATATTATAACGAAAGCATGGAATTTGTGGTTGAACCGGGAACCATGCACATTATGCTGGGCACAAGTTCTGCAAATCTCCCGTTAAACAGCAGTGTAGCGCTGACTGGAAAACCGGTTGATGTTATGGGCAGACGTTCTTACGTATGTGAGACAGAACTGCGGTAGTTTTAAAGTGTGGAGGTCAGCTGAAACTATGGCTGGCCTCTTAAATGTACGTTTGTCACTGTGCAGAAAGGAAGAATATGGTTAAAAAACCTCATATTATTATCTTTAATCCGGATGAAATGCGCTCTGACTGCCTTGCGCATCTGGGTCAGAATAAAGCTGCCCAAACTCCTTTTTTAGATGAATTTGCCCGGTCAGAAGGTGTATCGTTTCGCAATGCTTTCTGTCAGAATACGGTGTGCGTTCCCAGCCGCTGCAGCTTTTTTACCGGTCTCTACCCCCATGTCAACGGCCATCGAACTATGCAGCATCTGCTGCGAAGCCATGAGCCGAGCCTGTTCTCTGAATTAAAGGATGCAGGTTATTATGTCTGGATGAACACACGGAATGATTTGATTGCCGGACAGATACCAGGCCTTTTGGAAGTCCACGCAACAGAGATCTATTACGGGGAGAAATGTCCCAAAGCACCAGGACCTGAAAAGAAAGATTTTCGCGGAAAAATGGGGGATAAAAACTATTATTCTCATTACGAAGGCCGGCTGCTGCTGGACGAGAACGGAACTCATTATTCGGATGACGATGGAGTTGTTGATGCGGCGATTGACCGGATATTTCATCGGGTGAATGACCAGCCGCTTTGCATGTTTCTTGGATTAATGTATCCGCATACGCCTTATGCAGTGGAAGAACCTTACTTTTCAGCAATTGACAGAAGCATGCTGCCAAAACGTGCTGTTGCCGGAAAGGATAAGCCAGAGATGGAGTCAGCCCTAAAAAATCTGATGGCTATGGACTCCTATACGGAAAAGGACTGGGATGAGCTGCGTGCCTGTTACTTAGGGATGTGTATGAAGGTAGATGAACAGTTCAGAAGATTATGTGATGCGCTTAAGGAAGCGGGAATCTATGACGATTGCGCTATCTTTTTCCTGAGTGATCACGGTGATTATTCCGGTGACTTTGACTTGCCGGAAAAATCCCAGAATACGTTTGAAGATTGTCTGACCAAGGTTCCGCTGCTTATAAAACCGCCTATGGGCGAACCTGTTGATGCAGGAATTTCTGAATCTCTGGTAGAACTGGTGGATTTTTATGCCACTGTAATGGATTATGCTGACGTAGCCCCAGACCATGATCACTTTGGAATGTCCCTCAGACCTGTTCTTGAGAATCGGAGCAGCCAGCTGCGAAAATATGTTTTTTGTGAAGGCGGCAGAATGCCGTGGGAGATACAGGCTGATGAGTACCACCCGGCAGCCGGCAGTTCCGGTGTAATTCCAAAAACCAGTATGTACTGGCCCCGGCAGACAGCACAGCTTCATGCAGATGCCCACTGTAAAGGGACTATGATACGGGATTATTTTTATAAATATGTTCACCGGTCAAACGGGAAACATGAGTTTTATGATCTTCGGTCTGATCCTTTTGAGGAGAATAATGTGTATGGGGATTCTGAGCACGAAGCAAAAACAGAGGAACTTAAGTTCCGCCTTCTGGACTGGTATCAGCAGACCTGCGATGTTGTCCCAAGGGATTATGACAGACGTATGAGTGACCGGATGATGTGGGCGAAGATAAAGCAGGATTGTCCGTCCCATCTGGAAGAAAAGGTCTTTGAAATGATCCGGGATGGAAAGGGGATGGCCTATATCAGAGGTCAGCTGGCAGAAATGCAGACAGATAAATAAGACGGGTAATGGGGTATCAATTGATACCCCATTATCCGTCTTAAACTTTATTCAATGAAAGTTTTTAAATCATTTTGTACTGCAGCAGCTGCTGCGCCAATGGCACCGCTGTATATATCTGGCTCAACAAATATAAATTTTGTATCGATATCTGTGGCGGTATATAAATTCCGCATAATGACATCCATAAGCTGATCTTTGTTTTTCTGATTCTGAAAGATATTGCTGTCAATCAAAATGCATTTTGGTCTGACGAAATTATCTATATTGGCGATTCCAATACCCATGTGATAAACTGCATCTTCCAGAATTGCATTCACACTCTGGTCTCCTTCAGACTGTGCTTTTATTATTTCATGTATAGTTGGGGATTCGGCATTGCCGCATATATGTCGAAGGGTATCTGCCTTACCGTTATTCAGTTCACTGATACAATTGGAAATGATTGCACGTTCACTTGAAAATGCTTCAAGGCAGCCATGGTTTCCGCATCTGCAGAGAGGACCATGAGAGTCAACGACCATGTGTCCCGCCTCGCCCTGACCGATGATTGATTCGCGAAAACGATCATGTGTATACATCAAAGGACAGGCAATTCCAGTTGAAACCATAAAGTATGCGAAGGAATGATAGTGATCCATTCGCTCATGATCAAATAAATAAGAACCATAGGCTCTCGCGCAGGCATTATTTTCAATTGAAACAGGGCCATCATAGTTAAGCAGCCTGGATAAATCACCTCTTATATCTTTATTTTTCCATTCATAACCTGGAAGAACAATCAGTTTCCCCTTGTTGCGGTCAACAAGTCCTGGTATGCACAATCCAATACCGGCTATTTTGGATTTTGGTATTTTACTGGTTCGCAGCAGCTTTTTAACCAGTTCAGAAGTTTCTATCATGATTTCATCATAATCACTGTATGCAGTATCATCTGCAATAGCTTTTATTAAGTTCCCCCGATAGTTCGTGATACAGGCGCGGCGCAGTGTACCTCGTGTTTCGATTCCAACAAAATATCCACCTTCGTCTGAAATATCAATTAAAGATGCCTTTCGTCCAAGGGTCTTACCAGAGACCTTAGTATTTTCCACTTCTTTTATAAGTCCTTTGGAAAGCAGAAAATTGACGGTGGTGGTGATTGTCGGAAGAGTAAGCGACAGCTTTTCTGATATTTCAATTCTGGAAATCGGGCCATCGTGGTAAATCATCTGGCGAATCGCGGACTGATTGGTGACCTTAACTCTTGAGAGATTATTTCCATTGGCAATTTGCATGTTGTTTGGTTCCTTTCTGTATATGTATCATATATTTTTTATCATTTTAAATGAGGGTAACGGGGAATGATATGTTCCTGTGTTGCAAGGTCAACCTGCTTTAAGTCGTCAATTACCTGCTGTGGGTGAAAAAAGTGTATAAATTCATCAATCATTTTCTCACCCTTAAGAGCGAGTTCGTCACGTTCGGCGATGGAGCGGCAGCTTTCTCCGCCTCCATGGTCTGAAAACTCTTCATAGAAGAATCCTGCATTACCTGGTGATGTTGCCAGGGAGTTCAGCCTTTGAACTGCAGATTTCAGAGGAGTTTTGGAAGTGGTTGAAAACGGTTCTTCCTTTTGTATGGCCTCCGGGTCAACGGTAAGGTAATCCAGCTGGTTCATCTGCTTATAAGCACCGTAAATAAGCTCTTTGAAAGGTATACCTGTTACCTGCCAGCCATTATTTTTTGCAATTTCTATTGCATTAAACAGACTGATATGAACAAATGGAACTTTTTTATCATGAAATGCATCCATAATAAAACTGTTGATAGTTAAATAGGCAGGACCATGGCCTGAGAGGTAAATTTGCTTACGAAAGCCCTGTTTTAACAGGCTGTCAGACAGCTGCCGCAGATAAGATGCACCCTCCGCAATGCTTAAGTAAACTGTACCGCGACCGGTTCGTGTAGCACCTGGATAAAAGAATGGAAGACCGGTTAATGACAGGATGAAAATTACATCTCTGCCGCGGTCTAAGTACGCCTCAACATCAGCATTTTTCATTTTATTTAAAATATGTGTTTTCATATTTCCTCCCGGGCATATTGTAATAATTAAATGATTTAATAGTCATAATAGCAGAATAATTAAGAAAATGCAAGTTTTAGAAAATATTTATTGCAGGTAGATATTGAAATTATTACGTACTGATGATATAATAAATTAAATTAATTAAAAAATAGAACAGAAGGGATAAAAGAAGTTATGAAGGACGTTTTACTCTACATGTCTGATCAGCATTCCTACAATCTGCAGGGGTATGCCGGAAACAAAATAGTAAGAACTCCCAATTTAGATTTCATTGCCAGGGAAGGTACTGCGCTCACCAATGCATATACGGCATGTCCGCTGTGTGTACCGGCCCGTGCCTCCATGATTTCAGGGCAGCTTCCCAGCAATAACGGTGTTTTATTTAATTTTAACTCGATTAATTCTGACAGCGCTACCTTTCTTCACAGTCTGACTGTATCCGGCTATGAAACGGTTCTTTGCGGCCGTATGCATTTTGTCGGACCAGATCAGCGTCATGGCTATGCAAAACGTATTGCAAAGGAGCGTACTCCTGTATATCACAACGGTCTCCAGAACGTGAAAGGTGAGATGGAAAGAAAATCCAAAGTAAAAGGATTTGATGAAAACAGCTCGCTTTATTATATCGGAGGCGGGGATTCTCCGGTTCTGGCTTACGACCGCTATGTTGTAGACAAAGCGCTGGATTATTTGAGCCAGGAGCATGAAAGACCGCAATTTATCACGGTAGGAACTTATGGACCGCATTTCCCATATGTAGCCCCTGAGGAACTTTATGAGTATTATTATGACAAAGTCAGCCTGGAGGATGTTAAAGAAACCTTCCAGGGGCACCCTGCTCTTGACGGTAAATTTATAGAGGCAGACCCGGAAGTGGCCAGAGCAGCCCGTGCAGCCTATTATGGTCTGGTTGAACAGCAGGACCGGCATATTGGAGCAGTATATCAGGCATTTCAGGAATACTTAAAACGCACCGGCCATGAGGGCGTATTTATCTATATATCAGATCATGGTGACATGAACGGCACACATGGCTATTATGGCAAGCAGGTATTTTATGAACCGTCAGCCCACATTCCGTTCTTAATTCAGGGAGATGGAATTCCAGCCGGATGTACGATTGACAGTCCCACAAGCCTTTTAGATATCGGACCTGCCATCTGCGGTCTGACCGGTGCGGAGATTTTAGAAGGCGACGGGAAAGATATTTCTCTCCAGATTATGGAAAACAGCCAGGATGAAGACAGAATGGTGGTCAGTGAGATGTATACCTATCTGAGTAACGGAGAGACATCACTTGGAAGGCTTGTCCGCTTTAAGCAGTGGAAGTATTTTACTTATTCCGGATTCCCAGAGGATGATGTGCTCTACGATCTGGAGACAGATTTAAACGAAGAACATAATGTAATCGCCCTGCATCCTGAGATTGCAGAAAAGCTCAGGCAAAAAGCTGATTCCTATAAGAGCTATGACGAGGTAATGGAACACGAGAACTGGGTAATGAGTCAGCTTCGAATCCTGATGAAATGCGATTATGATAATCCGGATGAAAGATGGATTCCCTCTGGTCTTAAGGAACTCGATAATCCGGTTAAAAGCAAAAAGCCATTTGAGCCGACACCCTGGGCAATACAGATGAGAAAACGGCTGAATGAAATGAAATAATATAAAAAGGGAGGAAATTACAGTGAGAGTAAAACAGATTAAAGATATTGATGCTTTTTTTAAGGCACTGACAACGTGTCAGGGCAGAGTGGAACTGATTACAGATGATAAGGATGTACTTAATTTAGCATCGAAGCTGACGCAGTTTATAGGTCTTACCAGAGTATTCAGCAATCCTGAAATAGAATCCTATGAAATCGTCTGCTATAACGGAGAAGACTATCAGAGAATTAAAGAATACCTGGTTCCGGCAGAATAGCCATAAGAATACAGGCTGGAAAAGGTTTACGTTTAACTAATGAATTGTTGAAAGGGGAAAAAACTATGCCAATCATACCATTAAGACCTCTCTTGGAGGCAACCGAAAAATATCAGTTTGCTCAGGGCGCATTCAATGTAAATGCAGTATCCCAGATAAAAGCAGCAATTGAGGTCCATGAGATGTTAAGAAGTCCGGTCATATTACAGGGGGCAGATTTAGCCAACGGTTTTATGGGAGGAAGAACTGATTTTTTAAACTCAACGATTGAGGATAAACGCATAGGTGCAAAAAATATCGGTGCAGCCGTCCATAAATACGGTGCTTATTCTCCCGTTCCGATTGTACTGCATTTAGACCACGGGAAAGATTTTGATTCAGTAAAAGCGGCGATTGACGGCGGATATACATCGGTTATGATTGATGGTTCGTCCCTCCCATTTGATGAAAATGTGGAACTGACCCGGGAGGTTGTAAAATATGCTCATGTCCGGGGGGTATCGGTAGAGGGTGAGCTGGGGGTTCTGGCCGGAGTGGAAGATCATGTATTTTCTGATGCATCTACTTACACCAATCCTATGAAGGCAATTGAATTTTTCAAAAAAACAGAGGTTGACTGTCTGGCCATTTCCTACGGAACCATGCATGGAGCTGTAAAAGGAAAGAATGTAAAGCTTCGGAAAGAAATCGTAATTGCAATCAAAGAATGCTTAAGGCACGAAAAGATATTTGGAGTATTAGTATCCCACGGTTCCTCAACTGTTCCTAAATATATCGTTGATGAAATCAATGCTCTTGGCGGCGAGATCACCAATGCAGACGGCATCTCAGTAAACGAAATAAAACAGGCGATTGCATGCGGAATCGGCAAAATTAATGTAGATACAGATTTACGTCTGGCAGTAACAAGAAATTTACGTGAATATTTCTATCATAATCCGGATAAGAAAAACAGCCCCTCAGTTGGGGAAATATATGATTTGCTGGAGGAAAAGAAATCAGCATTTGATCCCAGAGTTTTCCTGACCCCGATCATGGATACTGTGATGAAGGGAATTGAGAATGATGACGACATACGAAAACTGGGAGAGTGCATTGAACAGGGCGTAAAGGAAGTTGTGGGGACTCTGATCGTTGAATTTGGTTCTGTAGGCAAAGCATCTGTCGTTGAACAGCTGACAACGGATGATATGATCAGAAAATATAGAAAGTAATGAGAAAGGATTACCATGAAGCATATCTTTTTAAATTTAAAACGATTTGATATTCCCAGGGAATACAGCGGAGTAAACAGTATTGCCAGACCATGTGAATGGGGTTCATACATAGTTAGTAAAGTGCAGGAAGAATTAAAACAGTATCACAAAGATGATGTGGAATTTGTGATGTATATGCCGGAAGCGCATATTATCAATGCAGTAAAGGAACGGAAAGAAGATTCCAATCTTAAAATCGGCTGTCAGAGCGTGTATCGTGAAGATACTGCACCAGGAGTAAACTTTGGTGCATTCACCACTCAGAGAACCGGTAATTCCATGAAGGCAATTGGATGTGACAGCACAATCATCGGCCATTGTGAAGAGCGAAAGGACAAAGCAGGTATTTTGTCTGAAGTTGGAGTGGAAGACTCTGATGCAGTAAACCGGATACTGAACAGGGAGATTAAGGCAGCAATCCAGGCAGGACTGGACGTACTTTACTGCATCGGTGAAACAGCAGACCAGCAGGAAAACTGGAAGGAAGTTCTGAAAAAACAGCTGACAATCGGATTAGACGGAGTGGATATCAGTAAAGTATCAGTCGCCTATGAGCCTGTATGGGCCATCGGGCCAGGAAAAACACCTCCTGACAGAGAATATATCAGAAAAATAGCCTGCTTTATCAAAGAGGTAAAAAACGGGATTGCAGTAACCTACGGCGGAGGACTCAAAACGGATAATGCCGCCATGCTGGCTTCCATACCTGAAGTCGACGGAGGGCTTATCGCGCTTACAAGATTTTCAGGAGAGATCGGTTATTACCCGGATGAATATCTTGAGATTATACGTACATATTTAGGATAGATGAAAAGTCGTTATGAAAGTGAGGAACCGAAATGAAGTTACAGTTTGAATATGGACATGGTTTTGTAAATGCTGAATTGCCGGACAGTACAGATGTATTTATACCAGGAGAAACAGTGGCAGATCCGCCTTATATACCGGAGGATCAGCTGGAGGCAAAGACTCTCAAATCCCTTCGCAACCCCATTGGTATGGAGCCGTTAACAGAACTGGCTAAAAAGGGATCAAAGGTAACAATTATTTTTCCTGACAGGGTAAAAGGCGGGGAACAGGCAACAGCTCACCGTAAGGTTTCGATTAAACTAATTCTTCAGGAATTGTACAGCACAGGAGTGGAAAAGAAAGACATTCTCTTAATCTGCTCCAATGGTCTGCATAGAAAAAATACCAAGGAAGAGATCTATAATATCCTTGGAAAGGAATTATTCCATGAATTCTGGTTCACCCATCAGATTATCAATCACGACAGTGAAGATTATGATCACCTGGTTGATTTAGGCGTTACAGACCGGGGAGATCCGGTCATCATGAATAAATACGTGTATGACAGTGATGTGGCGATCCTGATCGGTCATACCCAGGGCAATCCTTACGGCGGTTATTCCGGCGGCTATAAGCATTGTTCTACCGGTATCACACATTGGAAATCCATTGGTTCCCATCATGTTCCGGAGGTTATGCACCGGGATGATTTCGTTCCTGTCAGCGGGAAATCATTAATGAGATCCAAGTTTGATGAGATCGGCGAGCATATGGAGAAATGCATGGGCAAGAAGTTCTTTTGCTGTGATGCAGTACTTGATACTTACTCAAGGCAGATTGAAATCAACAGCGGTTATGCAAAAGAGATGCAGCCGGTTTCCTGGAAAACAGCGGATAAAAGAACTTACGTTCCGTTTGCTGAGAAGAAATATGACGTAATGATTTTTGGTATGCCCCAGTTCTTCCATTATGGAGAGGGAATGGGAACGAATCCGATTATGCTGATGCAGGCTCTTTCTGCGCAGGTGATCCGTCATAAAAGAGTCATGAGCGACAAGTGTGTCATTATCTGTGCATCAACCTGCAATGGCTATTTTCATGATGAGTTATGGCCCTATACCAGAGAGATGTATGAGATGTTCCAGACAGATCATATGAATACACTTCCGGATATGAACCGTCTGGGCGAATATTTTGCGACAAATGAGGAGTACATCAGAAAATACCGTTATACCAACGCATTTCATCCCTTCCATGGCTTTTCCATGATTTCCTGCGGACATCTGGCAGAGAAGAATACCTCTGCGATTTACATTGTGGGTGCAGAACAGCCAGGTTATGCAAGAGGAATGGGATTAAAAACAAGGGCAACGATTGAGGAAGCACTTGCTGATGCAAAACTCAAATATGTGGGTGAAAATCCAAATATTCTGGCTCTTCCGAAAACATTTAAAACATCAGCCGTTCATCTTATGATGAAGGATGAAGTATATACCGGAGACAACATGTATCATCATCACTAACAGATTAAAACTTGGAATAAGGATTGGTGGATCAATGCAGCGTAGTAAATGGGTTACGATGGAAGAAGGGATTTTAGAAACGTATATACGCAATCTCAGCGGGGAAATTGTTCTTGGAATAGATGGTTTTATTGATCAGGTATGGCAGGTAGTTGAAACAAGAACACTGGATAACAACTACATTCTGATCGATAAGATGCAGGAGTTTGGTAATATGATTGTCAACCGCAGAGAAGGCGGTATGGCAAATGAGCTGATTAAAAAGAGGCGAAGCTATGGCGGTTTTACTGCCAATACCGGAAAAGCTCTGGGAAATATGGGTTTGTCAACAACTCTGATTGGAATGTATGGAAAAGAAGAAATTGATAAGATATTTCATGATCTGGAAAAGAAGTGTAAATTAATATCCATTGGAGATCCTGTAGTCAGTACAATTCTGGAATTCACTGACGGAAAAATCATGATGCCTAATTTAGATGAACTGCTGAATTTTACATGGGATGATTTCCTCGGCATAATCGGACATGATCAATTACAAAAGATATTATTAAACGCTGATATTGTATCATTGGGATACTGGTCTAACATGCCTGATTTTGACACGTTTATGACAAAACTCAGTGATAATTATTTCCATACAGACCAGCCAAAACGGTTGTTCTTTGATTTTGCAAATATAAAGAAACGAAGTGTGGAAGCAATTAATGACACCTTCCGGGTTTTAGAGAGGGTGAATGATAAAATTCCAGTAAGTCTCAGCTTAAATGAGCATGAAGCGGTTATATTATTCTCTTATTATGACCGGAAATTCTCTGATGACTGTCAAGAGGTGGCGAGGGACACGGAATATATCAGAAATATAACGGGGCTTGATGAGCTGATTATACACACGCCCCAATATGCGGTACTGTCTTCCAAAACTGAGGGTATGGAGTTATTAGAGCAGGATTACTGCGCAGCACCTGTGATAACAACGGGGGCAGGTGATACATTTAATGGCGGATATATTGCCGCCTGCCTGGGGAATTTAAGAGCTGTGGAACGTCTTGCCATAGCAAATGCAGCTACCAGATTTTACATAAGCAACAGTCATACGCCAGACAGGCAGGAACTGATTTCAGAGATAAAACGAATAAAAGA
This sequence comes from Clostridium boliviensis, assembly GCF_033342255.1. Classification (NCBI taxonomy): domain Bacteria; kingdom Bacillati; phylum Bacillota; class Clostridia; order Eubacteriales; family Clostridiaceae; genus Clostridium; species Clostridium boliviensis. The sequence continues at coordinate 67,601 of NZ_JAWONS010000099.1, forward strand.
AGTGTTAAGCTGAGCTTTTTAAACAAAAAGGAAGGGTACGGGGATGGACAAAATACTATATTTGGATTGCAGTTCTGGAATCAGCGGGGATATGTTTGTTGCGTCCCTGCTTGATCTGGGAGCTGACAGAGAAGTTATGCAAAAAGCCTTAGACAGCCTCCTTGTTCAGGGATTTGAAATAAAAATAAGCAGGGTGGAAAAATCAGGACATAATGCGTGTGATTTTTGTGTGGTTTTGGATGAGAAACATGAGAACCATGATCATGACATGCAGTATCTTCATGGTTCTGCAGAAGATAATTTCCATAACAAAACAGCTCATCATGATCACGAGTGCAGGGGAATTGTTGAGATTAAGGAGATTATAGGAAAAGCCAACATGACGCCGGGAGCGAAAGCACTGGCTGAAAAGATATTTTCTATTCTGGCAGAAGCGGAAGCAAAGGCTCATGAAGTACCCGTAGAAAAGGTACACTTTCATGAGGTGGGAGCTGTTGATTCCATAGCAGATATTGTAGCGGCGGCAGTTTGTTTTGAAAATCTGGGTATCAGCAGAACCATTATTCCTCAGATTTGCGATGGAACAGGTACAATCCGCTGCCGCCATGGACTGCTGCCTGTCCCTGTGCCTGCAGTGAAAAATATTGATCTGGTTCATAAGCTGAATCTCTATATTACAGATGTGGAAGGGGAACTGGTTACTCCCACAGGTGCCGCGATTGCCGCTGCAATCCGTACGGATGAACAGATGCCCGATCAATTTTGTATAAGCAGGACCGGTTTGGGAGCGGGAAAGAGAAATTATAAATGTCCTGGCATTCTCAGAGCTAGCGAAATCAATATAAAATAAATAATCAATTTCAAGTGGAGAATCCTCTGTTGACAATACTGTTGGTACACCTCTGGAACTCTTTATATTAATCTGATGGTGAAATTATGATGATTTGCTGTTATAATATGTATCAGTTATCTTAAATAGCAAGGAGGAAACGGTTGTATGCCGCCAGTGAATTTACTGATAAAACCAGCTTCCGGACTGTGCAATATGGAATGTGACTATTGCTTTTATTGTGATGAGACAGAAAAGAGAAAGCAGGCTTCTTATGGATTTATGTCAAAAGAGACCTTAAGCAATGTAATACGCAAGGCACTTTCTTATGGAGAACAGAGTGTAGGGATTGCATTTCAGGGAGGAGAACCCACTCTTTGCGGAATTGATTTTTTTGAAGAGGCAGTCCGGTGTGTGAAGCAATATAATGTGAATGATTTAAAAATTGAATATGCTCTTCAGACCAATGGATACGCAATTACGGAAGAATGGTGCGAATTTTTTAAAAAAAATCATTTTCTTGTAGGTTTATCCGTTGATGGAATGGAAGACACTCATGATAAGTACAGGCACAGCAAAAACGGGGAAGGAACGTACCAGAAGGTTCTTCATGCTGCCAGTCTTATGAAAAAAAATGGTGTGCAATTTAATATACTTACAGTGGTGAATAAGGAAACTGCAGAAAATATCGTACCTATTTATAAGGAATATAAGAGAAACGGCTGGGGATTTTTACAGTTTATTGCCTGTCTGGACCCTCTCGGGGAAACTCGTGGGCAAAAAGAATATTCCCTTACTCCAAAGGCGTACGGAGAGTTCTTAATCAAACTCTTTCATCTATGGTATAAAGATTGGAAACGGGGAAAACAACCCTATATCAGGCAGTTCGAAAACTATATCGGTATTATGCTCAAACATGAACCGGAATCCTGTGAACAGAGAGGCGTATGCGGAATCCAGTACGTGGTGGAGGCGGACGGAGGAGTCTATCCCTGCGATTTTTATGTTCTGGACGAATTTAAACTGGGGAATCTAAACCAGGATACAATGGCTAAAATCCAGGAAAAAAGAACAGAGACCGGCTTTGTTGAACGGTCCCGGAATCATTCTAAAGAATGCAGACAGTGCCGTTGGTTTTTTCTCTGCCGTGGCGGATGCTACCGGTGCAGAGAAGGCGTGGTGGATAATTATTTCTGCGAAAGCTATCAGATGTTATTTGATAGCTGTTTTGAACAGATGCAGGAAATAAGCAGGTTTCTGCTTACAACCAGATGTTAGCAGATTCCAAAATTTAAAATTTAAGAATATCTGCAGTTTTGATTTTGTCTGCATATTTTCCCGGTGATTACAGAAACTAATATCACACAGGAGGTAAGATTATGGCAAAAGCAGGAATGAGAAGACCGAGTCCTTATGATCCCAAAAACCACGGAACAGAAAACCACGAAAAAATGCATCGTCCAAAGAATGAACAGGCCAGGGTTCCTGAGATTCAGGGAGCTGCAAAAAACAGCAGTGAAAAAGCAGGTCCCATCAATGCTCCAAACTGGGCGAGAGACGATTACAAAACAGGAAATAATCGTGAGGACTGATATGAATGAGACAAAACGAGGCATTTGAAATGCCTCGTTTTTGGTATGAAAAACTAGTTCATATATTGCTAAACGTTATATAATAGTATAATGTAATAAAAGGGAAACGTTAGTGAAATCTTAACGAATTAGGAGACTGTCATGGCAGAATTTATTCAGAAAATTGAAAAATGGGATACCTGGGAAATAACCTGTCCCGGTCATACGGATAAAAATCCGTTTGTGGATTATAAGATTTACGGAACATTCACCGGTGCTCATGAATGCATAACAGTGGATGGCTTTTACGATGGAGACGGAACGTATGTGGTTCGGTTCATGCCATCTTTTGAGGGAACATATGGATTTTTGATCAGCGGAAGTTTTTCTGAGAAGACCTGGGAAGGAACATTTGAAGTGCTTCCGGCTTCCGGCGATAATCATGGACCCGTCCGTGTAGCCAATACATATCATTTTGTTTATGAAGACGGAACGCCTTATTATTCTATTGGTACGACCTGCTATGTTTGGGAGCTGCAATCAAAAGAATTACTGAAACAGACGCTTGAGACTTTAAAGAACAGCGCATTTAATAAAATTCGTTTTTGTATTTTCCCAAAACATTATGATTACAATTTAAATGAACCGATCTCTTATCCATACATGGGAACCCCCTGTGACAGCACAAAATTAACCAGTGATAATTTTAACCAGTTTAATGGAAGAGCAGAGGGAAACCAGTGGGATTATTTCCGCTTTAATCCAGAACATTTCCGGCATATTGAAGAATGTATCAGACAGTTGAGAGAATTGTCCATTGAAGCAGATTTGATCGTACTGCATCCCTATGACAGGTGGGGATTCAGTCTTATGAGTAAGGAACAGGACGAACTGTACTGGAACTATGTGATTTCCAGATTTGCCGCATACAGGAATGTCTGGTGGTCACTTGCCAATGAATATGATCTGATGCCTCAGAAGTCGTTAGAGGACTGGGAGAATTTTGCGCGAATCATCTGCAGACAAGATAAGTACAACCATTTGAGATCCATTCATAATTGCGGGCCTTTTTATGATTATTCCAGGCCATGGGTTACCCACTGCAGCATTCAGAGGCAGGATGTCTATAAGACGGCTGAGTACGTGGATGAATGGAGAGCACGGTATAAAAAGCCGGTAGTACTGGATGAAATATCCTATGAAGGCAACATCCAGCATGGCTGGGGAAATATAAGCGGTAAGGAACTGGTGCGCAGATTCTGGGAAGCCAGCTTAAGAGGGGGATATGCAGGTCATGGAGAGACATATATGAATCCGGACGGGATACTATGGTGGTCCCACGGCGGTGTCTTACATGGAGAAAGCCCTGACAGGCTGAAATTTCTGTATGGGATATTAAAAGAGACACCGGGCTGCGGTCTCATGCCATTAAAACAGGCCTGGGACGAGGTATGTGCAACCACAGAAGGCATCAGCTTTGAGATAGGAAAAATTAAAAGCTATTATCTGTATTATTATGGATATAACAGGCCTTCCTTCCGGGAGTTTTACTTTGATGACACTACTGAATTTGATGTGGAAGTCATTGATACATGGGAGATGGAGATTCAGGACAGGGGAATATTTAAGGGAATATTCAAAGTGGAACTGCCGGGGAAGGAATATATGGCGATCCGTGTCAGGAAGCATCAGGCATAGAGAATGCAGGGAAAGAAATATGGTCTGGTGGGGGTTTATACTGGACCATAACCGGGCAATATGGTATACTGAACCCAAAATTTGATTTTAATATTAAAGGACAGCAGGAGGAGATTGACCAATGGCAACTCTTAAAGATGTGGCCGAACGGGCAGGAGTTACGGTCACCACTGTCTCGAGAGTCATTAACAACCGGGGCTATATCAGTGAACAGACGAGAAAAAAGGTTTACGAGGTCATGAAGGAGCTGAATTATCAGCCCAATGAACTGGCACGGTCCCTCTCCATGCAGAGAACCAATACCATCGGGATCATTGTTCCTCACATTGTGCATCCGTACTTCGCCAAGCTTATCAGCAACTTAGAAAATGCAGCTGCCAATAAAGGCTATAAGATATTGCTATGCAATTCAAAAGAAAAGAATGAAAAAGAACTGGAATATATCCAGATGTTTAAGAGCAACCGGGTATCCGGAATAGTGCTTTGCAGCCGAAACGTTGATATAGAAGAGATGAAGAATTTAGAAATCCCTGTCATTACCATAGAGCGTAACTTAGAAGCCGGAACAGTGGGGATCCAGTGCGATAATTACCAGGGAGGCTGTCTGGCGACGGAGCATTTAATTTCCTGCGGTTGTAAGAATCTGCTTCACTTAAGCGGTATCAAGAATGAAAACATGCCTGCAGATGCGAGAGCGGAAGGATTTATAGCCGTTTGTGAGAAATATGGTGTTCGCCACCGGGAAGTAATGGCCACCAGCACGATTTACAATACTCTGGATTATCATGAGCATATCAGAAAGGCTATTGAGGCTGAGCCTGGCGTTGACGGCATATTTGCAAGCAGTGATTTAATTGCAGCCCAGGCCATTCAGATTTGTACTGACATGAATATTTCCATACCTGGACAGATCCGTCTGGTTGGGTTTGATGATGTGGATATTGCCAGGCTGACAACTCCCACCATTACCACTATCAGACAGCCCGTCAGGGAGATGGCTGAATGGGCCATTGAATTTATACAGAGAAGTCTGGATCACGAGGCAGTTCCGGAACAGTTCAAACTGCCGGTCACTCTTGTGAAAAGGAATTCGTCATAAATAGGAAGGACACTGGATCGTGAATTACCAGTGTCCTTTTTTTGCGTAAATGGAGGGGACATTATAAGCGATTGATCTATAAAAAATTGCTTTAAATTTGATCATATAAAGATATAACGCAATAATAATGCTAAATAATTAGTAAAAATGCATAAAAAATATCAAAAAAAATTTGTATATAACACGAAAAATATGTCAAGCGGTTGACATGAAGCGCAGAGAGGAATATACTCAGAGTACAGCATACGCAAAGACGTTTTCATGAGTCGGTATATTTTGCGTAAAATCAGAATATCAGGGAGGTATTGGAATGAAACGAAATCAGGTTCTTTCATTGGGTTTGGCAGCTGTTATGGTGCTCTCTGCAGCTGGATGCAGTGGCGGGAGCAAAACACTTGAGGGGGACAATGGCAGTGCAGAACAACAAAGCGCACAAGGCAGCAAGACAGAAGAGTCCAAAAGCGAAGGGGCATCGGCAGGCGGAGTCACCATCACCATCTTGAATACCAAGGCGGGTATGGAGAAATTTTTTGAACCGGCATTCGAGGATTATAAGGAAAAGACCGGAGTTACAGTGGAGATGTCTTCTATTTCAGAAGGAGATTCCCCTTATGAGGCGATCCAGAAAAGGTATGCGGCCGGAGATGCTCCAACACTTGCCATTATGGACTGCAACGATATTGTTGCTCTTGCAGAACAAAAAGCACTCCCGTTAGACGGGGAAAAATGGGTGGCTGACGGCGGAGATAAATACGGCGTAAAAGTAGGCGGAAAGCTGTATGGATTCCCATTCAGCCTGGAAGGAAGAGGACTTTTGTTTAACAGAACTGCCATCGAAAAGACACTGGGCAGGAAGTTTGATGAGAAATCCATTCAGACTCTTGATGATTTTAAGGCAATCTGTGATGAGCTGGTCGCCGCAGGTATGGAAAAACCGGTCTGCATATCCAAAGAGGACTGGTCACTGGGAGCCCACTACCTGGGACTTATGTATGAAGAGCAGGACGGGACAGCCAAAGGGGCAGAAGATTTCATCAGTTCCTTGGAGGACGGATCCGGAAAGCTGATTGACAATGCCAGATTTAATAGTCTGTTTGATACCTTTGATGTACTGATGAAATATAACATCAACGGCAAAGATCCTCTGGCAGCAGATTATGACACAGATAATGCCTATTTTGCAGAAGGAGACGTGGCATTCTGGTTTAACGGCAACTGGGTATGGGAAGTTGTATCCGGTTTTGCTGATTCCAGTTCCGAGTTTGGCATGCTTCCGGTCGTTCAGAACACAAAGGATGATAAATTCAACACCCTGGTGAATGCAGTTGGTTCCAAACAGATCATGATCGATAAAAACGCATCTCAGGAACAGATCCAGGCTGCTAAGGATTTTTTAAACTGGCTGGTATATGATAAAACAGCACAGGATATTGTGGCTAACCAGATTCTTGCAGTACCGTGTTTTAGTACCTTCAATGCTTCTCCTGAAAATAAGCTGGGGCAGGCATTAAAGGCATATGCAGATGCAGGACTGACATTTGACCAGTATAACGGTCTGCCGGGAGATCACTGGTCTGTATGCGGAGGCTTTGTACAGAAATATCTGGGAGGAAAAACAGACAGGGCCGGTCTTGCAGCCGATCTGGAAGGCTATTGGAAGTCTAAGAAATAAGACACAGGGAAGGAATGCTTTTATGGAAAGAAATTCGATGTCCAATAAAATAAAAACTTATATGATGTTTGCTGGTCCGGCAATGTTTTTCTTCTTTGCAGTCGTTATCATTCCATTTATATATGGTGTTTATTTAACCTTTACCAACTGGGATGGAATTTCAGAGAAAAAGGAACTAATCGGAATCACCAATTACATAGCAGTATTTCAGGACAGGGGGTTCTGGTCTTCACTGCTGCTGACTTTGTCTTACGTGGCGATCAGTACCATCATGGTACAGGTGATTGCATTTCTGCTGGCATATTTACTGACCAGCGGGCTGAAAGGGCAGAACTTTTTCCGGGCAGGATTTTTCACACCAAACTTAATCGGCGGAATTGTTTTGGGATTTATCTGGAAGTTTGTGTTTTCCAAAGCATTTACAGCCTTTGGAGAGATGATTTCGTTACCGCTGTTTGAAAGTTCCTGGTTATCCGATCCAATAAAAGCGTTCTTTGCCTTAATTCTGGTCACCGTGTGGCAGTATTCCGGTTACATGATGCTGATTTACGTAGCAGGTTTTGTGGGAGTGCCCAAAGACTTAATGGAGGCTGCCAGCATTGACGGGTGTACCGATACACAACGGACGAGGCATATTGTGATACCACTGATGGCACAGTCATTTTCCATCTGTACATTCTTAACACTGACCAGATGCTTTATGGTTTATGATTTAAACGTATCCTTAACAGGAGGGGAACCATACGGAAGTACCATTATGGCAGCCCTTCATGTATACCAGAAGGCGTTTAAATCCAAACAGTACGGGTTAGGTCAGGCGGAGGCGCTGGTGCTTTTTGCGGTAGTAGCAGTGGTGGCTGTCACCCAGTATTATTTAAGCAGAAAGAAGGAGGTGGAAGCATAATGGCGAAAGGAAAAACTGTGGTTGGCGGAAAAAAAACAGTTATTATGAACCTTATGAAACTGGTTTTATTAACGGCGGTGCTGGTTTTATATATGATTCCATTTTTCTTAATTCTGGTGAATTCGTTTAAAAGAAAAATTACAATTATAAAGAATCCCCTTATGCTGGTAGAACCAAAAGGTTTTTCCTTTGATAACTACAGTTCGGCGTTCAAGGAGATGAATTATTTAAGAGCGTTTGGTAATTCAATGCTGGTCACGGTTGTCAGTGTGGTTTTTATTGTTCTGTTTGCTTCCATGGCAGCCTACTTCTTTGCTAGAACCAGGAACTTCGCAGCTAAATTCAGTTTTTCACTGATTGTAGCAGCTATGGTTATTCCGTTTCAGACCATTATGATTCCCCTGATATCCATCTATGGAAATATGTTTGGGATACTGAATATGAGGTCAACTCTGATTTTTATGAATATCGGATTTGGTATGGGACTGGCAATTTTTATCTACTTTGGATTTATCCGCTCCGGAGTTCCCCTTTCCCTGGAGGAAGCGGCAATTATCGATGGGTGTTCCCCGTACCAGGTGTTTTTTAAGATCGTATTTCCTCTGCTAAAGCCCACTACAGCAACTTTAATTGTGCTTGATGTCTTGTGGCTGTGGAATGATTATCTGCTTCCCAGCCTGATTCTTGGAAAGAAGAGATTATATACGCTGCCCTTATCAACGTATACCTTTTATGGTACTTATTCCAGTGATCTGGGTAAAATCATGGCAGGTCTGGTGCTGACCATTCTGCCGGTCATTGTGATTTATTTAATTCTGCAAAAGCAGATCATCAGCGGTGTTGTGGCTGGAGCAGTAAAGGCATAGGAGACAGCCCTGTGATTCCATATCGGGTGGCACAGGGCTTTTTTTTACAGAAAAATGGTAAAAGAGAGGGCTGCAGGTTGAAAAAGACAATCAGTATTACCGGGAGATATTTATGGATTCCCATCACTCCGGGAGCAAAAGATTCCATAGTATCTTTCTATTTTAAGGGTAAAAAGATACAGGAAATGTGCATTGAAACTGGGGAAGAGGAGCCGCGTTTTTACGCATGGTTAGATGCAGCAGCTTATCAGGGCTTAGCTGTGACTTTAGAAGGTGATTACGCAGAACCATGGTTTGATTATGTTATGGTACGGGATGAAAAACCTTGTAACCCGGGGAAAAGCAGACCTCTTATTCATTATACCCCGGAGTTTGGGTGGCTGAATGATCCCAATGGACTGATTTACCACAATGGGGTCTATCACATTTATCATCAGCATAATCCATATGGAGTGAGATGGGAGAACATGCATTGGGCACATACCAGTACTCCTGATTTCCTGTCTTATACGCAGACTGAGGATGTTTTGTTTCCGGAAGAGGAAGGACCGGTTTTTTCCGGAACAGCTATCATGGATCAGAACAATTGTCTGGGGTTTGGGGATGATGCCATTGCTTATTTTTATACTTCTGCCGGCGGGCGCAGCCACTGGTCTGAGGATCACCTGTTCACCCAGAAGATGGCAGTGAGCACGGATCATGGAAAGACTCTTAAAAGGAGGGACAAATCTGTTCTGCCTCATATAAAAGAAGAAAACAGAGATCCTAAGGTTTTTTATCACAAAGACAGCAGATTCTATATCATGGTACTTTATATTTCTGATAATACTTTTTATTTCTTCCGTTCCAAAGACTTGTATGAGTGGGAGAAAATACAGGAAATTACAGTACCTGGAATGTGGGAATGTCCGGATTTCTTTCCGCTTGTCTGTGAGGAGGATGGAGTGAAAAAATGGGTTCTATGGTCTGCAGACGGGTATTATTGCCTCGGTGAATTTGACGGGCAGTGTTTTCAGGCTCAGAAGAATAAAGAAGGAAAAGGTTTTGCCAGATATCAGCTTTATGACATAATGAAAGACGGCAGAAATAAGGTTGACCGGAATTTTGTAAGACCATACGCGGCGCAGACATTTCAGGGGACAGGAGACCGCATTTTGCAGCTTAACTGGATTACCAGCATAAAGAAAGACAGTAATTATGCCGGGATACTATCACTGCCTGCAGAACTTGGACTTACTGCATCTTCTAAGGGGTACCGGATCTGTATCAATCCTGCAAAAGAATTAGAGAAACTCAGAAGAGAAACGTTTGAAACAGTTCTTGAAACCGGAGAAGACCAGGCATCTGATCCGTGTACCGTCAGCCTCTATTCCGGTGAGGGGCAGGCGCTTGAGGTGGAACTGGTATTCAGAGACGCCAGAGAGCCAGGAGATACAGGAGAGTCGTATATTAAACTGTCTGTATTTGAGACTTTGTTTTTCATTGATCTTTGTAGCCGTGTAATAACAGTAGGACCCCATAGGATCTGTCTGCCGGAAGAAAAAGAATATCATTTAAGGCTTTATGCGGATACGGATGTGTTTGAATTGTTTGTTTGCAATGGTCTGACATACGCTGTTACAGATAATGACAGCGATGGCGTCTCGGGCTCTGCTGAAGTTGAGTTTTCGGGTATCATGGGTAGTATTCAGCTGCATGTGTTAAGAGGAATCAGGATAATTGAATAGATAGGAGTTGGGAGAATGGAACTGAATAATAAAATTATGTTAATTACATATGCGGACAGTCTGGGTAAGAATTTAAAGGAACTGGATACAGTGCTGCACACATATCTGAAAAGTGAAGTGGGCGGTGTGCACATTCTTCCTTTTTTTCCTTCTTCTGCAGACAGAGGCTTTGCTCCTCTTTGCTATGATCAGGTAGATGCAGAATTCGGAACATTTGAAGATATAAAAAAGATCAGCAGGGACTATTACCTGATGTTTGACTTCATGGTCAATCATATTTCCAGAAGCTCTGTTTATTTTAAGGATTTTGAGGAAAAAAAGGAGCTTTCCCCTTACAAGGACATGTTTATACGATATAAAGATTTCTGGGATCAGGGAGAACCGATCGAAGAAGAGGTGGATTTAATCTATAAACGAAAGCCCCGGGCCCCCTATACTGAGGTCCAGTTTAAAAATGGGGAAGTGGAGAAGGTATGGTGCACCTTTTGTGAGGAACAGATTGACCTTAATGTAAGGACTGAGACGACAAAGGAATTCATCCGGAAATCTTTAACCGGCATGTGTGAGAATGGGGCTTCCATCATTCGTCTGGATGCATTTGCCTATGCTGTGAAAAAGAAAAATACCAACTGTTTTTTTGTGGAACCTGATATCTGGGAGCTGCTCCGTGATATTCAGGATGTTTTGCCTTTAAAGGGAGTGGATATTCTGCCTGAAATACATGAGCATTATACCATTCAGATGAAAATTGCAAAACAGGGATTCTGGATCTATGACTTTGCGCTTCCGGTGCTTGTTTTAAATGCGCTTTATACGGGAAATGGGACGTATTTGAAAAGGTGGCTTGAGATGTCTCCGAAAAAGCAGTTTACCACGCTGGATACCCATGACGGAATCGGAATTGTGGATGCAAGAGACTTAATGCCTGATGAGGCGATTGAGGAAACGAAAGAAAAGATGTTTACCAAGGGAGCCAACGTGAAAAAGATATACAACACAGCGGCATACAATAATCTGGATATATATCAGGTAAACACGACCTATTATTCTGCGCTGGGTGACAGGGATGACGCCTATCTCCTGGCAAGAGCCATTCAGTTTTTTGCTCCTGGAATACCACAGGTGTATTATGTGGGGCTGCTTGCCGGATCTAACGATATTGAGCTGATGGAGAAGACAAAAAACGGCAGGGACATTAACCGCCACTGCTACAGCCTGGAAGAAATCGCCGGGGAGACGAACCGGCCGGTTGTCAAACGGCTTTTTGAGTTAATGCGTTTCAGAAACACTCACCCGGCGTTTGCAGTAGAGGGGAATATGGAAGTGAAGCTTAAAAAGAAGCACCAGCTGACCATAATCCGTACATGGGGTACCTTTTATGCTGCGCTTACGGCCGATTTTAAAAGTTATGAATTCGACATTAGCCATAATTAGGGCAGCAGCAGGTTCTGGCGTTGACAAATACCCTCTGCTTCAGTAAGATAAATGAAGAATAAGTAAGGAGGGGTCTTGGCGGATGAATACCATAAACAGAGTGATTGCAAAGATGATGGACTATTATAAAGGTGATCCAAAAAGGATTCAGCATTTTATCAAAGTATACCAGTTTGGAAAACTCATAGGAGAAGAAGAGGGGCTTGATGCACACAAGCAGCGGATTCTGGAAACTGCCTGTGTGGTTCATGATATTGGTATTAAGGCAAGCGAGGAAAAATATCACAGCAGCGCAGGCAATTACCAGGAGCTGGAAGGGCCTCCCATCGCAAGAAGTCTTCTTATGTTTTTTGATTATTCTCCGGAAGAGATTGACCGTATCTGCTGGCTGGTAGGTCACCATCATACATATACAAATATAGAAGGGGCGGATTATCAGATTCTCGTGGAAGCTGATTTTCTTGTAAATGCATGGGAGGACGGGATGTCCAGGGAGGCAGTTGAAAGTGTCAGGAAAAAGATATTCACAACAGCAGCAGGAATCCGAATGCTTGAAACCATGTATAATAACTTGACTTAAAAATTGCATATAATAAAATAAGTATTGAATATACACGTTTGTATGATTTTATGTAATAATAGTGAATAAACAGATGGAAATCTGCTCGGGGATATCATTAACGATGCTGTGACATAAAGTTTTGACACTATCAATTTAAAATAATAAATAGGGTTGTTGCATTTTAGTAACAGGAAATAAGATGATAAGTGGCTGACTATTCATATAAGCTTTAACAAACAGTCATGGAATCTATCTCCTATACTTTATTTGCAGCAACCCTTTTTTATTTATATTTACATAGTTCATAAAAATAAAATTTCCCGTAAGGAGACCTGTTATGAAACAAAATGGAAAAAGAATTTATAAATTATTCAGAAAATCCAAGGCCCATACCATTTTGTATCAATTTATGGTGACGTATTTTATTGTATTATTTATTCCGCTATTGATCTGCAGTGTTTATTATATAAGAATGATTTCAGTAATCGGCAGTGACGATATACAGGCAAGGAAAACAGAGTTAAAACATGCTGCAGTTTTAGTGGATACTATGCTTGATGAAGTCTCCTATCTGGGAGACAGTCTTGCTTCTAATACAGGTGTTAATACCTTTAAGAGAATTTCTGCTGCTTTTGATGGTTCAAATTCCTATAAGGTTTATGAACTGCACGCCATGCTTCCGGATCTATATGCCATTAATCAGTCTGTTTTTGATTATTTCATATTTTTTGATAAGAGTGAAACAGTAATAAATAAGCAGATTGCCTATACATACAAGGATTTCTATGATCTCTACCTGCATGAGAAAAAGTATGAAAGTTACGATGACTGGTACCATCATATGAAAGAGGATAAAGTGATTTACGGATTAAGTCCCATGGAATCTTATCAATATAAAACGAAGACTCCCTTAAATATGATTGCCTATACAAGGCCTATGATCTATGGGGATTATAACGGTAAGAGCAGAATACAGATCATGTTTAAAGATACGGTATTAGAAACCTTAATGCCTGCTCGGGCTGATAATAGTATCCAGTTTATAAAAGATTTTCATGGCAGGCTGCTGTACTATAAAGCCCAGGGGGAACCCCAAAAGACTACCCAGGGGGAGGTAACCAGAGCGGTTGATTCGGTCATTATCCAAATTGAGAATCCTGAAAATCAGACAGTACTGCTTGATAGAGAAAAATATCTGGTAATCCGGTATGCCTCAGATAAATCCGGGTTGGAATATTATATGCTGCAGCCAATGATGGCAGTCAACAGCAGGAGCATTTACAGTATATTCATGCTGGCCGTTTTTGTATTTGCTGCGGTCACTGTGGGAATCATATTAAGTTATTATATGTCCAGGAAAAGTGCCACTCCCATTAATGATATTATGAAAGAAGTTTCCCAAAGTACGAAACGGTTTCATGGACATCAGGCAGTATTTTTAAGTTTAAAGGAGACTTTTAAGCATCTGGTGAATACCAATACGGATATGGTAAGGGTAATTGAAAGCCAGAAACCATTTTTGAGGAATGCTTTCTTAAACCGATTATTATATGGTAATTTCACTACAGAAGAGGATGCATGCATAATTGCAGATAATATTGGGCTGATTCACAGAGACAGGGTCTTTGGCATCCTTGTTTTCCGTTTTAATGCGGATATAGATAAAATAGTAGAAGATGATCTGAAACTGATTAACTCCTGCATTCTTTCAATGATTGAAGTGTTGAAAGAGATTCTTCCAGACAGCCTCTATACGAATCTGGACGGTGATCAGGTAGTACTTCTGATGAGTATCGAAAAGAAACGCAGAGAGTATTTTAAAGAAGAGACAGAACGAAATATCAGGAAAATTAAGGAAACAATGCCCTTAGATGTATCGGAGCAGTTCTTTGTATACGGGGGAAATGAAGTAGAGAGTCTGACGGAACTTAAGGATTCCTATAATAATGCAGTGTATATGTTCCAGAATGAGAAGGGGCAGATTGATAATACTGTCATCTGGTATATCAATAATTTTGTAAATATTCCTTCCTATCCGCCCCAGGATTTTTCGCTGAAACTCATGCATTATGTAATGGCTGGAGATAGTGAGGGACTCCATGATGCGCTTGAGGAAATTATTAAAAAGTATTTTATTGAGAACAGCCTTCCAGTTTACCTTCAGCATATGCTTTTGAATGAATTGCAGACAGCTCTATTTCGCATAATCCGCCGGATTGGAACAGACGAATCGGAATACAGTACTTATTATAATAAATTAGAGGAAAATAGTAATGCAACGCTGCTGAATCAGTTTACCCTCACTCTTAACTTGTACCGGGCGGTATGTAAAGGTGTCGGTGACAAAAAGAAGCTTAAGGATACTTCTGTGATTACAGCTTCCATTGCTTCCTATATTGATATTAATTACGGCGATAAAAATCTGTCTCTTACCAGTGTTGCTGATATATTCGGTATAAGTGAACCCTATTTATCCAGTATATTTAAACAGTACCTGGGAATTAATTTTTCTACCTACATGGAAGGGGTAAGAATTGAAAAGGCAAAGGAATTTTTAGAAAAGACGAATTTGTCCATTGGTGAAATTTCCGATCATGTAGGTTATGGTTCGGCTAATTCTTTCTGCCGGGCTTTTAAAAGAGTAATGGGAAGCAGTGCTTCCGAATACCGAAAAAAATAAAAGGGATAAGAGGGCGTAGAAGCCTTGATAACAGCGGAGTCTTAAAATATGAATAGTGGGGAAAAAGTATTGTATATATATTTTTGACCAGCAGTGTGCAATGATGAAAAAAAGAAAAGGGAGAGGTGAATGAAATGCAAATTCAAAAGAAAGGAAGCTTTACGAAATATTTCTCTGCACACTGGCAATTATATCTTATGATGTCACTGCCTTTAAGTGTATTACTGATTTTTGCTTATGGTCCCATGTACGGCATTATACTTGCTTTTAAAAATTATAAAGTAAGTCTGGGGATATGGAATAGTCCATGGACCGATCATTATGGTTTTAATAATTTTATAAGATTTTTTAACAACTATAATTTTAAAGAATGTCTCCGCAATACCCTGGTGGTTTCCATCTATTCCATGGTGGTAAGCATACCCTGTTCCATATTTTTAGCACTTTCCTTAAATTATACTAAAAATGTTTTATTTAAGAAAACAGCCCAGCTGATTACGTATTGTCCGTATTTTATATCTACAATTGTATTTGTAGGAATTATAAATATAATTTTGGACAACAGAACCGGTGTAGTCGGCAGTATTCTTTATAATCACTTCGGTATTAATGTATTGGGCAGTGCTGGATTGTTTCCTTCTCTTTATGTATGGTCAGGTGTTTGGCAGGGGATAGGTTTCGGCGCAATTATTTATATTGCTGCACTGGCTGGTGTGGATATGGAGCAGCATGAGGCAGCCATTATAGATGGAGCCACTCTTTTACAGAGAATACGGTTTGTGGATATACCGGCTATTATACCTACTGTGGTTATTATGATGATCTTAAATATGGGAAGTTTATTAAATGTGGGATATGAGAAAGTTCTTGCCATGCAGAACCAGAATAACCTGGTTGCTTCTGAGATTATTACTACATATTCTTATAAGGTATCATTGGTTTCCACTTTTCCGGATTATCCGTATTCTACCGCAATTGGATTGTTCCAGTCCCTGGTTGGGTTGTTTCTGATACTAGCCGCAAACAAAATCGCCAATAAAGTATCAGGAAATGGTTTTATGTAAAGGGGAAAATTATGAAGAGTAAAAGAATTACACAGGATAAGGCAGTTTATTTCATCAATTATATATTACTCACCCTGCTGTTAATTGTTGTGTTATATCCGATTGTCTATATTATCAGCTGTTCGTTCAGCAACGGTAATGCACTGATGTCTGGAAAGGTTAAACTCTTTCCGGTAGGATTTACCCTGGACAGCTATGAAACAGTATTTAAATATAAATCAATCTGGACTGGATTTAAGAATTCTCTTACATATACGCTTTGCGGCGCATTAATCAGTATAATCCTTACGTTGTTTGCAGCATATCCCTTATCCAGAGCTGATTTCAGGGGAAGAAAAATATTCACAGGAATTTTTTTGTTTACCATGATGTTTTCCGGTGGTTTAATACCTACTTTTATGTTAGTTAAGAATCTTAGGCTGATTGATACAATGTGGGCGGTCATTTTACCCGGTGCAGTCAGTGCTTATAATGTGATCGTTGCAAGAACATTCTTTGATCAGACGATTCCCAAAGAATTACTGGAAGCCTCAAAGATGGATGGATGCTCTGATTTTAAATTCTTTTCCATGATAGTTGTGCCTTTGTCTAAACCAATTATAGCAGTTCTAAGTCTTTGGGTGACGGTTTCCCTATGGAATTCTTATTTTAACCCTATGATTTATATTAATTCCACAGATAAATATCCCTTACAGCTGGTACTCAGAAAAATTATTCTGATGTCCCAGGTGGATCTGTCTTCCGCCAATGTCGATCCGGCTATGGTGGCAAAAAATCAGTATTTAAGTGAGATGCTAAAGTATGGAACAATCATTATCAGCAGTCTTCCCTTAATGATTGCCTATCCTTTCGTACAGAAATATTTTGTAAAGGGTGTTATGATTGGTTCTGTTAAAGGCTGAGTCTGTAACTTTTGAAAGTTTATATAGGAATAAAGAGGAGGAAAATTGAAAATGAGAAGGTTTTTTAACAAACGTACGATATCAGTAATAGCTTCAGCGGCTATGGTAGTATCACTGCTGGGAGGCTGTGGGAACTCAGGTACCAAAACTAACGTTTCCAAAACAGATGATGCAAATTCTGTATCTTCTGAAGATTCATTTAATTTCAAATCTGTTAAAGATGTAACTTTTCCACTGAAGCAAAAACTGGAATTAACAGTTTTTGTATATGCGACTGCTACAGGCGGCGGTACGTATCAAAATAACTATGTAACCGACTGGATTGAGCAAAAAACTAATATTCATTTAAATTATGTATATGATTTAGATGGTGATGATGCAAAAACCAAATTAAATCTTGTTATGACAGATACAGCCAGTCTTCCGGATATCTTCCTTGCCACGAACTGGACGAAATCAGAAGTACAGTCTTATGGACAGCAGGGACTGATCCTGCCCCTTAATGATTATTTAAAGGATGCACCGAACTGGAATGCCAATAATGAAAAGAGTCCTGGCAGGAAAGCAGATCTTACAATGACTGACGGAAACATCTATACATATGGTGATGAGAATGAATGCTTCCATAGTATGTTCCAGAACAGAATGTGGATCTATATGCCCTGGGTAGATAAGCTCAATGATGGTAAGGTACCTCAGACCACAGATGAACTGTATGATTACATGAAAAAAATCAAAACCCAGGATCCCAATGGTAACGGTGCAGCAGATGAAATACCTATGACCGGTTATATTGGCGGCTGGGCGACCGATCCTACAGTTTGGATGATTAACTCATTTGTACAGTGTAATAATCCGTTAAGCAATACGAACCCTACGGTAGCAGCCGGATTTGTGGTTGATAATGGAAAAATTGAGTATAACGTAATGAAAGACCAGTATAAAGATGCACTTAAATACATGAATAAACTTTATAAAGAAGGCTTACTGGATAATCAGACCTTTACTCAGGATAATACCCAGTTTAATTCTGCATTAAATAATGATGTTCATCTGGTTGGATTATATGCAGATGGCGGTGTGAATGCAGACGGAGATAATTTCTGGGCTAAAAAACCTGGTGACTGGCAGAACTGGGCATGTCTTGAGCCTGTTGCAGGACCTGATGGGGTCAGGCTGGCGGCAAGAAGTATTGCTACTTATTTTGGTTCTTCCATAGGAAGTATATCAGCAAATTGCAAATACCCTGTTATTGCAGCAGCATTATTTGATTTCATGGCATCAGAAGAGGCTTCCAATGTTCAGGCATATGGACCGGAAGGCTTTGGCTGGGATTGGACAAGCGAGGGAACTTCTCTGGGGGATGGTGTTCCAAAATATGAAACACATACAATACCGGATGATTTTGACTGGGTTGGAAACGGATTTTCCCGAAATTATGCTCACAAAGCTTATACTGCCGATGCTATGATAAGATCCAGCAACAATGAATATCGTTCAGCCTTAAAGGTTGAAAATCCGGATCTGGATGTAGAGTATGTATTCCAGAAGGCAGCAGAAAGATATGAAAAATATTCACCGGATATTGACACACTGATTCCAAACTTAGCGTTCGAAGGGGAAGACAGTCAGGCTGTATCGGAATATACACTGACCATCGGAGGATATGTAAACCAGGCTACGGTTCAGTTTATCACCGGAAATCTGGATATTGACAAAGAGTGGGGCAATTACATCAGTAAATTAAAGGATATGGGAGTAGAGGACTACATTGCACGTTATCAGAAATGCTATGATGCTTATATGAAAACAGCAGGCAAGTAATAAAGACTAAACAGTCATACGTATATTGATCAGTGGGAGGTAGTATTTATGAAAAAACAGGCCTTTAATCCGTATCTTCCGTCATGGGAATATATACCTGACGGGGAACCTCATGTATTCGGAGACCGTATTTATGTATATGGATCTCATGACCGGTTCAGGGGCAATGCTTATTGTTTAAATGATTATGTATGCTGGTCGGCTCCGGTAGATGATCTGGGTAACTGGAGATATGAAGGCTTGATTTACCCAAAGGTATCTGATCCCCTTAATAAGGATGGCAGTATGTGTTTGTATGCACCGGATGTGACGTTAGGTCCTGACGGACGTTATTATCTTTATTATGTACTGGATAAAGTAAGCATCGTATCCGTTGCGGTGTGTAAGGAACCGGCGGGGAGATATGAATTTTACGGGTATGTTCATTATGCTGACGGTACACGCCTGGGAGAAGGAAAGGGGGACGAGCCTCAGTTTGATCCGGGAGTCCTTACGGAAGGTGACACAACTTATTTGTATACCGGATTCTGCGGCATCGGGGACAGATCAAGAAGTGGTCCTATGGTTACGGTACTGGGACCTGACATGCTTACTATTGTGGAAAAATCTGTATTTATTGCCCCAAGTGAGCCCTTCAGTGAAGGAAGTTCCTTTATCGAGCATGAATTTTTTGAAGCACCGTCTATCAGAAAAAGAGGAGATACTTATTATTTTATTTATTCCTCTATTGTCATGCATGAATTATGTTATGCAACCAGTAAATATCCTACAAAGGGTTTTGAATATGGCGGAGTGGTCAGCAGTAATTGTGATATGCACATTCATTCCTATAAACCGGCAGAAAAACCCATGTATTATGGATCTAACAATCATGGGAGCATCGTTGAAATCAAAGGCCAGTGGTATGTATTTTACCACCGTCACACAGACGGAACAAATTTCAGCAGGCAAGGCTGTGCGGAGCCGATTAAGTTCCTGGAAGACGGATCCATTATGCAGCCGGAGATGACCTCCTGCGGATTAAACGGGGGACCGCTGGCTGGAAGGGGAGAATATCCTGCTTATTTAGCCTGTAATCTCTTCTGTAAGGACGAAGAGATTTATACTCCCCTTGGAGGCCTGTGGATGGACAGCCGGTTTCCCAAAATAACACAAGATGGGAGAGACGGGGATGAGGAAGTGGGTTATATTCAGAATATGCGTGATACGGCAACTGCAGGATTTAAATATTTTGACTGCAAGGAAATTAAAAGTGTTATAATTAAAGTACGCGGATATTGCAGGGGTCAGTTTGAGATAAAAACAGCCTGGGATGGAGAAGCACTTGTAAGTATTCCAGTCGTTTATACTAATATATGGAAGGAATATGCGGCAGATATTGAAATTCCGGATGGGATCTGGCCAATTTATATTACTTATCGCGGAGAGGGCAGTGCATCGTTACAATCGTTTACTTTAATTTAGTCTGGGGGGTATCCATATGAAGAATCGTTTACTATATGACAGACCGGTTCCGTACAAAAGATTCACATCTGACAGTGAAGAAATCTGGAATGAAGCAGCACCCATTGGCAATGGGAATATGGGAGCTATGGTTTTTGGAGGAGTTCAGACTGATAAATTACAGCTGAATGAGGATACCATCTGGTATGGAAACGGGGGCAGAAACCGTGTGAATCCGGAAGCCAAAGACAATTACCATAAGATTCGCCGGTTATTGTCAGATGGTATGATCTCAGACGCTCAGAAGCTTGCCAGTGATACAATGATGCCGGTTCCTGACCAGCAGAGAAATTACAGTACCGCCGGTGAAATCTTTTTTGAATTCCATGAGGAAAAAGAGGAATTTAAGAATTATATAAGATACCTTGATTTAAATCAGGCGGTTGTAACTATGGAATATGAAATTGGCGGGGGGAAGTACCAGAGAGAATATTTTGCAAGTGCGCTGCACCAGGTAATTGCTCTCCATCAGGAGAGTAAAGAGGAAGAGAAGGTAAATGGCTGCCTGACTTTAACATTTTTCCGCAGTAATGTAGAAAAAATTGAAAAACTCTCTGAACAAATCCTGTCCATGACGGTAAAGGAAGGTGCTGGAGGCTGTTGTTATTGCGTAATGGCGGCAATTAAGAATGAAGGCGGTACCGTGGAGATTCACAGAGATCAGATCCGCGTAAAGGAAGCAGATTCCTTTACGATCTATCTTTCAATCCGAAGTGATTTCTATAAGGAAGAACCAGCCGGATGGTGCAGAGAAAAACTTGAGTCTGTACTTAAACTGCCTTATGAGCTTGTAAAGTCAGAGCATATAAAGGAGTACCAAAGCTATTTTAACCGCGTTCAATTTTCATTAGGCCAGGATACTGGGAAAGAGGAAAGGACGATTCCTGAAAGACTAAAATCCATGCAGCAGGGAGAACAGGATCTGGAGCTGATTGCAGAGTATTACCAGTTTGGCAGATATCTGCTGATATCAAGCAGCAGACCGGGGTCACAGCCGGCAAATTTACAGGGCATCTGGAACCGGAATGAGCATCCGGCCTGGGGAAGTAAATATACAATTAATATTAATACGGAAATGAATTACTGGCCTGCAGAAAGCTGCAATTTATCGGAATGCCACCTTCCGTTGTTTCAATTAATCCGCAGAATGCTTCCATATGGTCAGAAGGTTGCAAGGGATATGTATGGTCTGTCCGGTTTTGTTGCCCACCATAATACAGATTTGTTTGGGGACTGCGCTCCCCAGGATGCAGTGATGCCGTCTACGATCTGGCCAATGGGAGCAGCCTGGCTTTGCATACATATCTGGAATCATTATGAATATACCCTGGATCAGGAATTTCTGAAAGAGAATATGGATCTGATAAAGGAAGCCAGTCTTTTTATATCGGAGTACCTCTTTGAAAACCAACAGGGGAAACTGGTAACAGGACCTTCCATATCACCGGAAAACACCTATCTCCATCAAAGTGGACAGGAGGGACAGCTTTGTATCGGGCCGTCCATGGATACTGAGATTATCAGGGACCTGTTTGAGGCTTGTATCAAAGGGGCAGAGATTACTGACTGCGAGGATGATTTAACAAATAAATTAAGAACAATTTTACTGCGTCTGCCGGAACTGTCTGTGGGTAAATATGGACAGTTAATGGAATGGGCGGAAGACTATGAGGAATTGGAGCCTGGGCACCGTCATATCTCCCATCTGTATGCACTGTATCCGTCTGAGCAGATCACTTATGAGAGAACTCCGGAATTAATGGAGGCTGCAAGGGAGACCTTAGAAAGACGTCTTAAAAACGGAGGCGGTCATACCGGCTGGTCGAGAGCCTGGATTATTACCATGTGGGCCAGACTCAGGGACGGTGAAAAAGCAGGAGAGAATATCAGGGATCTATTGACAAAATCAACCTATCCCAATCTTTTTGACTGTCATCCTCCGTTTCAAATTGACGGAAATTTCGGCGGTACGGCAGGAATTAAGGAGATGTTACTGCAATGCATAAACGGTGAGCTTACGTTTCTGCCCGCACTGCCAAAAACCTGGGACTGCGGATATATAAGCGGACTAAAGGCCAAAGGAGCTGTAACCGTTTCCTTTACCTGGAAGGAAGGAGAGGTTATTTCCGGCAGTATTCTTGCAGAAAAAGGAGGAAGGTGCTGTTTTATAAAGCCTGACAGCATTACAAAGATCGTTTCCGGGCAAAAGGTAAACATTACTTATGAAGGTCAGAAGGTAGTCTGTTACGGTGAGGGTGTTTATGATATACAGCTCTTAGCGTAAAGTTGAGGCAGGAGAAAGAATCTTATGAAGAACAGGGCGGGAAGGCAAAAGCTGCTGCAAAACAATAATTGGAAATTTATGCATGGTGATTATAAAGACGCGAAGGATTTTCAATATGATGACAGTAAATGGTATGATATTGGAATACCGCACTCATTTGGGATACCGTATTTTCAGGAAAACGAATTTTATGTTGGTTATGGCTGTTACCGCAAAATACTTTATATAGATGAGTCGTGGCTGAGCAAGAAATTATCCCTGGAATTCCAGGGAGCGTTTCAGGATGCTGAGGTTTATTTAAATGGTCAGTTAGCCGGGGTACATAAAGGCGGATATACTGCTTTTGAGATTGATATCACACTTTATGCAATGGCGGGGGATAACTTATTATTTGTCAGGCTTAATAATAACTGGAACCCAAGGCTGGCGCCCCGTGCAGGAGAGCATGTATTTAATGGAGGAATATACCGGGATGTAAGTCTGCTGATTACAGAACCGGTACATATCAGCTGGTACGGAACTTTCGTTAATACCTCTGCCGTTTCTAAAGAGGAAGCGGTTGTAGATATCACTACGGAGGTATTGAATGAAACAGATTCAGCGGTTACCTGCAGATTGGTTTCTGTTGTCGAATATAAAGGGGAAGCGGTAATCCGTATATCGGATACAGGCATACTTAACTCAAAGAGCCAGATGGTCTTTCATCAGAGTGATAAAATTCGTGATCCTAAGTTATGGCATCCGGATACACCTGAGTTATATGTTTTGAAAAGTTTTGTTTACCTGGGAGATGAGTTATATGATGAATATAAAACCAGCTTTGGCATCCGGTGGTTTCTGTTTACTTCGGATAAGGGATTTTTCCTGAATGGAGAACACTACGACATAAACGGAGCCAATGTACATCAGGATCATGCCGGCTGGAGTGATGCAGTCACTCATTCCGGAATACGCAGAGATGTTAAAATGGTGAAAGACTGCGGCATGAATTTTATCAGGGGTTCCCATTATCCCCATCACACTGTATTTGCAGAAGAATGCGATAAACAAGGCGTTTTATTCTGGTCGGAAAATTGTTTCTGGGGGACTGGCGGACCAAAGGAAGAGGGATACTGGACCAGCAGCGCTTATCCGATTAAGGAAGAAGATCAATTGGAGTTTGAAGAGAGTTGCATCCGTATGCTGAAAGAGATGATACGAACGAATCGGAATCATCCGAGTATTATTGTGTGGAGTATGTGCAACGAACCGTTTTTTACTACTGCTGAAGTCATGGATAAGGCAAAAAAGCTGGTGAAACGGCTGGTAAAGGTAAGTCATGAAGTAGATCCGACACGTCCTGCAGCCGTTGGCGGAGCCCAGAGAGGTGGTTTTGATACCCTGGGAGATATCGCAGGGTATAATGGAGACGGGGCAGTTATTTTTCATAATCCGGGCTTCCCAAACTTTGTTTCGGAATATGGCAGCTATGAAGAAAGCACCCGCCCGGGCAGTATTACCCATGCTGGTATGGAGATGGAATATCAGTGGCGTTCCGGTAAGGCATTATGGTGTGCTTTCCACCATGGAAGTATATTGTGGAATATGGGATATTTAGGAATGATTGATTATTACAGACTGCCGCTTAATCTATGGTACTGGTTTAGAGAAACACTGCTGGGAATTAAGCAGCCGGAACCGGTTAAGGAAGGGATTGCGCATGCGCTGAGGGTCACGGCAGACCGGACATGTATTGGGACAGACGGCACGGAAGATGCTTTTATCATGGTTGAAATAATTGATCAGGCCGGCAACAGGATAGCAAATACCATGGAAATCGTGTTGGAGGTTGTGAGCGGCGGAGCAGTTTTTCCCACAGGTAAGCGTTTTGTTTTTTCACCTGGGAAAAGGAATTTTTATGAAGGTCTTGGAGCAATTGAACTGCGTTCTTATTATGCGGGAGAAAACAGGATAACAGCGGTTGCAGAAGGGTTGGCTGCAGTAGAACTTATTATCAGTGCAGCAGGTGAGGAACTTTGGGAGAATCAAAGGCTGACGGAGCTATTACCGCCGCCGTCGGTTAAGGGGATGCCAAAGCATGACAAGAGTTTCAACATTGGAGTCAGCAGACCGGTTTTTGCTAGCAGCGAACAACCGGATTATGCTGCCAGAAATGTGACGGACCAAAGCAGCACCAGGCCGTGGCGAGCCACTGAGAAGAAGCAGGGCGAGTGGATTATGGTTGATCTTGAGGGTTCCAAACCGGTAAACAGGGGAGAAATATTTTTTGAAGAGGTTAACAGTAATCCTTTTGAAATCAGCATTTCCAGTAATGGAGTGGATTTCAAGGTAATAGCTGTCAGTAAGGACAGAGCTGTTAATTCATTTTTAGATATAAGTCTGGGAGGAAAATCTCTTAGATATTTTAGAGTACAATTTCCGGAAGAATCTGCTGCTATCATTAAAATCAAATTATTCAGTTAGATAATAGATCAGTAAAAGACGATATAAGGAGTTCAGCAATGGAATATTATGTAGAATTGAAATTAAGAAAAGATGCCCATAATGGCGGGTTTTCCAATGGCCTGACCTTATGCGGAGGTGAATCCACGAAAGGACTCGAAAGAGTTCTTGAAAAAGCTGATTCAATAGTATATAAAAACAGTGCCAGCCAGTATGTAACACTGGATATGGTAA
This sequence comes from Clostridium boliviensis, assembly GCF_033342255.1. NCBI lineage: Bacteria > Bacillati > Bacillota > Clostridia > Eubacteriales > Clostridiaceae > Clostridium > Clostridium boliviensis. The sequence continues at coordinate 92,896 of NZ_JAWONS010000099.1, forward strand.
ATAGTAACGATACCGTTGAGGTAAACACTATATTTGAGAACAAAGGTACTGAAACTGCAACTTTAGAGATGCTCTCATCTTTTGCTCTAAAGGGAATAAAAGCGGACAAAATCCACAGACTTCAATCTTTTTGGAGTGCGGAAGGAAAACTCAGGACAGAAACAATTGAGGAACTGCACTTAGAGCCATCCTGGAACAGATGTGGTATGCGGGTTGAGAAATTTGGCAATTTAGGATCTATGCCGGTGCGGAAGTACTTCCCTTTTATAGCGTTGGAAAACAGTGAAACACATGAATTTACTGCGGTTCAGTTATACACCCCCTTCTCCTGGCAGATTGAGATCCTGTGCAAAGAGGATGAAACTCTGTCACTTGTGGGTGGTATTGCAGACAGGGACTTTGGACACTGGTTTAAGAATATTGCACCGGGGGAGAACTTTACAGCCCCCAAAGCGGTCATTGCCAGGGGGAGTTCCCTCTATGAGGTGTGTGATAAACTGGTGAAGGCACAAAATCCTGAGATATCCCAACTGGATCAGGATATGGGTATTATGTTTAATGAATATTGTACTACCTGGGGTAACCCAAGCCTGGAAAACATCAAAAAAATATGTAATAAGTTAAAGGATAAGGAGGTTAAGTACCTGGTAATTGATTCCGGCTGGTATGGTGAAAATGAGGGCTGGTGGGAAAGCATTGGGGACTGGGATGTGAATTATGAAAAGTTCCCGGGCGGCTTAAAAAAAGCTGCGGATTATATCAGGGAATGCGGGATGATACCCGGTCTCTGGTTTGAACCGGAATCCGTAGGCAGACTGTCAAAACACTGGGACAATTCGGAACATTTGCTGAAAAAAGATGGCGTAGTGCTTACGGTTGGAGAGAAACGTTTCTGGGATATGTCCGATCCCTGGGTTATGGATTATTTAAATAATGCGGTCATAAAAACCCTGAAAGAATGCGGATTTGGGTATATTAAAATTGATTATAACGATACCATCGGCATTGGCTGTGACGGGACCGAAAGTCTTGGAGAAGGGTTAAGGCAGAGAGTCAGGGCAACCCAGGAATTTTTCAAAAAAATCAAAAGTGAAATACCGGACATTGTAATTGAGAACTGTTCCAGCGGAGGACACAGGCTGGAGCCATCCATGATGGAACTGGTATCCCAGGCAAGCTTTTCCGATGCTCATGAAACCACGGCCATACCGATTATTGCGGCAAATATGCATAGAGTAATAAAGCCGTCCCAAAGTCAGATTTGGGCAGTTATGCGTGGCGATGACAGCAATAATAGAATCAACTATTCCATTATCAGTACTTTTTTGGGCAGAATGTGCTTAAGTGGTGATATCTATGATCTGACTGAAAAACAGTGGGAAGTCATTGAGGCGGGAATGGAATTTTATAAAGAAGCAGCTGATATCATAAAATACGGAAGAACAATTAAATATGAAAACAGTACGAAAAGCTATAATAATCCCCAGGGAGAACAGCTTGTTATCCGGGAATTTTGCAATAAACAGTTAGTGGTTGCTCATAGATTTGAGAATTCCAAAGAAATCAGCTTCGATTTCCTGCAGAATAAAAAAATCATAAAAGAATATGGGGTTATCGATGGTGATTTTACTGCTAAGGCCTGGCTGATAGGATAAATGCGCTTATGTAAAAAAATTAGAAAAGAAACCGGATTATATGATATACTGATCACATCAAAGCCTGTGAAGGAGATCCAAATGAAAATTATTATGTATGGGACAGAAATCTGTTCGGATTGTGTAGCAGCAAAGGCCCAGCTTGGAAATCATGCTGCTATTGAACTGGATTACAGAAATATAACAGAGAATACGGCAACAATGAAAGAATTTCTTATTCATCGGGATCATGATGAGATGTTTAAACCAATCATAGAAGCAGGTAAAATCGGAATCCCTCTGTTTATTCTGGAAGATGGGACGCAGACCTTTGATCTGGCTGATTTTATGGATGAGATAAAAGCTCAGCCTGTGAAAAATGCCTGTTCCATTGACGGAAAAGGGTGCTGATTAACGGTTTTTCATATCCTGTATCAGGATAATAATTATATCAGGAGGTAATTTATGAATACGTTTCAAACCATTACTGCAAAAGAATTCGATTACAATCCATTTCAGTTAATCGGGGATGAGTGGATGCTGATTACTGCTGAAAAAGATGGGAAGGTTAATACCATGACTGCTTCCTGGGGCGGATTAGGAATTTTATGGAACAGGAGTGTCGCTTATGCAGTGATCAGGAAGAGCCGTTTTACAAAAGAATTTGTAGATGGAGCGGACCATTTTTCTCTCTCCTTTTTGGATCATAAGACATATGCAAAAGAACTGGGATATTTAGGCAGCGTATCGGGAAAAGACGAAGATAAGATAAAAAAGACCGGTGTAACGGTTAATCATGAGGACGGTGTACCGTTTATTGATGAGGCTTCCAAAGTTTTAATCTGTGAGAAATTGTTTGTGGCAGATATGAAGCCGGAGAATTTTGTGCTTCCTGAAATCGACAGCAAATTTTATGCGGATAAAGATTATCATTATCTGTATATTGGAGGCATCACAAAGATACTGAGCAGATAATGACTGGCGGGCATACATAGGATTCCGAAAATGACGCATTATAAATAAAAAATGAAAGGAGCCTGTTTATGCCAAAAGACAGTCAGCCGGATAATAAGGAAGCCAGAATGGAAAAATGCAATGGCCAGACGCCTATAACAAGAGAGAATTTAAATAAGAATAAAAATGCAAAGCGTAAGTCCATTAAGCATAATGATGTTTAACCATCTGAAGAAAACCCCAGAGCTCACATCTCTGGGGTTTTCGCTTTGTGTGTTCTGCATAGCCGAAGATAAATTCGGCATTGACAACTTCTGTCTATTATGATAGTTTGATTATAGACAGAAGTTGTCAATTGAATGCGTTAAAGAATAGAGGAGTGCAGGATGGATATAGAGCGTTTTTCTGACATCGACCTGGAGAACGAAAAGGTACTACGTATTGTAAATTGTGGATTTAAGGTGTTTGCGAAGAATGATTTTGAAAAGGCGTCAACAAACTTAATCGTGGAAGAGGCTGAGATTTCCAGAGGTCTTTTATATCATTATTTTAAAAACAAGAGCGAGCTGTATGAATTCCTCTTGTACTTTTCCGGGCAACAAGTTTTAAGTAACATGGTGGATTCTGTTGACTGGTCCAATACCGACTTTCTATTGCGGATAAGGCAGGCTTTGATTTCCAAAATAGAAACTCTTGCGAAATATCCATATCTTTACGAATTTTGCGACAAATATGCAAGAGAATATGCGGAGGAATTGAAACAAAAATTAATGCCTTGTATAAAGAAACGCATATTTGAGGAGAATCTTGATTTTTCACAGCTTCGTAAGGAAATTGACCCAGAAATGATGAAAAGTACCGTAGTCAATACTTTGAGCAAAATTATAACTTCAATATTTAAAAATGGATCTGAACTCAGTAATGCAGAAATAATTAAGCTTGCAACAGCAGAAATAGATAAATATCTGCAGTTTTTTAGAATTGTATTTTATATATGAAGGAGGTAGGTCATGAATAAAGTTTATAATTTCGGCTCAAAAACAATACCGCTGCTTTCTGAGGCTGGCGGCAAAGCAAAGGCGCTGATCGAAACAACAAAAGCTGGTTTTCCTGTGCCCGATGGTCTCGTTCTGACAGTAGATTTTTTTACAGCATGGACAGATAAAATCAAGGAGACCAAACAATGGAAGTCTCTGATTTTAGAAGTTACAAAGGACAGGTGCGATGATCTGAAAGCATTAGCAGAAAGCCTGACTTTTGATGAGGAACAAAGAAAGCTGATTTCTGATGAAATAAAAAACATCAATTCAAATTTTTATGCTGTTCGTTCTTCTTCTCCGGAAGAGGATTTGGAGGGAACCAGCTTTGCAGGAATGTATGAAACATTTTTAGGAGTCACTCCTGATATGCTGGAAAAATTTATTGCAAGGGCGTTTGCCTCCATGCTTGATTATCGGGTAATGGAATATAAGGCACAACACAATCTTTGTATTGAAAACACAAAGATTGCCGTAATTATTCAAAAACAGCTTTATTCTGCTATAAGTGGAATCGGATTTTCGGTAAATCCTCAAAACAACAGCTATGACCAGGTAATGATAAACGCTTCCTTTGGTTTAGGAGAATATATTGTTGGTGGGAAGGTTTCCTCGGACAGTTACATCGTAAATACCGCTCAAAACAAGATTACCTCAAAGAAAATTAAAAATAAAAAAGTTGCGCTTCATATCCATAATGACGGTGGAACAACAGAATCTATTTGTGATCACCCACACAAACAGGCACTCACGGATGAACAGATCTTTGAGCTGGCAGACCTTATTAAAAAATGTGAATTCTACTATGGTAAACCTGTGGATACAGAATGGGCATACGAAAATGACAGGCTGTATCTACTACAGTCCCGCCCGATTACTACATGTTTTCCCGTTTATAAAGAACTTTTGAGCAAACCGTATGAGCGAAAAGAGCTTTATCTTGATATTGTAAAAACGTCACAAGGGTTCCAATGGTCTATGAGTGAGCTTGGCTGTGATCTGTTTTGTGAGCTTATTAGTAAGGCAAAGCAAGGCTTATTTCCCATAGGAAGGGACGGAGCGGTTTATGGGTGTCATGGCAGGGTTTATATACTTCTTGGAAATTTAGGCAGGATTGCAGGCGAATCTAATGTTAAAAAAATTATTTCTTCGGTTGACCCATCCTTTACAAAAGTCTTTTCTTCTCTCGCATTCAAAAATTATTTTCCTAAACACAGGCCTGAAAAAATGAAAGGTATTGTGGGAAAATCATTCAAGCTTGCAGTCAAAATTAGTCCCTCTATGATTATGGCGGCTATTGATTTTGATAAGACAATCAAAGATTATTATAAATCAACCGATTACTGCTTAAAAAAATTGGAGAGCCTTCGTAATAGTAAAGAGAATTTTACCAGTCAGATTAATGCCGCTTTTGAAGTGTTCAATATACTGGTGTCAAAAATGATGCCCATACTCCTTGCAGTGAACGCCACCTCGTCGTTGATGAAAATGTTTAATGATAAAAGCTTGGAAGATGATATTCTCTCACTTAATATGGATTTAAAGGGGAACCCCACAAGTGATATGGGGTATAAACAAGTTAAGCTTGCTTCCTTTCCTGAGTTTATTGCAATCAACAGCTTTGAGGAATTTTCCCGCAGACTAAAAGACAGAGGTTTTTCTGCGGAGTTTACCGGGGTCTATAATGAGTATATGAGGTTATATGGCTGCCGCGGAATCGGTGAGATAGATATTGCCAGAGAGAGAACCCACGAAAACTTAGAGAGATTCTACACCATTCTAAAGCAGATTAATATTTCTGACAATGCGTTAATTAAGGTGCAGGAGAGAAAGAAAGCAGCATATCACAGACTTTTGAACCAGGCTAAAAAGATAGGAAAAGAGAAAAAATTCATAAAACTGGCAAAACAGCTTCAGTGGATGGGGCTGCGTGAGCATCCGAAATACATGTTTGTGTATGCTGTTGATATATTAAGACACAATGCTCTGAAAATTGCGGAGGAATTTGTTTCTGATGGCAGGCTTAACCGGGTGGAGGATATATTTTTTCTGACGAGAGAACAAATTGAAAAGGGGCAAAACAATAAAAATATAAACATTGGTTTATTTGTGAACGAAGAAAAGAAAATACGCAAGCTAACCGAGAACGTGAAAAACTGGCCTGCGATTTTTGATTCCAGAGGCGAGATTTTTACTGTCAGAAGAGAGGCTAAGGAAGGAGAACTCCTGGGAGAGCCGGTTTCACCAGGCGTTGTAAGAGGCAGAGCAAAGGTTCTTCGTGAACCCTTTGAAAAGAGGCTGGAGAAAGGCGAGATTCTTGTGACAATGGCTACTGAACCCAGCTGGACACCGATTTTTATCAATGCCTGTGCTGTAGTAATGGAGATAGGCGGTGCACTGCAGCATGGTGCAATTATTGCAAGAGAATATGGTTTACCATGTGTTACAGGTATTGAAAACGCAACTGAAACGATAAACGACGGAGATTTACTTGAGGTTGATGGTACAAATGGTTTTGTAAAAATCATTAAGTAAAAGACATTGGATAAATAAAAATGATGTGATATATTTAAACGGGGACAACACCTGTTTTAAATTGTAAAGGGAAGAAATGTGGAGGAAAAGTGATGGATAGAAAATTAACGATTATTTATTTTAGTCCGACTGATACTACTAAAAAAATTGTAAATGCTATAGCAAAGGGAATGGGTAATAATTGTGTTCAGACAGTCAATCTGACTGATCCCAAGGCCCGAAGCTTAAATTATTCTTTTAAGAAGGATGAAGTAATTATAGTAGGGGTTCCTGTATATGGTGGAAGGATACCTGGTTTCCTGACCCCTGCTTTAAATAATATAAAGGGTGAGGGTACGCAGGCAGTCTTTGCAGCTGTATATGGAAATCGCGCTTATGAAGATGCACTATTGGAACTTAAAAATACATTTGAAGAGAATGGATTTGTGGGTTTGGCAGCAGGAGCGTTTATCGGTGAACACTCAAACACAGAGAAGGTCGCAGGTGGAAGACCGGATGCTCAGGATATTGAAGCAGCGGAAGGGTTTGGAAGAGAAATTGCCGAGAAAATGAAGAAAAAAAGCATCTCTGGAATAACCGTTAAAGGTGATTACCCGTATAAAGAAAGAAAACCAGCTGTACCGATGGCACCTGATACATCTGAAAGCTGCATACAGTGCGGGATCTGTGCAAAATATTGTCCGATGGAAGCGATCAGTTTCAGTGATGCGAAAATAACAGATCCACTGAAATGTATTCGCTGCAGCAGCTGTGTGAAGCGCTGCCCCCAGAAAGCAAAAACCTTTCATCATGAAGCTTTTAATAAAATAACGGAATGGCTTATAGAAAATTACAGCAAGGACAGATGTGAGCCTGAATGGTTTATATAAATCGCGGGGATACCACGCAAAAAGAGCGGAACCAGATGATTAAGAAGCCTCCGCATTTCTGATTACAACGCCAGAATCCTTATATCTGATGTTGTCCAGTAAATCGGCGGACTTGGGATTTTATGGAACAGAAGTGTTGCCTATGCTGTCATCAGACATAGCCGTTTTACAAAAGAATCTGTAAATGACCAGAAATGATGATAGTGACAACGAGCATGAAAAAATCCTCAGAGTGCAGCTCTGGGGATTTCTTAAACACCCTTTGGGTCAATAATTATTTTTCTATTTTTATATTATCCAAAATAAATGACTTATCTTCATTGATTACAACATCTGCTTTTATAGACCCAATATATTGTGGTGTAGCAATATTAGTGAAAATAGCTTCTATTCCTAAAGTTATATTTACTCCATTGTCAAAAGAAAATGATACATTGTTACCATAAGAAATTTTTTCGAAATTCCAATTAGAATCAGCAAAGTTTTTAAGATCGATGTCATATAAATCTTTTTTATTGATAATTATATCTAAAACATTGTCACTCTGTAATTTGTAGTTAATTGCTTCATTTAACTGTTTTTTATAATTATTTGCTGAAAAATTTATAATATTTAAAGAGTTCTTAGAGTCTTGGTAAAAACCATATAAATCTTCAATATACACCTCAGATCCAGATTCAATATTAAAAGAGCATAATATAATGTCCTCTTGACCTATTTGAATAGCTTTTAATTTAGGAAGAACAAACATTGGTGTCATATATTTGATGTCATATTTTTTTAACTCATTTCCATATCTGACTATGATACCTTTATAACTATCAGTATTATCATTTATGCCATATATATAGAAATTCTTTTCTGGAATTTCAGCTAATAAAGGAAATTTAGATTTTTTAAATGTAACTTCATTTGTAATATTCTTATCTAATTTATCAATACTTAACTCTTTATTCGCTTGATGTTTGCTTAAATATAATATGACTATTCCAGCTAATATAACTGCTATACCAAAAAAAATATACTTTCTTTTAACGTTCATACTTAGTTTCCCTCCTTGATAATTTAATTACTATAATAGTTTATGCACAAAATTTTGTCAACTGTTGCAACTACTTGAGTTTCCGCAGATTTATCCACAGACTTCTTGTTTTCTGACTTCGCAATAAACAACTTTCAAAAAACACCCAAAATATAAGGAATCTCCTTCCTTTTTGATGTAGAATTAAATCACGACAAAATAACCTACTAAACAAAAAAAGAGGAGAATTCCCTATGGTTCATTTTACATCAAATACTTACACTTTGAAACGGGAAATTTTAAATTTTTCAAATAAAATTTCCCGCAACCTCTCCAAACCCAATAGAAAATTTACTGCCGATATGACATATGGTATGCTTGCGGCTAAAAGCTGTCTCTTAACCGACATTGTAGATCAACTTCATGAGGACTCAAAAAAGGTCAGCAGCGTGGAGCGTCTTACTCGACATCTGAATCTAGGGACTTCAAAACAGGCTTTACTTTCTTATCTTCAAACCGTTCGTAAATGGGTTCCGGAAGAACCGGTAATTCATATCGATGACAGTGATGTCATTAAACCAGCGGGCTACAAGTTTGAAGCTCTTGATACGGTCAGAGATGGTTCTAAAACTACCCATACCAAAAACGTCTATGAGAAAGGATACCATGTGACGGAAGCTTGTGTCATGACAAATAGCAACCAGCCAGTCAGCATTTACTCCAAAATTCATTCTTTAAATGAAAAGACTTTCATCTCCACCAATAACGTTACCTTTGATGCTATGGAGCGCGCAAAAGCCATGTTTGGCAAAGCCACTTTTGTTATGGACCGGGGTTATGATGATAACAAGATGTTTCTTAAGCTTGATGAATTAAAGCAGGATTATGTGATACGGCTTACTGCTAAAAGAAAACTCCTTTTTCATAACAAATGGGTAGCCGCCACAGAACTGCGGAATCGCCGAAAGGGTAAAATTACAACACCTGTGGTCTATAAAGGTAAAAAGCGGGAAGCTTATTTATCCCATGTGAAGGTTCAGATCACTGCAGCCAGGAAAGATATTTATCTTGTTCTTGTCTATGGAATTACAGAACATCCAATGATGCTGGCAACCAATAAAGAATTAAAGTCCAGGGAAGATGTAATTCGAATCGCAAGGCTTTATTTCTCACGCTGGCGCATTGAGGAATATTTCCGTTGTAAAAAGCAGGTTTTCCGGTTTGAAAACTTTCGTGTCCGGAAACTGAAAGCAATCAACTCTCTTAATTTTTATATCACCTTGTGTATGGCATTCCTGGCACTGATTTCAATGAAATCAGAAACAAATGCCCTTAAGGTTTCAATCATACAGACCGCCGCTCCTGTAAAGGAAAAGGTTCAATTTTGCTATTACCGATTGGCTAAAGGCATCTCTGGCATACTATCGTATGCAAAAGAGGGTATCAGGCTCTGGTTCAGGACAAAACGACCTATATACCGTCAACTCTGCCTTAAGTTAATCGCTTAGATAGATAAAAGAATATTTCTCCCACGGCCCGGTTTCAGGCGGGGCTTATTGAAGTGCTTCTACTCTAGGTACTGCCACTCTTATACAGTTCAAAAAACGGCAGATTAGCACTTTGGGAAGATTTATTCATTTTTAAATTACAGTTTGCGGAAACTCAAGTTGCAACTAATGCTTTATTAACACTGCAACTAATGCTTTATTAACATATGATTGCTACTATTGTTTTATTAACAAAAAAGTAAGCTCTAACTGGAATGTCAGTCGGAGCTTACTTTTCTATTAATTAATAACCTTGAACTTTAAAAAAGGTATGTCCACCAATAACCTTTTTTTCCGTAACTTTAACATAATCTCTACCATTAAAGGTATATGATTCTGTTGAACCTGATTTTTTGATTTTGTTTTTGTATAAGCTATTTGTAACAAACCAAAGACAAGTTCCTATAGGATTTACAACGCTATTTGGATTTAAGAAAAATTTTTTTGCTAAATCTAAGCATTCTTGCCAAGCAGTTGAGTTTATATCAGGCTTTAATGCAGATTCTGTTGTCATTCCTTCAAATGAGTATTTTTTTAGTATTACTCCCGAATATGAATTTCCACCAAATTCAGATGAGTTTTTAGCCATTCTGTTTCTTACTACATAGCCGCAACCTCTTCTGCCTTGATCTGATTCACCCCTTGCTTCTGAATAGAGCATACGCGCAATAAGATCTGTTTGACTCCTGTCTTTTAAATCATTCGTACTGTTTAATGGATCTCCATAACCCATAATTAATTCCTCCTTTATTCTAATCAACATTGTTTTATAACCGGTTATGCTTAATAAAAAGGAATTAAATTCTTATTTGTAAACATTGACTTAATTAACTACCTTTATTATTTGTTATTTCATAAATTGACAGGTTACATACCATTATTTATAATAAAACAATACAGCAGTGAAATATAAAAAACGGAGGTGTCTATGTCAGATCATTCCATGGAACTTTTTCAAACAGATACCAGACACTGGTTTGAACGTGCTCTTGATACCCCTACCCTGGTTCAGAAACAGGCATGGCCTGAAATTGCAGCAGGCAGGCACACCCTTGTTTCCGCCCCTACCGGAACTGGTAAGACACTTACGGCATTTTTGATATTTATTGACAGGCTTTTGGAGGAAGCTGCAAGAGGACAGCTAAACCAGGAACTGCAGCTGATTTATATTTCTCCGTTAAAATCTCTGGCTGGTGATATCCGGGAGAATCTCAGGCGGCCTTTGGAAGGAATTGTAGAGGAGAGAAAAAAATCCGGAAATTTTAACGGACAGGAGCTGTCAGTGGGAATCCGGACCGGTGATACCACGCAAAAAGAGCGGAACCAGATGATTAAAAGGCCTCCGCATATTCTCATCACAACGCCAGAATCCTTATATCTGATGTTGACCAGTAAATCCGGACAGAAAATTTTAATGACTGCAAAAGCACTGATCATTGATGAGCTGCATGTGATGATTGATACCAAAAGGGGAGCCCATTTAATGCTTTCTGCTGCGAGACTGGACTGGCTCTGCAAAAAGCCATTACAGCGCATCGGGCTGTCTGCAACCATTGAACCGCTTGATCTTGCGGCGAAGTACTTAGCGCCGGGGGAGGTCTCCATTGTTGCACCCAGAATGAATAAGGAGATACGGATTGAGGTAAAAAGTTCTTTTTCAGACGGCGGCATTCAGGGGAAGGATTCCGTCTGGAAAGACATTGCAAAGACGGTATATTCTTATATAGGCGGATCGGGCAGTTCTCTGGCATTCGTGGAAGGGCGGGCATATGCAGAAAAGCTGGCTCATTTCATTAACGAATTAGGCGGGGAAGGCTTTGCCCGCACCCATCACGGAAGCTTATCAAAGGAACAGCGGTTTGGAGTGGAGCAGGCTCTCCGCGATGGATCATTAAAGCTTCTTTGTACTACCTCATCCATGGAACTTGGAATTGACGTAGGAGAGATTAAACAGGTTTTCCAGGTCGGATGCCCCCGTTCAGTCTCAAGTACCATGCAGAGGCTGGGGCGGGCAGGGCACAATCCCGGCCTTATCAGCGTTATGTACATGTTTCCCAGAGAAGCTTCGGAAGGATTGTTCTGCGGATTTACTGCAGAGGCAGCCAGAAACGGTAAAATTGAATATGCCAGCCCGCCCAGACTATGCCTGGATGTTCTTGCCCAGCATCTTGTTTCCATGGCGTGTACTCAGGGATATGGCGTGGAGGATGTGATGGATATTCTGTCTGGAGCGTATCCGTTTTATGATGTAACTGAAGAAGATGTGAAAGGTGTTTTGCGGATGCTGGCAGGTGATTATGAGCACGAAAGGGATATTCCGGTAAGACCCCGTATTATCTACGACAGGATTCATGACCGGGTAAGCGCAGATGCCTACAGCCGTATGCTGGCAGTCAGCGCAGGGGGAACCATACCGGACAGAGGACTTTATACAGTCCGGTCGGAAAGCGGAGTCAGACTGGGAGAGCTTGATGAAGAATTTGTCTTTGAAACCAGAATCGGAGACCGGTTTTTACTTGGAACATTTGCATGGCAGATCGTAAATATTATGCGGGATACAGTAATTGTATCTCCTGCAAATCCTTCCGGCGCCAGACTTCCTTTCTGGCATGGAGACATCAAAGGCCGCAGGATGAGGACAGGACTTGTGTTTGGTGAGATTCTGCGCAGATTCAATCAGACAGGCAGTGCAAAAGCCTTATTGTCAGAAGTGGAAAAACTTGGACTGGATAAACAGACAGGGGAACGTGCTCTGGATTATCTGATCAGCCAGCAAAAAAGTACGGGAATACTTCCTGATGACAGAACCATTCTGGTGGAACACTTTATGGATGAAAACAGCAATCATCAGATGATGGTTCATTCTGTATTCGGACGCCAGGTGAATGAGCCCTTATCCCTTCTTATGACAGAAGCGGCAAAGCTTCATGTGGAAACCACCATAAACGCTACAGCAGATGACGATGGCTTTTTGCTGTTCCCTTATGATGGCAAGCCGCTGCCTGACGGACTTATATATGAAATATCTCCCCAGACTGCTGGTCAGATTGTTGCTGCATTACTTCCCACGACGCCCTTGTTTAATATGAACTTTCGTTACAATGCTGCCAGGGCACTGATGATGGGAGTGAGGAATCAGAAGCGTCAGCCTCTCTGGATCCAGCGAATGAAAAGCGCCCAGATGCTTTCTTTTCTGATTAAACAGGAAGACCATCCCATACTGAAGGAAACAAAACGGGAATGCCTGGAAGACTTTTGGGATTTAAAAGGATTGGAAACCATTTTGTATGATATACAATCAGGTAAAATTCAGATTCGGGAGATGTACTTAGAGACACCTTCCCCCATGTCATTGCCATTAAGACGTCAGACGGAAGCCTCCATGATGTATGATTATTCTCCAACGCCACAGAACATTCGTGAGGCTTCGAAGGAGGCACTTCATGAGGCAACTGGAATTACGCCGGAACCCGCACAGCTGGCCCGCGTTTCCAGGCGGCTGCGTCTTCCGGAAGATGAAACACAGCTTCATACACTTCTCATGATAGAGGGGGATTTAGAAGCAGGTGAACTTGATATTCCCATCGAATGGCTGGAAAAACTGGCGTCGGAAGGAAGAGCACTCTATGTAGAGCCGGGGTTATGGATTGCAGCAGAACATGAAAATGATTATGAAAATGCACTTGTTAAGGGGCAGAAGAACGCTGGAAAACGTCTGGTTCAAAGATTATTGAGGTATCGGGGTGCGAAAACTCTGGAAGAGGTGGCAGAGCGGTATTTATGGACCAATGACAAGGCACTTGGTATATTATCTGTTCTGTGTGACCAGGGGAAGGTGATATTGCAGGATGATATTTATTATCACTTCGAGCTTTATGACAGAGCCAGAAATGAAACGATTAGAAACCGCAGGAAGCAGATATCCACTCTTCCTCCCAATCGGTATGCTGCCCTGATGGCAATGCGCCTTCGGATATCGGCATCTCCTCTGGAACAGCTGGAAGCAGCGGTAAACGGGCTTTTGGATCAGCCCTTTCAGGCACAAATTTGGGAGACTGTACTTTTGCCTGCACGGGTTAACAGCTATCGTCCGGAACTGATGGATTCTCTTTTGACAGCCGGAAAGGTGTTCTGGCAAATGGGGGAGAGGTTTGGCCTCACCTTTCATCAGACTGCAGATATTGACTGGACTGCAGATTTATCAGAAGTATATGAACTGCTGGAAGGGGAGGAGAGGGCTGTGTACGGGGCCCTGTTAAAACATGGCGCAAGCTTTATGCAGAGACTGGAGGAAATTCTGGGGAAGTCACCTTATGAAGCTCTTTTTTCACTGACCGAAAAAGGGCTTGTAAGCGCAGACAGTCTGATTCCGGTCAGGCAGCTGATGAACAGGGATAAATTAAATAAGGGGACAGTACGCCAACGGGTAAATGCAAAGACAAAGATTCTGCTGACCGGCAGATGGGAAGTTATCCGCCCTCTTAAGAATATTTCAGTTGAACAGATGCTTAATCGTAACTTTGATAAAAACGTTATTGTCTGCAGGGAGACAATAAAGGGAATGGCGTGGAGTACGGCACTGGAGACACTAAGGATCTGGGAATATACTGGCAGAGTGCGCAGGGGATACTTTATAGAAGGCCTGTCCGGTATTCAGTTTATCAGGGATAAGGAGTATGAAGGGACCTTGGTAAGCCTTTCAAATCCCAGAGAAGAAGTGGTCTGGCTAAACGGAGCTGATCCATCCCAGCTCTGGGGGAAAGTGCTGCATCACCAGGAAGGAAAAGCATTTTTAAATGTACAGGGAACTGCAGTTGCATTAGTATCAGGAAATCCTGCAGCAGTATTTGAACGTCAGGGCAGGCTTCTTAGGATATTTGATATGGATTGTGCCGGAGAGGTGCTTGCGGAGTTTGTCAGGGAATTTACGGCACACAGGATATTTCCGTCGCGAAACAGAATTGTAATAAAGGAATATCCAAAAGAAGCGGAAAGCATCCTCCGTCTTGCCGGGTTTAAGCATGAGCTTCAGGATTATGTACTGTACTGCCTTTAGAGATATGAAAAAAATCCTAATTATGACGGTACTCTGGATTATCTATACTGGAGGAATGCCCTGAATGCGGGATTTGTGGATGATTATCTGTACTACTGGGAGAAAAAATGCGGGCAGATTATCTGATCTTTAGTTCCAGTCTGCCCGTGTGCAACCGGTCTGCTTTGTTATTTACAGATATTCTAAAATTTAGTATGATATATATGCTGCGGTTAATGAAACTTTGACTCAACAAATGAATTTACATAAGCCTGCATTTCCAGTTTTGACTGTAGTGTTTCCGCATGATCTACCATATGCTGCTGTTCTTTTTTCGGCAGAGAAAAGAAGTAATCCATTGCCTGATATTCTTCCAGTGCCAATCCAAAACCAACGGGCAATTCAACCCCACGAGAGTACTTTTCCATTGATGCCTCCTTGTATTTTATAATTAATTAATATTATTATATTTTTTAATAGAACTATTCAGAAACAGGTAATTTGGTGAAAAAATTTGCCCATATGATAAAACCATGAAAGAGGAGGGAGTGAATGATTTTAAGTGTAAGCCGCAGGACAGATATTCCGGCGTTTTATTCGGACTGGCTGCTCAATCGTTTAAAAGAAGGATATGTATTGGTTCCAAATCCCAGGAATCCGTCCCGCTACAGCCGGATAGAGATAAATCCACAAATCGTGGACTGCATTGTGTTCTGGACAAAAAACCCTAAAGACATTATTTTGAAGCTTGACACCATATCCGCAATGGGATATGATTTTTATATTCAGTTTACTCTTACGCCTTATAGAAGAGAGGTGGAAGCGTTTCTGCCGGATAAAAAAGAGCTCATTGCAACTTTTCAGAAACTTAGTGCTATTCTTGGTCCCAAACGTGTTATCTGGCGGTATGACCCTGTGATTTTAACCAATCAGATGGATGTGGCCTACCATCTGGAATGTTTTGAGAGAATGGCGGGCTTGCTGCAGGGGTGTACAGACAGATGCGTGTTCAGTTTTCTTGATTTCTATGCCAGGCTGAGGAATTCTTTATGGGAACTGGGTGTCATCCCCATACAGGAAGATGATATGTTTCGGATTGGTGAAGGGTTTTCTCAAAGTGCACAAAAGTACGGGATCCAATTATCAACCTGCTGCGAATCCGTGGACTTAAGCCGGTTTGGTATTACCCATGCTTCCTGCATTGACGGAAAATTAATCGAAGAACTGATCGGCTGCAAACTTCATAAAAGGAAGGATACCGGACAGCGGACCGGCTGCGGCTGTATGGAAAGTGTGGATATCGGCAGCTATGACAGCTGTGCGCATGGCTGCAAGTACTGCTATGGGATTTTTTCACAGGAACGTGCACAAAAGAACAGGGAGAACCATAATCCTGAAGCGCCTGTTTTATTTGGCTCTCCGCCAGAAGATGGAATGATAACTGAACGGCCTGTAAAATCTTTAAAGGATGGACAGTTTGATTTTTTTCATCTCCTTTCGTAGTCCTTAGATGTACATGTCTATCTCCTTCCTCCTGCTGTCAATTACTGAATTTTCTTAGCAGTAAAATCATAAGTCTGAGTACTTAAAACATATATTGAATTAAGCTGACCGTCTGTAAGACAAGCCGGATAACAGTTGTCACGCTTTTTCAGAAGGGGGGGATCTGATTCTGACAGATCGAAATCGGATTGCCGGGAAAAAATTTAAGCTGTTTTCTTTAAGCTGCAAATTCTCATTGCTGATTCTTGGGATACTGATGGTGCCCATTGGGATTTTCCTGCTGCTGTTTTTTCATAATATGGAAGTGTCCTTATATAAAGATGGACAAACACAGATGAAGTATGAACTGGATAAAAGCTGTCAGAATGCGGAGCAGGCTGCTGTAAACTGTAAATTATCTGCTGAAATCATTGTAAATAATGAGTCAATTAATGATTTTTTAAATCAGATTGCCTCCGATAAGAAGTTCAGCTTTATGGATATTTTGGATTTTTATGGAAAAGAGATCAGCGGAGTGCAAAAGATTATAAAAAGTAATCCCTATATTTATAAGCTGAGGCTGTTTGTACACTCTGGATCCGTGAAAGAAATTATCCCTCTGCTTTATAAAGAGGACAGAATTGCGGACTTAAAATGGGGAAGGGATGGGGTGCCCCCCACAGGGACATGGTGTTTTGATTATGTGGATAGCCTGGAACAGGCGGATGACCCTGATGGTATTGCGCGAATTGCATCTCTGATTACCAGACTGAACGATTACCGGTATGGACGATATGGAATTGTAGAATCCGCAGTAACCATGGAGAATATGTTTCCCGATCTCTATCATTCTACGGCGTCGGACAGGACTTGTTTTGTGGATCAGGCAGGTAACATTTACAGCAGTCCTGAATTATCAGATCTTTGGAGCAGCCAGAAGGAAGAAATCATGGAATTTCTTCACGCTAATGAACAGCCGGATCAGATGGATAATGGTGCTGTCTGTAAGAAAACGAAAATCGGCGGGGAAGAGGTATTAGCTGGCTGCGTAAAGATTAAGTCTATTCAGGGATATTTGATACGGATCGTTTCCACAAAAAATGATAAGATGATTCTCCGTTCTTCCAGAATAGAATTTCTCCTTCTCTGGATTGCAATTGTAACCGTACTCCTGCTGTTTTCCAATAGACAGGTAACTCATATACTGAGGCAGTTTTACGAGATATACGATACGGTTTACCGGGTCCAGCAGGGAAATTTAGAGGTAAGAGTCCAGAATATGAGCAGGGACGAATTTGGTGTCCTGGGGATAGAACTAAACACCATGTTAGACCGGATACAGAAGCTGATGGAAGATACTCTTCAGCGTGAACTGCTTGTAAAGAATTCTCAGATTAAAGCGCTGCAGAATCAGATTAACAACCATTTTATCTATAATGTACTGGAATCGGTGAAAATGATGGCGGAGATTGATGAGAAGTACGAAATCGCAGATACGGTTTCTTCTTTTGGACAGCTTCTTCGCTACAGCATGCGATGGAAATCAGGCTATGTAAAAGTAGAAGAAGAAATAGAGCAAATCAGGAATTATCTGGCTTTGGTGAATTTGTGGTATGACGATGAGATCTGTCTTCGCATGACAATACCCCAGGAGATACTGTGCCAGGAGATACCAAAGATGTCTCTGCAGCCAATTGTAGAAAACTCCATCAGTCACGGAATGCGGGAATATACACATGATACCAATATCTACATGGAAGGAGAGATAACTGGAGAGGATTGTTACATACGGGTAACGGATTTCGGCTGCGGAATGGAAGAAGAGGAATTGCTGCAGCTGCACAAGCGTTTAAATGGTGAAAGAGAGGATAATTCCGGGCAGGAGAGCGGAATCGGATTAAAAAATGTTCATGACAGGCTGCAGATTGGTTTCGGAGCGGAATATGGAATCACAGTTGAATCAGAGCAGCATTGTTATACCCGGGTTACAATAAAAATTCCTTATCAGAAAAGAAAGCGGGGGCTTACATGAAAAATGTGCTGGTTGCAGAGGATTGCAAAATAATCAGAAAAGGAATTTCCGCAATGATTGCCAGGTGTCAGGTTCCTGTTGACCAGATTATAGAATGTAAGAATGGACAGGAAGCGCTGGAAATTGCGGGTAACATGCCCATTGACGTCCTGATTACGGATATAAGAATGCCTGAGATGGATGGAATCACTCTGGTTCAGGAACTGCAGAAAAAGAAATACATACCAAGAATTGTTGCAATCAGCGGATATGATGATTTTTCTTTTGCTGTTGATTTATTAAGATGTGGGGTCCGGGAATATCTTTTAAAGCCTGTAAAACGGGAAGAACTGAATGCCATCATGGTGAAACTGGAGGGAGAGGTTCAAAAGGAGTCAGTACAAAGAAGGTCGAAAATGGCTTTGTGCCGCAGTCAGTTAAAAAGAATTCTTTTATCAGAGAATATCACCCAGGAAGAGATGGAAGAAGTGGAGAGGGTCAGTGGATTTCATGAGACGGAGTTTTCCGTTATCTGCAGCAACAGAATGCCGAAAAACCAGGAGAATCATCAGATGTTTTATTTTCCTGATGTGGAGGGGAATTGTGTGGCGTTAATGGCTGCAAAAGATGTCAGGGATTTTGTTCTGTGCAGCAGCGAAAACGGTTATTTGGGGATCAGTGATTCATATGAGGGGCTATGGAATCTGAGAAGAGCCTATGAGGAGGCAAGAAATCAAAGAATCCGTTTGTTCTGCATGCAAAAAGAAGGATCAGGACCAGGTAACAGCTATCTTATTCCTCCCAATGAACTGGAGTGCTTCGTACAGCGGATCGGTACCCAGAAAAACGTAAAAAATGAATCATTCCTTCTTAATATGAAAGACCGGGTAAAAAATGGAGAAATCGAAGGAATCTGGTTTCAGGAGCTGATCTGTCAGATCACTGCAAGAGTAAAAGAGTTTTATGGAAAAATCCTGGAAGCGGAAGAGGTCCGGCCGGATGATCTCTGTCATATGCTTGCTTTTGATAACATAGATGAATACTGCATGGAAATCAGGCGTGTATTATCCACAATCAATCAGAGAGCACTCGGTCAAATTGATGATTTCAAAAAACGGATTAAGATGGAGCAGGCACTTGCCTATATCAATGAAAATTATCCAAAGAACATCAACATGGCTATGGTATCCAATCACATCTCCATGAATTACACGGTGTTTTCCATTGCTTTTAAGGAATATACGAAAGACAACTTTGTCTCCTATTTACGAAAGATCCGTATGAATGAAGCAAAGCGGCTTCTATCTGAAACGGATTTAAAAATTGGAGTAATTGGGCCTATGACGGGGTATGAGGATCCAAAGCATTTCATGAAAACGTTTAAATGGACCACTGGTGTTACTCCCAGTGAGTTTCGGAAAAATTTAAGGAGAAAAGAAGGCGGGATCGAAAATAACACACCAAAAACGAAAATTGGAACATTTTAATTCTTCCTCCCTGCATCTACAATAAGAATGTAACAGATAGTTGCCCCGGGTAAGAAGCCCGGGAGATTATTGGGTGGAGGTTTTTAGATGAGAAAAAGACAAAACAAATGGACTGCGCTTCTGACTGTTGGAGCAATGACGCTTACCCTTCTTTCCGGATGCCAGAAGGCAGCACCGGCAGATGGGACAGAACAGACAAGCAAGGCGGAGGAGACAAAAGTGACGGCAGCCAAATCATCGGCTGCAGAAGAGACAAAAGCTACAGAAGAGGCGGGTTCCACACCGAGGAAAGAGACACTGTACTTTAATGGACAGCAATGGGGGACAATCAATGACTGGAATCCATTAAGCTCCAATTCAAACAATGCAATGGCTATAGCCCAGCAGGATAATGCCAGAGAGATTATATATGAAACACTTTTCATGTATAACATGCTGGACGGGAAACTCTATGGACTGCTGGGGAAAGACTACTCCTGGAATGACGGGCAGACAGAACTGACGATAACCTTAAATCCGGATGCAAAGTGGAGCGATGGTACTCCGGTGACTGCTCAGGATGTGGTATATACCTTTGACTGCCATAAAAAGTATGCGACTGCCCAGGGCAGTGATTATTCCAATTATATTGAGTCAGTAGATGTCAAAGATGATCATACCGCTATTTTTAAAGCTAAGTTAGATGAAACAGGTCTTCCTGTGAATCCCTTAAAGGTAGTGGAATATACTCCCAAGATCTATGTTATGCAAAAAGCCTATCTTCAGAAGGTGGAAGAGCGCAATGGGAATGATGCAGACAAAATCAAACAGGACCGAATGGAGGATTTTGTTTCCTCAGGACCTTATAAATCCTATTATAATGACGATCAGAAAGTCGTTTTTGTAAGAGATGATAATTACTGGGGAAAGGCCCTTTGGGGAAAACTTCCTGCACCGAAATACATAACCCATGTAATCTATGAGAATAATGCGGCAGGGGACACTGCATTTAAGTCCGGAGAGGTGGATGTATCCCAGCAGTTTATTACCAATGTTCAGAAGCTTTGGGAAGAAGACGGTCTTCCTGTTTCCACCTATATTGATGAAGCGCCCTACGGTGTCTGTGCTACCATGCCTACAGCATTCTTTAATGTGGAGGTACCGGGTCTGGACCGGAAGGAAGTGAGAAAAGCCATTGCCATGGCGGTTGATTATGATCAGATTATCGCTTCTGCCATGTCCAATCAATCCCCAAGCTTTAAAGATGTACCGCGTTCCATTATGAACCCCACATCTGCAGAGCAGTCACTGGTGAATCAGGATGCACTTAAGGATTACCAGTTTACAGGCAATGATGTGGAAGGGGCGAATGCTGTCTTAGACAAGGCTGGAATTGTAGATAAGGATGGAGACGGAATCCGTGAGATAGACGGAAAGAATCTTTCCTTTAAAGCAGAATGTCCGGACGGCTGGACAGACTGGAATGCATCACTGGAGATCGTTGCAGCAGCAGGAAGCAAAATAGGAATCAATATTGAAACTTATTTTCCAGATGCCAATACCTTCTATGATGATATGACAACCAGAAAATTCGATATCTGCATGTGGAACCCACCGGCAGCCTCTGTTGCTAACCCATGGGGCAGAGCCAT
The DNA here is from genome assembly GCF_033342255.1 of Clostridium boliviensis. NCBI lineage: Bacteria > Bacillati > Bacillota > Clostridia > Eubacteriales > Clostridiaceae > Clostridium > Clostridium boliviensis. The sequence continues at coordinate 114,139 of NZ_JAWONS010000099.1, forward strand.
GGCCTTTATGTCCACAGATTATGCAAACCTGAAGGTAAACTGGACTGGTAACTACGGCGGATACATTAACGATAAGGCAAACGACCTTTTAAAGAAGATTCCGTTAGAGACCAATAAGGATACTCTGAAAGAATATTATACCGAACTGAGCAGAATTTATTTAGATGAGGTTCCTTCCTTCTCCCTGATGTACAGACCGATGCTGTTCCACGCGGTGAATGAAAGCGTATGGACCGGATTCCCGCAGCTTGATGACGGAGACAATATACCGCCGACGGACTGCACGGATGGCTATGGAATTGCAGCACTTTATAATCTGGTGAATGTTAACTGACAGAGAATACTAAAGGGGTGAGACTTTGACAGGATATAAAAAATATTATACCAATAAAATCATCTGGTATCTGATAACTCTGGTGATCGCTATTGTACTGAATTTTGTACTTCCCAGACTGATGCCAGGTGATCCGGTCTCAGCCATTGCGGCCAGAGCGGTAGACGGCATGACCGATTCTACCGCAATCCAGGCCGTATATGAGGACTATGCAGAGAAATTCGGCGTTAATCTGCCGATGAGCACTCAATTTCTAATTTTCTTAAAGAACGCTGTCAGGGGGGATTTTGGTGTTTCGTTCAGCCAGTATCCCAGAACAGTAAGCAATATTATCGCATCCTCTGTATGGTGGACCGTCTGTCTTCAGCTTCCTGCAATTTTGCTGGGCTGGATTCTTGGGAATGTCCTTGGAGCCATTTCCGCATATAAAAAAGGTATATTTGATAAAGGAATACTTCCCGCATTTTTATTTATGAGTAATGTACCCGCTTTTGGTATGGCTACAATTCTTCTTTATGTTTTTTCCCTGAAACTTGGTTTGGCTCCTTCCAGCGGCGGCTATGGATTTGACTTAATTCCTACAGCCAGCCTTACTTTTTTCCGTTCTGTGCTGGCTCATTATCAGCTGCCGTTCTGGTCCATTGTTCTCATTACAGTAGGAGGCCAGGCGATTGGAATGCGTTCCATGTCAATCTATGAGCTGAATGCTGATTATGTAAAATACAGCCGTTTTATGGGAATCAAAGACAGGAAAATCGTAGGATATGTGTTCCGCAATGCTATGCTCCCTCAGATTACAGGTCTTGCCATGTCCATTGGTACCATGATTGGAGGAGCGCTGGTTGCGGAGATCATATTCAGCTATCCGGGCCTTGGAACCACACTGCTTGCGGCTGTGAAAGGCAGGGATTATCCATTAATTTCGGCATGTACACTGATTATTACAGTGATGGTTTTACTGGCTAATTTATTCGTGGAACTGATTTATGGAGTCATTGATCCCAGGATCAAGGCTGCTCAGCAGGATTAGGAGGGTGAGTGATGAAAAACCAGATCAGACAGATTTTCCATTCCCCTAAATTTACATTGGGATTTACTATTTTTACATTTTTGTTTCTCCTGACGATTTTCTACCCTTTGATTGTGACGGATGATCCTTTGGAAATGGTTGGACAGGGGAACTTTTTTAAACCAGGAACCTATATTTCTGTTAAAGAAGCTGTGGATACAGATCCGTATACGTTAAATTTACATACGTCAACCAGCAGACTGGAAAAAAATTTAAGCATGGAAGAGCGAATGGCTATGGCAGACTGGCTGAAACAGTTTGCAGGTCTGTCTCCTAAGGAGCTGGATGTGACGGACGCAGATGAGCTTGTATCCCTGTGGAAGGACAATTACGATTCTTCAAGTGAGCAAAAGGGCTTAATTGCAGCCAGAAAAAAATATTTCAGCAGGCTGGATAAAAAGATTCAGGGACTGCTTGAAAACAGCGATGTTCTTGTGGCTGAAAAAAATGAGGAAACAGGGGAAATGTCAGTTAAGAAGACCATTCCATCGACTTCTTATGTGAATGTCTCCGAAGTTGGGAGCAAGCGGGTATTTATTCTTGGGACAGATAATTTTGGACGTGATGTTTTAACGGAGCTGGTGGCAGCCATAAAAACTTCCTTAAAGATTGGTTTCATTGCAGGACTGATCGCCACCACTATCGGGCTTTCTCTCGGTCTTATTGCCGGCTATCTGGGGGGATTTATCGATGACTTAATCCTGTTTATCACTAATTTATTTACTGTGATACCCAGCTTTATCCTGCTTATCCTCATATCCTACAGCATTGGTAAAAATGCCAGAGGGGTAATGATGGTGGCGGTTATTATCGGACTCACCTCCTGGACCTGGACGACAAGATCGGTCCGTTCCCAGGTAATCTCCCTTCGAAACAGAGATCATGTGAATCTGTCAAAGCTTTCGGGACATAGTCTGGTCCGGATTATCCTCACAGATATTCTTCCATATATCGCTTCCTACGTTGTGATGGCACTGATTTTACAGATATCTTCGGGTATACTTGCGGAGGCACAGCTGTCTATGATCGGACTTGGACCTGCCACGACATCGGTATCAACTCTTGGTCTTATGATGAACTGGGCAATGTCTTACAGTGCCCATTTAAATGGAGACTGGTGGGCTTATTTTCCTGTCATTCTTTCCATTGCACTGATTTCATTTTCCTTGAATCTGATGAATACGGGCCTGGATCAGATATTTAATCCGCAGCTAAGAGAGTAAGGGGGATAAAAAGTGGGAAAGACAATGCTGGAAGTGGATCATTTAAAAACAAAATACATAACAAGATTCGGAGAGAATATCTTTGCAGTTGACGGGGTGTCACTTAAAATAGAACAAGGAAAATCTCTTGGAATTGCAGGGGAATCAGGCTGTGGAAAGTCCACACTGGCACTGAGCCTGATGGGGTATTATTTTGCACCTCTTCATTATCAGAGTGGAACCATAAAAGTGGATGGGGTGAATATAACCTCTATGAAGCCGGATGAGATCAGAAAGAATGTCCTTGGGAATGAAATCGCCTATATCCCCCAGGCAGCAATGAATGCCCTGAATCCAACACAGAAGATTATTTCTTTTATTGAGGATGTAGTCCGGGCGCATGATCCCGGAGTCGCCAGAAAAGATATCTATGACCTTGCAAGAGAGCGGTTTGAGGTTCTGGGTCTTCCGGAGAGCGTTTTAAAAAAGCATGCAGTGGAACTGTCCGGGGGCATGAGACAGAGGACAGTCATAGCCATATCCACCATATTATCACCAAAAGTGCTGATTGCCGATGAACCTTCCTCTGCACTTGATGTGACTTCTCAGAAGATGGTAATTAAAATGCTTCGAAGCTTAATGGAAAAGGGGTTTATAAAGTCCATGATATTCATCACTCATGAGCTTCCTCTTCTTTACAATGTTACGGACGAAATCATGGTGATGTATGCTGGACAGATCGTGGAACATGGAACTGCCAGAGAGATGGTTTTTGACCCTCTTCATCCATATTCCAGAGGTTTAATGGGGTCCATTCTGGTACCGGAAGAGGGGGTAAGAGGGGCGAAGCTCACTGCCATACCAGGCACTCCGCCTAACTTAAAAAAACCGCCCAAAGGCTGCCGCTTTGCGGACCGCTGCCGCTACGCAAAGCCTGCCTGTATGCTTCATCAGATAGCGGAGAGCCATCTGGAAAACGGCCGGATGTTCCGCTGTTATCTGGAAGAAAAGGAATTAAGGGAGGTCTGCAAGGATGAATGATGAAACGAAGCAAAAAGAGACCCCTTCCTGTCTGAGCGGCTCCGGTGTAACTAAGATATTTGGAATGGGAAAAGAAAAAACGGTTGCAGTGGACCATGTAGATTTTCAGTTTCAGGAAGGGGAGATTGTATCCATTGTGGGAGAGAGCGGTTCCGGAAAAACCACCCTGTCAAAAATGCTCCTTGGACTCATCAGTGTTACGGAAGGAGAGATTTGTTTTCAGGGAAAGCCCCGGGATATCAAAGGATATAAAAAGAAAAAAGAGTACTGGAAAGGGATCCAGGCGATTTTTCAGGATCCGTTTTCTTCATTTAATGTCTTTTATAAAATAGATCAGGTTCTTTTAGACTGTATTAAAATGAGAGGGGGAGGAAGACTTCCGTATGAAAAGAAAGTGGAGATGATGACGGAGGCTTGCAGCTTTGTAAATCTCAAATTTGAAGAACTGACCAATAAATATCCCTTTGAGCTTTCTGGAGGTCAGATGCAGAGACTGATGATCGCCAGGATTTTTCTTCTGAAGCCGGCAATATTGCTGGCAGATGAGCCCACCTCAATGATAGATGCATGTTCCAGGGCTACCATACTGGATATGCTTTTAAAACTGAGGGATGAGATCAATATGACGATTATTTTTATCACTCATGATATTGGGCTCGCTTTTTATATTTCAGATTCCATCTACATCATGGAGCATGGCAAATTTGTGGAATCTGGTACTGCAGAGTCAGTAATTTTAAATCCCCAAGCGGCCTATACAAAAAGACTTATTAATGATGTACCCAAAATACATGAGGATTGGGATTTGTCGACGGTTTGACGCTGATTAAAGGAGAATAGATGTTAAAAAGGGAAATAGATAAAACTTTTGTAATGCGCATTGTATCAGAAGAGAAATGGTATCCGGCAACAGTACCGGGCAGCGTATATGGAGATCTTCTGGCTAATGGGGCGATGGAAGATCCTTACTGGAAAGATAATGAATTAAAGGCTCTGGAGATTATGAAGGAAGATTTTGAATACGTAGGCGTGTTTGACGGGAATGAAACGATACTTAATCAGGAAAAAGTCTACCTTCACTTTAATGGAATTGACACTCTGGCAGATATTTACTTAAATAACTCAAATCTTGGCAGTGTAAATAATATGCACCGGGAATGGGAGTTTGATGTAACAGATATTATAAGACAGAATGGGAATGAACTCCGGATCCTCTTTCATTCTCCGACCAGATATATAGAGGAAGAATATCAGAAGGAAAAAATCGGCGGTACCGAGGATGCTATGCGCGGGTTTTCTAAACTGAGAAAGGCGCACTGTATGTTTGGCTGGGACTGGGGTCCAAGACTTCCGGATGCGGGGATTTGGAGAGAAATTTACTTAATCGGTGTAACGGGTGCCCGTTTTAACAGCGTTACCGTTACCCAGCGCCATGAGCAGGAAGGGGTATATCTGGGATTTAAGGTTCTTTTGGACCGAATCAGAGATAACAGCCTGATTGATTGGGAAAAGTATGAAAAGGAGCTGAAGGAAGAAGGTTTTTCTCTTCGTATTACGGTTACAGATCTTACAGATGAAAGCTGCAGGACAGTCCGACTCTTTCATGGCAAAACAGATGAGATTCTTATTGAAAACCCGAGGCTATGGTGGCCGAATGGATATGGAGAGCAGAATCTTTATGCAGTCCTGGTTCAATTGCTAAAACATGATGAGGAAATTGATTCCTGGGAAAAGAGGATTGGTCTTCGGACTCTTACGGTGCTAAGAACAAGGGATGAGTTCGGGGAATCATTTGCCCATGAAGTGAATGGAATCACCTTTTTTGCCATGGGGGCAGATTATATTCCGGAGGATTGTATTTTAAGCAGATGCAATGAAAAGAGGACCAGAGACTTACTAAACCAGTGCAGGGAAGCGAATTTTAATGTAATACGCGTCTGGGGAGGCGGTCATTATCCTTATGATTCATTCTGGGATATCTGTGATGAACTGGGTCTGGTGGTATGGCAGGATTTTATGTTTGCCTGTGCGAACTATGACTTGACAGAGGAATTTGAGGAGAATATCCGCAGAGAGCTCATTGATAATATCCGGAGAATCAGACACCACCCCAGTCTTGGGCTTTGGTGCGGCAATAATGAGATGGAGATGTTTGCAGATGCAGGGATCTGGGAGAGTACACCCAGGCATAAAGCCGATTATATCAAGCTGTATGAATATATCATTCCTAAGATATTAAAGGAGGAGGATCCCCAGACCTTTTACTGGCCGGCCAGTCCCTCATCCGGAGGAAGCTTTGATAATCCAAACGATGAAAACAGGGGAGATGTTCATTATTGGGATGTATGGCATGGAAACAAGCCCATTACAGAGTATCGCAAATTTTATTTCCGCTACGTCTCTGAATTCGGATTTCAGTCATTTCCGTCCTTAAAGACAGTGGAAACATTTACGGAGGAAGAGGATAGAAATGTCTTTTCCTACGTTATGGAGAAGCATCAGCGCAATTCCACGGCCAATGGGAAGATTATGAATTACATGGAACAGACCTTTCTCTATCCGGGAGATTTTGATACGCTTCTTTATGCTTCCCAGCTGCTGCAGGCAGAGGCAATCCGTTATGGAGTGGAACACTTTCGAAGAAACAGAGGCCGATGCATGGGAGCTATTGTGTGGCAGCTCAATGACTGCTGGCCGGTTGCGTCCTGGTCCTCCATTGATTACTGCGAAAGATGGAAAGCACTTCATTACTATGAAAAACGTTTTTTTGCTCCTCTTATGATATCCTGCGAAGAAGAGGGAATCCTTACTCAGGATCCCAATCCCAATGCACAGCCGTATGAAGTAATGAAATCCATACGTCTTTGTGTATCGAATGAAAGACGAAAAGATGAAAGAGTGACAGCTATCTGGGAGCTGAGAAAAAATACCGGTGAAATAGTGAGAAGCAGCCAGGAGGAATACATGATTCCAAAGCTTTCTTCTTTGTGGTTTGAAAAAGTTTCCCTTCAGGAAGCAAGTCTATATGAGGATTATGTAAGCTATCAGATGGAGCAGGACGGGGAAATCGTATCTCAGGGGACTGTACTGTTCTGTCCGCCAAAACACTACCATTTTATTGATCCGGAACTGTCTGTCCGTTCAGAAGGGGATAGTCTGGTGGTAACTGCAAAGGCTTATGCCCGTTCTGTGGAGATCAGGAACAAAAAGGATGATCTTGTGCTGAGTGATAATTATTTCGATATGAATCCGGGGGAAAGAAGAGTAAAGATATTGAAGGGACTGCCGGAGGAATTAACTGTGAGAAGTGTTTATAACATCAGATAATTGTTAATCTGAATAGAAGGGATAGATAAAAATGGATATTAAAAAATTGATTGGGGAAATGACACTGGAAGAAAAGGCGGGATTATGTTCAGGAGCAGATTTCTGGCATACAAAAACCGTGGAGCGTCTGGGTATTCCGGCTGCCATGGTGAGTGACGGCCCCCATGGATTAAGAAAGCAGGATGAAAAAAGTGATCACTTAGGAGTGAACGACAGCATAAAGGCAGTCTGCTTTCCTACCGCATGTGCAACCGCATCCTCCTTTGACCGGGAACTGCTTACAAGCCTTGGTGCGGCGTTGGGAGAAGAATGTCAGGCGGAGAATGTCAGTGTCATTCTGGGACCTGCAGTAAATATCAAGCGGTCCCCTCTGTGCGGCAGAAACTTTGAATATTTTTCCGAGGATCCATATCTTGCTGCCCAAATGGCAGGAAGCCATATTAAGGGAGTACAGAGTAAGCAGGTAGGAACCAGCTTAAAGCATTTCCTTGCCAATAATCAGGAACACAGGCGTATGACTTCTGATTCTGTCATAGATGAAAGAACACTTCGGGAGATCTATCTGGCCGCCTTTGAAGGCGCAGTAAAATCAGCAAAGCCCTGGACTGTAATGTGCTCTTACAACAAAATAAACGGAACCTATGCATCGGAAAACAGACGGTATCTGACGGATATACTGAGAGATGAGTGGGGCTTTGACGGTTATGTTATGAGTGACTGGGGAGCGGTCAATGATCGCGTTGCAGGAGTCCAGGCAGGTCTTGATTTAGAGATGCCTTCCTCAGACGGAATCAATGATGCGTTTTTAGTTGAGGCTGTGAAAGAGGGTAAGCTGAAAGAGGAAGTTCTTGATCAGGCAGCAGCCAGAATTCTCAATATAGCAGACCGTTATTTAAAAAACCGGAAGCCTGATGCAAAATGGGATAAGGATGCTCATCATGACCTGGCGAGAAAGATGGAGGGAGAGTGTGCGGTTCTTTTAAAGAATGAGGAAATTCTTCCCCTTACGGATTCCGATGAAGTGGCATTTATCGGTTATTTTGCAGATCAACCCAGATACCAGGGGGGCGGCAGTTCCCATATTAACTCTACAAGAGTGGAGTCTGCAGTGGAGGCGGCCAGAGACAAGAGGGCAATTTATGCCCAGGGATATGAGATTGATGCAGATCAAATCAACAGTGCCTTATTAGAGGAAGCTGTGGAAGCAGCAAAGAAAGTGAAAACAGCTGTTATATTTGCAGGCCTTCCCGATTCCTTTGAGTCAGAGGGGTATGACAGAACCCATATGGCAATGCCGGAATGTCAGAATACCTTAATTGAGGCGGTAGCTGCTGTACAGCCCAATACAGTAGTGGTGCTTCACAATGGTTCACCTGTAGAAATGCCATGGATTGATAAGGTAAAAGGCGTGTTGGAAGCATATTTAGGCGGTCAGGCGGTCGGCGGTGCAATTGTGGATATTTTATATGGTCAGGTAAACCCAAGCGGAAAACTGGCAGAGACGTTTCCTCGTAAACTGGAAGATAATCCGTCCTATCTTTATTATGGAGGAGAAAAGGATGTAACAGAGTACCGGGAAGGCGTATTTGTAGGATACCGGTATTACGATAAAAAACATATGGAAGTGCTGTTCCCGTTTGGTTATGGATTAAGCTATACAACCTTTGAATACAGTAATATGAAAGCAGATAAACTCACGATGAAAGATGACGATACTGTGACCGTTTCTCTTGATGTTACCAATACAGGTAAGGTTAAGGGAAAAGAGGTGGTGCAGATTTACGTGGAAGCACCAGAAAGCCAGGTAATCCGTCCAGTGAGAGAACTGCGGGAATTTACAAAGGTTGAATTAGAGCCGGGAGAGACTAAGACAGTATCCTTTAAACTTGGTAAACGGGCTTTTTCCTACTATCATATGGAGTTGAAAGACTGGTTTGCAGAAACGGGGACTTATCTGATCCATGCAGCATCTTCTTCCAGAGATCTTCGTCAGAAGATAAATGTTAAGGTAGAATCTACGGTGAAAGAACCTGTAGTTTACAATCTGAACAGTATTATAGGGGATATTTTATCAGATCCGGATGCTGCAGACATAATTAAACCCCTGATTGACCGTTATAAAAAAGGAAATGCACTGGGAAATTCAGACGGAGAGGCTGCGAAGTCGGCAATTACACAGCAGATGGATGATGCCATGTTCCGATATATGCCACTTCGCCAGATATTAAGCTTTGCTCCTCAAGTCAGTTCTGTTAAAGAAATGCAGGAACTGGTAGCACGGATTAATGAAAAGAAGTAGTAATTTGGTAAAACTTAGCAAAAGAGCAAACTTAAATAAGCGTTGGATGTTCTTAATGGACATCTTAACGCTTATTTTTTTGTTTTGTCAGATATTCCAGTTAGCATTGAATTGTATAATATGATTTGGTATGCTGATAATGTTATAAGATTGTCAACTCAATCCGTTACGAACGCTTAAATATACAGGTTCGCAGTACGGTGTGGAAGAAGGGAGACTGTTATGGAAAACACGTTATATACGAAAGATAATATGGATTCACCCAATTACGAAGTATTTTATAAGGATAACATCCCCTCAGTGGATCATCCTCTCCATTACCATGATTTCCTTGAAATATATTATCATGCGGAAGGAGACTGCGATTATATCATTGACAGCAGAATCTATACTCTGAAGCATGGCGATATTGTATTGATCAATAATCAGCGTTTGCATCGGGCGGTGATAAAAGACATGACAAAACCGTATCGCCGGTTTGTTCTGTGGCTGGAATATAATTATATTGAAACATTGCTGGGCGGAAAAATTGAATATAATCAGATGATAGGAAGGGAAAGCAGGGCAGAGGTATTCCGGCTTCCCGGACTGCAGAGTGAAGAGATTGAATCCATTTTCAGAAAAATGTGTAAGGAGAGTGAGGGCACTGATTTCGCCAGCACCAGTCTTTTGGAGAACTATATCAGGCAGCTGCTTTTGCTTCTTTGCCGTTACAGTCAGAATTTTCAGTCAGTTGAAGAGACCACTTTTGAAAATGACGAGATGATTCAATCTATTATGGATTATATTGACCAGCATTATATGGAACCTGTCACTCTGGATATGATTGCAAATCATTTTTTTATGAATAAATATCACCTGATGAGAAAATTTAAAAAGCATACGCGGATGACAGTTATGGATTATTGTAAAAAACGTCGTCTGATTATAGCAAGGAATCATCTGATGGAGGGAGCAAGAATACAGGATATCTATAAACTAAGCGGGTTTGATGATTATTCAAATTTTTTCAGAGCATTTAAATCCACCTATCAGATGTCCCCCAGAGATTATAAGAATTATATGATTCAGAACCATAATAGTACGATACAGTTAGCGGTAGATCGTGACCAGATTAATAAGAGACATTAACCGCGTAATTTGTCAACATTTGCAATGTTCACGCCAGTTTTCGTTATTTATTCTCATTTTATAATGTTATAATTTATACAAGAGATGGTGATAGATCTCAAAGAAAAATGGCAATATATACAATGAGAAGGAGGATTATTTATGAAAAAGGTTATTAGTTTTTTATTGGCTGGTGTTATGGCAGCATCATTGACAGCTTGTTCCGGAGCTGCAAAAGAGACTGCTCCTGCAAAACAGGAAGAGACGAAAGCAACTGAACAGGCCAGCGAGAGCAAAGGCAGCGGGGAAAAAGTAGAGATCAGTTTTCTTGTGACAAAACCAGAAATTGTTCCTCAGTTTGAAGAAACATTCAATCGGTACACACAGTCACACCCTAACGTGACAATTACAGCGATTCCACTTTCAGGGCAGACCATATATGAAAAACTCACATCCCTGTATGCATCAGGAAATGCACCTACGATTACTATGGTGGGAGGTCCGGAATTTACATCATTTAAAGATAATTTTTTGGATATTACCGATACAGATTTTGCAAAAAAAGTTTACAGCTGGGCACAGGACAAGACTAAATCAGAAGGAAAAGTTCTTGCAATTCCCACTACAGCAGAAGGCATCGGCATTATGTATAACAAAAAGGTGATTGAAGATGCCACTGGAAAAGAATTTGATCCTTCTTCCATTAAGACAAGAAGTGATTTTGCAAAACTTCTGGAAGAGATTTCAAAGACAAAATACGCACCAGTACAGATCACCAATAAGGACTGGCTGTTAGGTTCTCACTTAACTTCCGTATTATATGGTTCTGTAAGCAAGAACTACGATGAGAGACAGGCTGTTATAGAGGCATGCCGCAAGGGAGAATATGATTTTGCAGGCAGTGAGGTGTTCAACAACTGGATAGATACGTTTGACCTTCTCATGAAATACAACAAGTACGCAAAATCACCTCTTGCCAATGCTTATGAGGATGACCAGCTGATGATGGCAAGTGATGAAGTTGCCTTCTGGCCGATCGGAAATTATATTTATCCAAATATCGTTGATATCAACCCGGATGCAGAGGTTGGTCTGATGCCTTATCCAATGGGAGATGACGAATCAACGGTTGGAAATAAGGAAATCGTATTGTCTTACTCCATGTTTGCCATTGATGCAAAACAGTCAAAACCGGAGCAGCAGGCAGCAGCCATTGATTTCTTTAACTGGCTGATTACTTCAGAAGAGGGCCAGGATTCCTATGTTAATACCCTTATGTTTGTACCGATATTTGAAGGTTTTGGTATTCAGCCAACGAATCCTGTAGCAAAACAGATTGTTTCTTATATGGAGCAGGGAGATACACTGGAGAGAATGAGTGATTATTTCCCAGCCGGTGTTATGAATCAGTTTGGTGCAACGATGCAGCAGTATCTGGCGGGCAAGATTACAAGAGCCGATGTTGCCAGTCAGTTTCAGGAAAAATGGCTGGAATTCTCCAATAAATAAAAGAGGATACGGGAGATATTATGTATAAAGAAAAATCAATTTTGAAAAGTTTTCAGGTATTTGCTACATTTGGGTTAATCCCTCTGTTGGTTTTTGGTATCGTAGTACTCATCCCTTTCTTTTCCGGTCTGTTTTTATCGCTTACGAATTGGAATGGTTCCATAGACGGCAAAATTGAGTTTATTGGAATCGGAAATTATATTTCAGCAGTCAGGGACCCCGCATTCTGGGGGTCCCTGGGTAAAACGTTTTATTATGTTTTCTTTGTTATGATATTAACAAATACATCTGCTTTTTTATTCGGTATGCTGGTAACCAGCGGTATGAAAGGACAGAATTTTTACAGGGCAGGGTATTTTACTCCTAATCTGATCGGCGGTGTAATTTTAGGATATATCTGGCAGTTTATCTTTTCCAGGGTATTTGTATATTTTGGAACGAAGACAGGTATCCCTTTTTTTGAAATGAGCTGGCTGACAGAGCCTCATGCAGCTTTATGGGCCCTGATCATTGTCGGTGTCTGGCAGAATGCTGGTTATATGATGCTGATTTATATTGCGGGATTTGTGGGCATTGATAAAAGTCTGCTTGAAGCAGCACGAATGGATGGAGCAAGTCCCCTTCAGATGCTTCAGAAAATTAAAATTCCAATGATGGTGCCGGCATTTACCATAACGCTGTTTCTCACCTTAAGAAAGGCATTCATGGTTTATGATGTGAACCTCTCTCTGACAAAAGGAGGACCTTACAATACCACAGAGCTGATCTCCATGCATGTGTACAATGAAGCCTTCTTAAACCAGTACATGGGCCCTGGTCAGGCAAAGGCATTTCTGCTGTTTTTACTGGTCGCAGTTATTGCGGTAGCTCAGGTGGCAGCATTAAAGAAGAAGGAGGTTGATGCGATATGATGACACAAAAAAGAATCAACTCCCTGATAAAACAACTATTTGCATTACTGTTCCTGGTTTTTATGCTTTTACCTTTCGGTCTTGTACTGATCAATGCATTAAAACCGAGAATAGAAATTATTAAAAACCCAATGTCCCTTCCTCATGCGTTATCTATGGCCAATTTTACAAAAGCCTGGGTGACAATGAAATTTGGAACTGTACTTTTTAATACCGCTTATATCACTGGCATCTCACAGATCGTGCTGATTATTTTTGGAGCTATGCTTTCTTATATGCTGGTTCGCTGGGATTTTAAAGCAAATAAGATAATATTTACAATATTAATTTGTGCAATGATCATACCGTTTCAGTCATTAATGATTCCATTTGTCAGCTTTTTCGGCAAGCTGGGAATGATGAACAGCCGGACGGCACTGATATTTTTCTACATGGGCTTTGGTATGCCTATGACTACGTTTATGTATCATGGCTTTATGAAGGGGATATCGAAAGAGATGGAGGAAGCGGCACTGATTGATGGCTGCTCGCATTTTTATTGTTTCTGGAAAATAGTATTTCCGAATTTAAAGCCGATCACGACTACTATACTGATTGTTAATATATTATGGATCTGGAATGACTTTCTTCTTCCTTCTTTAGTCCTCATAAAGGATAATAACAGAACAATTCCGCTCTCCACATTCTATTTCTTTGGTGAATATACAGCGGAACTGGGACTGGCAATGGCCGCATTGATTTTAAGCGTTCTCCCGGTTGTTGTGATTTATCTGTTCCTTCAGAAGCAGATTGTGACAGGGGTGATGGATGGGGCTATTAAATAATGGAGGTAAGCCGACTTGAATATATCAAACAAAATAATGCTGATTACTTATCCGGACAGCATTGGAGGTAATCTCCGTACATTAAAAAACGTATTAAATGATTATTTTAAAGATGCCGTAGGAGGGATACATATTCTGCCATTTTTCCCTTCCAGCGGAGATCGGGGATTTTCCCCCATTACCTATGAATGTGTGGAGCCTGCTTTTGGAGACTGGAATGATATAAAATTGCTGTCAGAAGAATATTATCTGATGTGTGATGTGATGGTAAATCATGTATCCAAAAGGAGTAAAGAATTCCTGGACTACCTTGAGAAAGGTGAGGCTTCCCCTTTTGCAGATATGTTTCTTGATTATGAGAAGTTCTGGGGAGAGGGAAGACCGGATGAACGGGACATAAATCTTCTTTATCGGCGAAAGGATGGAGAACCGTATCAAAGCTTTATACGGGATGATGGCAAGACCGTGAAACTTTGGTGCACCTTTACCAATGAGCAGATAGATCTGGATCTTCGGACAGAGACAGCAAAGCAATATCTGAGAGAGAATTTTAATCGTCTTGCGCTAAATGGCATCAGTATTATCCGTCTTGATGCACTGGGCTATGTGGTGAAAAAGAGAGAAACAAGCTGTTTTATGGTTGAACCGGATATCTGGAACGTGATTGAAGAAATTACAGGAATGGCCGGTGATAAGGCATGGCTTCTGCCGGAAATTCATGATACGTGGCAGACAGCTAAGAAGCTGGAGGAGCATCAAGTGTGGAGCTATGATTTTGTACTGCCGTTCCTGATGCTTCATGCCATCTATACCGGGGATACAAATAAGCTGGCAGGCTGGCTTAATGTGGCTCCCCGTACGCAATTTACAGTTTTGGATACTCATGATGGGATTGGTGTTTATGATGCCTATGACTGGGTTGATGAAGAGGAAGCAGCTGCATTAATTGAGCGGATCGAAGACCGTCTCAGCTATCAGTTTAAACCCCTGAATCCGGAAAAGAAACGATTTAAAAAGGCATATCAGCTTTACACAACCTACTTTTCAGCACTTCATGAGAATGATCAGGCATATCTGCTTGCCCGCGCGGTACAGTTCTTTGCGCCGGGAATTCCACAGGTATATTATGTGGGAATGCTGGCAGGGGAAAATGATTACGAAGCTTTGCAGCAGTCAGAAGATCACAGAGCAATTAACCGCCATAATTATACGGTGGAAGAGATCAGAGCCTGCGCTGAGAAAGACGTTGTAAAAAAACTAAGATCCCTGATGAAATTCCGAAATACATTTGGAGCATTTGATGGAGATCTGGAGGTTGCAGTACCGTCAGAGGGGCTGTTAATTATGAGAAGAACTAATAATGATGAGTGGGCGGAGCTGATCTGCAATTTCGCGGTTTTGGATTTTTCCATTTGTTATATGGAACAGGGATCGATTCATACACTTAAGCTGTAATTATATTTTGGGGTATTGCCCCAGACAGGTGAGACCCGGGGAATCCCCCGGGCTTTTACTTAGTTCTGATCTGCCTCATAAAAACCAAACTTATGAAATCTATACCAATTTAAAATCTGGCTTTCTGGCGCGATACTTAATTCCATAAGAACTTCTCTTGCAAATTCCAAAGGCGAAGCTCCATTTGCAGTAATAATTTTTTCGTCCCTTACCGCCGGCTCCACAATATAGTTTTTTTCTCCTGTATAAGCATTTTTCGCCCACTGCTTTAAATTATCGCAGTCATTGCTGGTATGTCTGACGTCATTTAACAGCCCAATAGTACCCAGGAAAGCAGAGGCATCACAGATGCCAGCTAAGATTTTACCATCATGTAAACAGCTTTTAGCAAGCGGGCCAATCTGCTGCGCAGATTCACCTCTCCAGGAGGTTCCGCCGATGAGAATGAGAGCTTCATATTCCTTTGGCATATCATGTATATCATAATCCGGAATAACCCGGAATCCGCCAATGGATTCCACTGCCTTCTTTTCTAAGGACACAGTTTTGACATCGTATTGATTGGTATCAAATGTCCGGATTGCGGAAGATAAATAGGCTGCTTCCCAATCTGCAAAGCCTTCTAAAATTACAAATAATACATTTTTTTTCATAATATTCTCCTTTTTTCTAAAGTATAGCATTCTATTATTGACATCTGTATGTCAATGATTTAAGCTGATCTATAAAATGGGGGTGATGAGATGAAAATTGACAGGCTTATTGCAATAATCATGATTCTTTTAGAACGAGAGAAAGTAACCGCAAAATATTTAGCGGAGATGTTTGAAGTTTCCATGCGTACGATATACAGGGATTTAGATGTGATTAATCAGGCTGGAATTCCAGTCTTTGCCACCTCAGGACCGGGCGGCGGCATTGAAATCATGAAGGAATTTAAAGTGGAAAAACGAATTTTCTCTTCAAACGATATAACTGCACTTATGATGGGATTATCCAGTATTAAAAATAATCTGCCTGGAGAACAGACCCTGGCTGCACTGGCTAAAGTAAAGGGTATGATTCCAAAAGAGCATTATAAGGAATGGGAATATCGTGCCAATCAGATGAAAATAGATGCATTACCCTGGATCAATGCCGGAAATTCATATTCCACAGTAGAAATAATACAAGAAGCGTTAGAACAGCAGAGACTCCTGACATTTGAATACAGGGATATCAGAAATAAAAACAGCAGCAGAGAAGTTGAGCCCTATCGTCTCTTATGGAAGGGGGAGGCATGGTATCTTCAGGGATACTGTCTGTCACGCAGGGATTTTCGTACCTTTAAACTGTTAAGAATGAGTAATCTGTCAAAATCGGATCAGAGATTTGAAATCCGTGATTTTCCCATGGAACGGCTGGATGAGGTACAGGTCAGGGAGAATTCTCTAACAAGGGTAAAGCTAAAGATCCAGGAAGGTGTAAGGGATTTAGTCTTAACGCGTTTTGGGGAAGACTGTCTGACTCCAGATGGTCCGGATCATTATATAGCCGAACTATATATGCCTGTAGATGATCTGGCCTGTGGCTATCTGCTCAGTATGGGAACCAGATGTGTATGCTTAGAACCAGAGGAAATGCGGGAAAAGATGAGACGGCTTTCTTCTGAAATCTGTGGATTTTACCAATCTTCGTAAGCTTCTATGCAGCAGCTTTTCTGCATATAAATAGGATGTACTTTTTTGAAACTGCTAAAGGCGCGTATAATGAAAGGAGTACATCCATGATTGTATCGTGGCTGACAACCAATGAGTGTAATCTGAAATGCAGGCATTGTTATCAGGATGCCGGAAACAGAAAAGCGGAAGAACTGACAACTGCAGAGGCGGAAAAGATGATCGGAGAAATCGCTGAAGCAGGATTTAAAATCATGATTTTCAGTGGGGGAGAGCCACTGATGCGCCCCGATATTTATCATTTGGTTTCCCATGCGGCAAATGCCGGATTGAGGCCTGTCTTTGGAACAAATGGGACACTTTTGACGAAAGAAACGGTGAGAAAGTTAAAAGACTGCGGTGCAGCAGCCATGGGAATCAGTGTGGACAGTTTAAATGAAGAAAAGCATAATGATTTCAGAGGCTGTTCCGATGCATTCCGCTTAACCATGGAGGGAATTGAAAATTGTAAAAAGGCAGGACTGCCATTCCAGATCCATACCACAGTTCTGGACTGGAACCAGGCTGAAGTTAATGATATCATTGATTTCAGCGTAAATGCGGGAGCTGTGGCAAATTACATATTTTTTCTCATTCCTGTGGGGAGAGGAAAATTTCTGGAAGACACATCATTACAGGTCATTGAATATGAAGAGTTATTAAAAACCATTATGGAGAAGCAGACAAAGGTACCCATTGATATAAAACCAACCTGTGCTCCCCAGTTTGTCCGTGTAGCAAAGGAGCTGGGGGTTAGGACTCGTTTTAAAAAGGGTTGCCTTGCCGGCTTGTCTTATTGTGTGATTACTCCGGAGGGATTAGTCAGACCTTGTGCATATATGACAGAAATTGCGGGAGATGTCAGGAAGCAGCCATTTGATAAAATCTGGTCCGAAAGCAGTGTGTTTGAAAGGTTAAGAAGCAGGGAGTATAAGGGTACCTGCAGTACATGCGTTTACAAAGAAGAATGCGGTGGCTGCCGGGCAAGAGCCGGGTATTATCATGACGGTGACTATATGGCGGAGGACAGCTACTGTGCGTTTGGAAAGAAGTGGAAGGAGGGACTGCCTGCAAAATGAATTTCCGCTTGATGAATATAACGGTGTTAATTATGATACTTACCTCCCTCTTATCCGGATGCACAGCACGGATTGTGACTGTTGCCAGAAATGAGACAGAGGATCAGACCGGGTATTATCAATTTACGGATGCGTTAGGACAGGAGATCCGGGTGAAGAATCCCCAACGTGTTGTTGCGCTTATGGGGAGCTTTGCGGATACCTGGCAAAAAGCTGGGGGAGAACTATGCGGAGTGACAGAAGATGCATTTGAAGAAAGAGGTCTTGTACTTCCTGAAAACGTAATCTCTGTGGGGATGTACAACAGTCCCAATCTGGAGAATATCATTGCGCTTAATCCCGATCTTGTCATTTTGTCTTCTGAGACAAAAGAGCACACAGCTCTTAAAGAAGCTTTTAATCAGGCAGGAATTACAGCTGCCTATTTTAATGTAACATACTTTGAGGATTATCTTTCCATGCTGCGAATCTGTACGGAAATAACTGGCAGAGAAGATTTGTATAAGAAAAACGGACTGGATACAAAACAGAAGATTGAAGATGTTATAAAAAAGAGTATCCCGGGAAGTTCTCCAAGAGTTCTTTTTCTTATTACCTATTCCGGAGGCGTCGTTGCGAAAAATTCTGAATGCATGACAGGAAGAATGCTGAGAGACTTAGGCTGTATCAATCTGGCAGATGAGAACAAAAGTCTTTTGAAGGAATTTTCCATGGAAGCCATAATCAAAGAAGATCCGGATTATATCTTTGTTGTCCCCATGGGCAATGACGAAGCCCAGGCAAATAAAAACCTAAAAGAAAGCATAGAAAATAATCCGGCGTGGAATGGTTTGAAAGCGGTTCAGAATCAGCATTATATTCTTCTTTCCAAAGAGAAGTTTTTATATAAGCCCAATGAGAAATGGGGGGAGAGCTATGATTACCTATCTGAAATTCTCAGCGGCAGCAGATAAAAGGGGCTGGCTGCTCCTGACGAGTTCATTTGCGTTTCTTATTATTTTCATTTTACTGGGACTATTTTCTGGCGCTAGCTTTATTGCGCCATCTGCAGTGTTTAAAGTCTTGATTTTCGGCAGAACGCAGGACCCTGTTTATCGTATTTTTATGACTGTGCGCCTGCCAAGGGTTTTGGGTGCGCTGCTTGCAGGAAGCGGCCTTGCTGTTTCAGGATCAATTCTTCAGACAGTGTTTCATAATCCCCTGGCAAGCCCCAATATCATCGGCGTCAATGCGGGGGCAGGGCTGTTTGTACTGATCTGTTCCATTCTATTTCCAGGCGCCCGTGAACTTGTGCCTTTTGCTGCATTTTTAGGCGCGTTGCTTGCATCGGTTCTGATTCTGATCATTGCAATGACAAGCCGGATGTCCCAGTTATTGCTGGTACTGACCGGCTTTGTAATCAACAGCCTGTTTACGGCAGGAATGAATGCAGTACTGATTTTGTTTCCGGATGCTTATGTAGGTGCGGGTAATTTTCTGGCAGGAGGCCTTTCCGGGCTGACCGCTTCTATGTTGATTTATCCCTCTATCGGAATTCTGGGTGGAATTTTGCTTTCCCTGTGCTTCGCAAAAGGACTAAATCATCTGGGACTTGGTGCAGAGCGGGCTGGTTCCTTAGGAATGAACGTACCAGTTATAAGATGTCTTGCTATCGCAATTGCAGCAGCTTTGGCGGGTGCAGCTGTCAGTTTTGCAGGTCTCATTGGTTTTGTGGGTCTTATTATCCCCCACGGAGTGAAGCTTTTAATTGGTACAGATAACCGTTTTGTATTGCCTGACAGCGCACTTCTTGGAGGAATACTTGTTATATTATGTGATCTTCTTGCACGCACTTTATTTGTTCCTTATGAACTCCCTGTAGGGATCTTCCTGTCTGTTATCGGCTGCCCGTTCTTTCTTTACCTGATTCTAAAAAGCAGAAAG
This sequence comes from Clostridium boliviensis, assembly GCF_033342255.1. Lineage (NCBI taxonomy): Bacteria > Bacillati > Bacillota > Clostridia > Eubacteriales > Clostridiaceae > Clostridium > Clostridium boliviensis. The sequence continues at coordinate 133,919 of NZ_JAWONS010000099.1, forward strand.
GATAGGGATATGGAATGTTGAAAATGGAGGGAGTTTCTTTTTCTTATCATAGAAGTAAACCCACTATTAAGGATTTGGATCTAAGTGTGGAAATGGGGAAAATAACTACCATAGTAGGACCAAACGGCTGTGGCAAAAGTACCGTTTTAAAACTGGCCTCCGGTTTGCTGAAGCCGCAAACTGGCAGAATTCTTTTAAATGGGGAAAATATATCTTACTTAAGCAGGAGATCTGCGGCGAAACAGGTGTCTGTACTCTTTCAGAATAGCCAGATTCCGGATATGACCGCTTTATGTGCAGTGGAGGCAGCCAGATATCCATATCAGTCTCCTTTCGCTGGCTGCACCAAAGAAGAGAAGGAAATGAGCGAATATGCCATGGAGCTGACTGGCTGCAAAGAATATTGGCACAAACACATGGCGGAGCTTTCTGGCGGTGAGCGTCAGAGAGTATTTCTTGCTATGATTTACAATCAGGACACACCTCTGATTCTTCTTGATGAACCGACTACCTATCTGGATATTTATGTAACCTATGAAATAATGGAACTGATTCGATACCTTAACAAAAGAAAGAAAAAAACTGTGGTAATGGTGCTTCATGATCTAAATCTGGCTCTACAGTATTCTGATTCTGTTATTTTAATGAATCAGGGAAGGATTTTTAACATTCATTCGACAGGTGATGATCAAATATTAGAAAGTATCAGGACTCTTTTCGGTGTAGAGGTCCGCAGTTTTAGAGATAACCAGAATTCTTATTATTGTTTTGCCCAATCTGTGGATAATGATAAAATAATACTTGATTAAAGCAAATAAAATACTTGACTAAAGCAAATATAATGGTAAAATATAATTATCATTTACAGCAGGAGGCAAAGTCATGCAGAGTTACCTGAAGAGATATATAGGAATTATCCGCAGTTTCAACCGATATTACACGAATGTTCTCGGACTGCTTAACCAGCATTTTCTTGATAGTTCGTATTCCCTTTCAGAAGTGCGAATCCTTCATGAGATCGAAAAAACAGAGCAATGCACCGCCAGTATGCTGGCAGATACTCTTTCCATGGATGTGGGATACTTAAGCCGAATATTAAAAAAGTTTCAAAAATCCGGATTGATAGAGAAAAAGCGGTCTGCAGAAGATAAACGATCTCAATACCTGACCGTAACCCCATTCGGTAAGGAAAACCAGGACAAGTTTAATGAACGCTCCGATCATCAGATTGAAAAGCTGGTGGAGGCCCTTCCTGAGGAGGAGATTAAGATACTGGCACGGAACATGACTTGCATTGAAACCATATTGACCAAAGGGAAAAATATCAGGCGAAGTGAAGTTACCATACGAGATGATGTAAGACCAGGAGATGCAGGATATCTCACCTATTTACATGGCTGGATTTACAAAAAGGAATATGATTATTCTGTGGCATTTGAGGGATATGTGGCGGAATCCTTTTATCAGTTCCTGGTTCAGTATAATCCTGAGAAAGACAGGCTCTGGTGTGCAGAGCATGAGGGAGAGATCGTTGGCTGTATCGGTATTGTGGGCCACGGGGAGAGGGCGCAGCTTCGGTGGTTCCTTCTGCATCCCAACTACCGGGGAATCGGACTGGGGAAAGATCTTTTTGAGCTGGCTATGTCTTTTGCCAGGAAGAAGGGCTTTAAAAGGGTATACTTAGAGACTACCAATGATTTAACAAGGGCAATTGGAATGTATAGGAAGGCGGGTTTTAGAAAGACGGCAGAGAAGGAGAACCGGGCATGGCGGGATGATCTGCTGGGACTGGAATTTGAACTGGAGATATAATAAATAAGAGCTGCAGAAAACGGATGACAGGTTTTCGGCAGCTCTTATCCCAAGTTTTTTATTATTTTCTATACGGAGTATGTTCTAGCGGAAGACTCTGGCGGAACACTCCGTCCAGCCGATAATATGCATGGGCGCAGGCTGGAGCAGTAGGAATCATACATAATTCACCGCAGCCTTTTGCTCCCAGAGAGTAAGGTAGTTTATCCTTTTCTTCCGGTTGGCACAGGATTACAGAAAGTTCTGGTGCCTCTGAAGCTTTCATAAAGCCAATGGTTCCGAATCTGCTTTTTGGATATCCATCCACACATTCGAATTTTTCTGTTACACCGTAGCCAATGCCCATTATCATACCGCCTTCGATCTGCCCCTCAACCGATTGGATGTTCACTGGTGTACCCACATCGAATGCAGATACAGCTTTGGTAATTTTCCCTTCTTCGTTTAAAATAATTACCTGTGTGCCATAAGAATAGGACACATGGCTGATGGGATTTTCTTTGACAGCTCCCAGAGGATCTGTAATTGCAGAATATTCTCCAAAGAATTCTCTTCCTTCCAGCTCTGCAACCGTCCTTCCTTTGTCCAGCTCATATTTTAGCTTCTCCCCTGCCCGGCGTGCAGCTTCCCCTGTCATGACTGTCTGTCTGGAAGCAGTGGAAGTTCCGGCATCCGGTGTACGGACTGTGTCAGCAGTTTCAAACACAAATAATCCCGGATCTAAGTTGGTCACATGGCAAATTTCCGTAAGAGCCATCTGTCCGATCCCCTGCCCCATGCAGGCAGCAGATGTGCGGATGTGGATTTTACCATTCTCAACTGACAATAAAACGCGGCCTATGTCCTTTTTTCCCATGCCGGTTCCGGCGTTTTTAAAGCCGCATGCAATTCCAGCATAAGGATTAGAATAGAATAAATCTTTTACTGCATCCAGGCAGGCTGTCATGTTGGTATTGGAATCAGCAGTCTGTCCGTTTGGCAGGATGTCTCCTGGTTTTATGGCGTTGCGGCGGCGGAATTCCCATGGATCAATCCCTGCCATTTCAGCAAGAAGATTAATATTCATTTCTGTTGCATAACAGCTTTGCGTTACGCCGAAGCCGCGGAATGCCCCTGAAACCACGTTATTGGTATATACAGACATGCCAAAGATATCTATGTTCTGGTAATTGTAGGGTCCTGCCGCATGGGTGCAGGCCCGGTGAAGGACTGGACCGCCCAGAGAGGCATAAGCACCGGTATCGGCAATAATAACCCCCTTCATACCTGTGAGAATCCCGTTTTCGTCGCAGGCAGTTGTAAATTCCATTTCCATAGGGTGACGCTTGACATGATAGTTTAAGGATTCCTGTCGGGTATACTTCACTTTTACAGGCTTCTTTGTAATCCATGCCATAAGAGCGGCGTATTGCTGCACCGACATATCCTCTTTGCCGCCGAATCCTCCTCCGACCAAGGGGGCGCGGCAGTGCAGCTTTTCTTTTGGAATCTGCAGCATTTTGGCGCATTCCCTCTGGACATCATAGACTGACTGACTGCTTGTATAGATCAGCAGACCATCCTCCTCTTCTGGCATTGCAACACAGCATTCCGGTTCCATAAAACCATGTTCCTGCCATGAAGTCTTATACTTTCGTGTCACTACAAATTTAGAATGACTGAATGCTGCGTCTGCATTGCCTCTCACGAGATTAGCCCGGCTCATCACATTTCCATCCTCATGTATGAGCGGAGCATCTCCCTTTAAGGCATCAAAGGGTGTGGTGACAGGTGGTAATTCTGTATAATCAATCTCCACAAGAGAACAGATTTCTTCCAGCGTATCTTTTCTTCTGGAGGCAACAACTGCCAGAACATTTCCTACATAACGTGTAATATCACCAGGTCCCATCATCACGTCCCAGTCCTGTTTAATGTGACCGATTTTATTGCAGGGAACATCGGATTTTAAAAGAATCTTTTCACAATCGGGGTGAATCAGTGCCTTACTGATATCAATACGCTCAATTTTAGCACGTGGATATTTAGAGTACACCGGTTTTGCATACAGCATTCCATCAACTATGATATCATCAGCAAAAATACCAGTACCGTTTACTTTTTCTTTTGCGTCGATTCGTTTTGCTGTCTCATTCATATGCAGTGAAGAGGGTGCTGGTGGAATCTCCTTCTTCTCCCTGAAAAAATCAGCTGCCATTAATATAGCATCTTCAATTTTCTTATAACCGGTGCACCGGCACAGATTTCCTTTGATAGCTTGTTTCACATCAGAACGGGTTGGATTTAAATTAACATCCAGCAGGCTTTTGGCGGAGATGATCATGCCGGGAATACAAAAGCCGCATTGAACGGCTCCGGCAGCAGCAAAGCAATGCTCATAAACCTTCATTTCTTCCGGAGCAATTCCTTCTACTGTCAATATCTTCTTTCCCTGCAGTTTGCTTAAGGATATCACGCATGCTTTTGTTTTAACGCCATCAACCAAAACCATACAGGTGCCGCAGGCTCCTTCGCTGCAGCCGTCTTTTGTGGCAGTCAAATGAAGATCATCCCTTAAAAAACGAAGCAGTTTTTTGTCATGATCTGAATAGTAATCGTTCCCGTTGATACACAGGGCATAGGGTTGTCTGTTAAGTTCCTTCTCCATAGCTTAAAGTTTACCTCCTGATATTTCATAATTTTGTCTGCAGGTCTGATAATCCTGTCTGGTATCCAAATCGATGGTGACTCCCTCATCATCCACCGGTACCGTGTGAATCAGTTCTTCACGCTGCCTCCATAGCTGGCGGAGACCACCGTTTCCCTGAAAAGAAAGAATATCCGCAATCAGCCTTCCATCGATTAAGGGAGGATGTTTCCGGTATCCGTTTAATGTGGGTATTACCACACCTGGTATATCCGGGCACCGGGCTTTTATTAATTTCTCAAATGTGGAAGGGCATATCATCGGCATGTCACCGGGAAGCAGAAAAAAGGCATCACAGGGCGGCAGAGCATAGCAGCCTGTTTTAATGGATGTCATCATGTCAGTTTCCTTAAAGTGCTGGTTTTTAACCAACAGAATTCGGTTACCATAGCATTTCTTTAAGAAATCTTCCAATTCTTCGCTCTTAAATCCGGTTACAACTACGGCTGTCTGTGCACCGCCTGAGAGTACACTGTCTATGGTGTTTTCGATCAGTGTTTTTTCCCGGAAAGGCATCAGAGGCTTAAAATTTCCCATGCGGGAAGATAAACCTGCGGCCAGGATCAGACTGCTTAGAGTTTGCTGATTGTGCAACAAAAAACCACTCCTTTCATAAGAAAGCAGTTTTCTGAACGAATCAACAGATTACTGCTATTTTTATTGTAAAAGGAGTGGCATTTGTCTGCAAGTTCTTTTAAGAATGAACTTGGGTATGCTGTCACAATAAGTCAGAGGATAGAAATAAATCGTGGAAGCGGCTTTGCGTAAAGTGAAACACCTCTTCTTCAAATTGCTGATAGGTTGACAAAAATGTATAACCCTCTTTCGTCAGAAGGGTGTTGCCTCCCTGTCTGCCTCCCTGCCTTCGCAAAACCACGGAATAACCCAGTTCATTTTCCAGCCGGTTCAACATGTCCCATGCTTTCCCGTAGGAGAGTGACATGGCATTGCATGCCTTTCGGACATTATGCGTATCGGTAATCAGATAGAGAAGAAGTTTGAGGCGAGCATTAAAAAAAGCAGTTTCCCTTTCGATGTTCATATGCAGCATCGGGTGGAGTATGGCATTATTATGCTCTGCCAGCTGTTCCTGCAGTTGCTCCACATTACGGACACTGGTTAAAATACCGGTATCTTCAACCGGCAGCCATAAAGTGTTCTCTTTTAATAACCGAATCGCTCCGCGCAGACCGTCGGTGCCGTTATAGTTTAGAATCTCAGGAAAGATCTGTTCTGACAGTATCACCGGGTGACCACCCTGACCTTGAAAGGCTGGGATTACGATATCGGCATTGGTATTTTTCAGACGAATCAGTGTATCAGGCGTAAACATGGGGACATTTACAGGAGTAAAAGCAACCCGCTCACACTTTCCCTGCAGATACCGCAGTCCATGCTTAATGCAGTCCAGCATCTCAAGCTGTTCCGTCTGCTCATAGGGAAGGAAGATGACCCCATAATTGCTCAGCTGATATTTTACTTCATCTTCGTCTGCTCCGGTAATGACGACAATAGGGAAAATGCCTGCCTGCTGAAAGGAAATAACAATTCGTTTGATAATCGTAATTGATCCGACTTTCAGCATTGGAAGAGCCGCCTTTTTGCTGGCTGCTGCAATCAATCCGCCAAATTTGCTTATTTTCATACAGGAAACCTCGTTTCTCCAAATAATGAATGATATGATAAGAGCATACGTTAGATTATGGTTAAGTGCAAGTTTCATTCGTAAATTTATCAGTATAAACAAAAAAACTTATTAATACAATGTTATAAATGCAAAAAAGAAGAGGTATTACAGAATGAATTATGATGGGATAATCATTGGAATAGGGACGTTTCTTATTATTGGGCTTTTGCATCCGGTTGTGATTAAGGCAGAGTATTATTTCACTGTTAAAATATGGCCGCTATTTCTGATATTCGGAGTTTTGTGCATGGCAATCTCTCTTGTGTCACCTTCCCCAACGGAACGGTCACTGTCTGCAGTACTTGGCTGTTCACTATTGTGGAGTATAAAAGAGATTTTTGAGCAGAAGAAACGGGTGGAAAAGGGCTGGTTTCCTGAAAATCCAAATAGAAAAATATACAGGGCTGCGGAAATAGGCGGTGAGGATAAATAGAAGGTATATTATGGTAAAAGGCGGGACAATGTCCCGCCTTTTGTTTATCTCCAATATCCCCCAATCATCAATCCCATTGCCGCTCCATATAGAATCGTTAGATAGCGGTTGGAGGTGATGGGACATGCCCCACTGGGGCAGCCTATTTTTTTATAATAAAGATATCCGGCAAAACCGCCGATTACAGTACCGATCAGTTGACTCCATATCATGGTATATTCCTCCGTTTTTTTTAATGATAGTCTTTTTATTATTGCAGTTCAGTAATAATGTCACAGAAGTTCTGGGTTCTTCCAGTCTAAAAAATGGATAAAACGAGTTAAAAAACAGAAAGAATCTCAGGAAAGCATCTGCTATACTTAGGTCATACCGGATAAAAAACGGAAAAAACATTTAATTGGGAGGTGCTTATGGAAAACAGAAAAATCAAGCAGCTGACTATGAAAGAGAAAGTTTCCTATGGCCTGGGTGACTGCAGTGCCAATGTAGCGGTTGCAATGTGCTCCACCTTTTTAACTGCATACTATACAGATACGGTGGGAATTGCAGCTGCAGCTGTGGGAACTATGATGCTGCTGACACGAATTTTTGACGGAATAACCGATATTTTCATGGGAATCGTCGTAGACAGAACCAGCACAAGGTGGGGAAAGGCCAGACCCTGGCTGCTTTGGACGGCTCCTTTTATGGCATTGGCGCTGATTTTACTGTTTCATGTGCCTGCCGGGTTAAGCAGTGGAGGTAAGCTGCTGTATATCTATCTGACTTACATATTTCAAAGCTGTATTGTGTATACAGCCAACAATCTGCCCTATAATGCACTTCTGTCCCGTATGACACTGAATGTCAATGACCGAGCCTCTGCTGCATCTATCCGCTTTGTCATGACTCAGATCACCACTCTCATAATTAATGCGGTAACTGCTGGTTTTCTGGCGACTGTGGGCTGGTTTGCTTTATCTGCAGTTTATGGTATTATAATTATGGTTTTACTTCTTATCTGCTTCTGGGGAGTGAAGGAACATCTTGATGAAGACGAAGAAACCGGAACGGTGAAAGTAGAAAAAGTTCCTCTTAATCTGGCTCTTCCCGCTTTGTTGAAGAACAGATATTTTTATATCCAGAGCCTGCTTTTCCTTTTCTTATATATTGCAATTGCCAGTACGGGTTCCACAACATTTTATTTCTGTAATATTGTACTTGGAAATATTGGGATGATTACTCTGATCAGCATAGCTTCCACAATTCCTGCCATGATTGTAAATCTGATTATGCCACAATTGGTTAAGAAATATGGAAAATGGAAGCTGATGATATCAGGTGCTGTTCTCATGATCATTGGTTATATAATTATTGGAGCGGCAGGATCGAATGTGACAGTTGTTATGATTGGTGTGGCAGTAAAAGGCTTTGGCATGGGGCCTATTATGTCAGGACTCTTTGCAATGACTGCCGATGTAGTCGACTATGGTGAGTGGAAGACCGGGGTACGCTCCGAGGGACTTGTCAACAGCTGTACCTCCTTTGGCATGAAGGTAGGCATCGGGGTTGGAGCGGCTGTCTGCACCTGGATCATTGCATTGGGCGGTTATAATGGAACCGCCGCAGTTCAATCTGCTTCAGCGGTTAATATGATTCGTTTTGGATTTGGTTATAATGGTGCAATTATTTCAGCAATTTGTCTTATTCTTTGTATTATGATGAATATAGACCGATATATTGTCCAGATACAGAACGATCTTGAGAATAAACGAGATATTAATAGAAAAGTGGGTGAATGATATGTCAGAGACAAGTGATATGATACGTAAGACATTCCGGGAGGGAGATCAAAAACGGGATGCGGGCTTAAAAACGCCTGACACCATACAACGATACGATGATATTGTGTATGGGACTGATACAAAGTGGCAGGTTCTGGATGTATACCGGCCAAAGGCTGCAGAAGATAAGAAACTTCCAGTAATCGTCAGCGTACACGGCGGAGGCTGGGTATATGGAGATAAAGAAACTTACCAGTTTTACTGTATGGATCTGGCAGAGCGCGGGTTTGCAGTGGTTAACTTTACTTACCGGCTGGCTCCGGAACATAAATTTCCGGCTTCCATAGAAGATACAAATCTGGTGTTTTCCTGGGTACTGGAACATTCGGAAACCTATGGCTTTGACAGGAATCATATTTTTGCAGTGGGTGATTCCGCAGGAGCACATATTCTGGGGCTGTATACGGCAATCTGCACCAACCCCGCCTATGCAGCACGATATTCGTTTCAGGTATCAGACGGTTTTGTGCCAAAGGCAATTGCATTAAACTGCGGCGCATTTCATATGGAAGACAGCCAGGATACCGGTGATAACACCCAGTCTCTGATGAGAGATTTTCTTCCCATGGGAGGAACGCCCAAAGAGCTTGAAAATATCAGTGTGGATCACTATGTAACATCAAAATTTCCACCAGTGTTTCTTATGACTGCAGTGGGAGATTTTCTGAAAGATCAGGCACCTGTTATGGCTGAGGTACTGGCAGAATGTAATGTTGAGTTCATCTACCGGCTTTACGGCATTGATTGAGTCATTTAAGAAACGATATAACATCACACCGCTGCAGTTCAGGAAAAGAGAGTCCGGTATTTCAGGAATGAAAAAAATGATTGACAATAAGTGAATGATCGTTTATTATAGAACCATAGAGGTGATGGAATGAGAAGAAAAGACGACGAAAAGGTGAAGAATATCAAGGAAGCAGTAATAAAACTGATCCTGCAGGAGGGGTTTCATGGCACTTCTGTCTCTAAAATCGCCAGATTGGCAGGGGTTTCGCCGGCAACGGTCTACATCTATTATGAGAATAAGGATGTGATGCTGCATGACATTTACCTGGAATATTCAGAAGAGATTTACGACTACTTATTAGACAGCATGAAGCAGGAGATGGAAGGCCGCAGGCAGATTGAGTTACTCATCCGAAGCTATTATAACTACATTTTGGAGAATAAGGAAATTTTCAGTTTTGTGGAACAGTTTTCCAACTGCCCGTCTTTAGCAAACAGCTGTTCTGGTAAACAGGGAATCTGCAAGATTTATCATATGATGGCTGAGATGAAACAGAATCATATCTTAAGAGATTACAAGGATGATAATTTACTGGCAATTATTTTCCAGCCGGTGAAGGCGATCGCTGTTGATAACCGGAAGAATGCAGCCCAGAAAGAAGATTTACTCACAGAGCTGATTGTAATGATACAAAATGCAATTATGATGTGAGAATGATATGCGGGATTCTTTTACTGATGTGGTAAAAGGTATCTCGCAAATAAAAAAATGATTGTTAAATGAACATTCACTTAAAAAACGCACAGAAAGGATAAAACTATGAAAAATTATAATGATAATCAACTTGGTATAATTGTTCCGGTTTTTAATAAAGTTTTATTGCCTGGTGTCGCGACAATAATACATCTGGAACATTTAAATGAAAGTCAGATCAGGAGTCTGTCAGAGGAAGAAATCGTAAAGATTGCCCTTCCGCTGAAACAGGACTCCACGATAAGGGAAAGGCTGGAAGAAGATTTTCACCGGATCGGTGTAACTTTCTCTATAAACTCAGTGGAGCAGACTGAAAAAGGGGTCCGCCTGTCGGTAGAACTTGGCGGCAGAATCCTGGTAAATCAAATCAGTGAAGAGAAAGGTGTTTTCTATGCATCATTTGAAGAGACACCGGATTTTGCAGATTTAGATGAGTCAAGCCTTAAGGAGATGCTAGGATACATTAAAAAAGTCAGCAATGATATCAGCAGTAAATTTACAGGTGGTGAACAGTATCAGAGAATCGTTAACGGATTTCATGATATCAATAGACTTATCATGTATTTATCCCAGTTTATACAGATATCTCCGGAGGAACGTTATCAGCTGTTAGAGATCCAGTCTTTAAAGGAAAGAAGCCTCCGTTTCATGGATCATATGCTGAAGCAGAAGGAAATGATCGAGCTGCAGATGCAGGTAACTGAGAAGTTCTCTGAAAGAGCTAATAAAAACTACCGGGAAGCAGTTTTAAGAGAGCAGTTAAAAGCGATTCAGGAGGAATTAAACGAGGGAAAGGAAGACGGTAAGAAAGAGAACGACTTCCGCACCAGGATTGAGGAAGCCGGTATGCCGGATGATATAAAGGAATCAGCCCTGGAAGAATATGAAAAGATGGAAGAGCAGGGACCTAACCAGCCGGATTATAAGGTGATGCGCAATTATCTGGATTTACTGGTTAAACTGCCATGGAAAAAGCAGCCTGCCAAATCCGTGGATTTAGATGGGGCAAGAAAAATACTGAATGAAAGGCATTACGGCCTTGATAAAGTAAAGGACAGAATCATACAGCATCTGGCTGTTATGGAGCTGAACAAAGAAAAGAAAGGCTCCATATTATTACTCGTAGGTCCTCCCGGAACAGGTAAAACCAGTCTTGGCAAAAGCATTGCAGAGGCTCTTGACAGACCTTATGCACGATTAAGCCTTGGCGGAGTCAGGGATGAATCAGAGATCAGAGGACACCGGAGAACTTATGTGGGGGCTATGCCTGGAAGAATCATTCAAAGCATGAAAAAAGCCGGATCTACCAATCCGGTAATGGTACTGGATGAAGTGGATAAACTGATGGCAGGAGGATACAGCGGAGATCCTGCCAGTGCACTTTTAGAAGTACTTGATCCGGAACAGAATAACACATTTACGGATCATTATCTGGATGTGCCCTACGATTTATCCGACGTGTTTTTCATTGCTACGGCAAACTCCTTAGAGACCATACCGGGACCGCTGCTTGACAGAATGGAAGTCATCAGTATCACCAGCTATACGGCAGATGAAAAGTTTCATATTGGAAAAGACCATCTGATTCCGGAAGTATTAAAAGAGCATGGTCTGACTTTTAAAGATCTTGTGATTGCAGATGAGGTGCTCAGAGCAGTCATAAACGATTATACTATGGAAGCCGGAGTCAGGGGCCTCAAAAAGCAGCTGTCATCTCTTGCAAGAACTGCTGCAGAAAAAATTGTTTCCAAAAAGGCAGAGACACCAGTTGATATAAAGACCAAAGATCTGGAAGAACTCCTTGGCAGAAAAGTATCCCGGCATGAGAAAGCTCAGCAGGATAACCCGCCTGGCGTGGTAACAGGACTTGCCTGGACACCGGTAGGAGGGGAGATTTTATTCATCGAAGCGGCGGATATGCCGGGAAGCGGCAACATCATATTAACCGGAAAGCTGGGAGATGTGATGAAGGAATCCGCCAGAATTTCCTTAAGCCTGTTAAAGTCCAGACTGCCTATGAGTACCTTTAATTTTAAAGAAAGAGACCTTCATATTCATGTTCCGTCAGGAGCAGTGCCAAAGGACGGTCCTTCCGCAGGAATTGCACTCTTTACCGCACTGGCATCTTTAGTCACAGGTGCTAAAGTAGACTCCAGACTTGCAATGACTGGTGAAATTACCTTAAGAGGAGCGGTATTACCAATCGGCGGACTGAAAGAAAAGCTTTTAGGAGCCCAGAGAGCCGGAATTAAGAAAGTTCTGATTCCTCAGGATAATGTGATTGATTTAAAGGAGGTGCCGGAAGAAACAAAAGAGGGACTTACCATCATCACGGTAGAAACCATTGAAGATGTAATAAGAGAAACCGTAGGAATTGCGCTGCCCCGGATGGAGCAGGTACTTCTGCAAAGTGAAGGAGCAGGGCGGCTCTTTGAAACGATTGAGCCAAAGAAAAACAATATCAGAAGAGAGGTAATTTAAATGAATCTTACAGTGACAAAGGAAACATTAATCGGAGAAATCTTAGAAGCAGACAGTACCACAGCATCTTACTTTTTTGAAATGGGAATGCATTGCCTCGGCTGTCCTTCCTCCACGATGGAAAGCCTGGGAGAAGCCTGTATGGTACACGGAGTTCCTGTTGAGGAGCTGGTAGAAAAATTAAACGGACATTTGTCCAGATAAAATTGTAAGCCCCCGATATGCATCAAAATGTACATCGGGGGCTTTGCAGTTACATATCACTGTCTCCAAGCATTGCTTCTGCCATGCTTTCATATCCATAGAGACCTGCTACATAGCGGAGTCCGTCTGATATCTCAGATTTGGAAAAATCATGGTTGTCTAAAAAGTCGCTATCCTTATCATTTAACGTGTAATAGAACATCAAAGCCAGCTTTAAGTATTCCATATTCTCCGGTTCCAGCTCCTCTAACAGAGTATTTTCTGCGTCATTAATGGATCCGTTCTCAATCAGCTTTTTCAGTTCCTCAAATTTTTCTTTCATCTCCAGACTTTTGAAAGCCCTGTCGTCATTTTTCCCCAGCTCTATGTTAAAAATCAGCTTTAACAGCGTACTTACCATTCCGTTGTTGATCCGGGTAGCATAATCATCCGTCAGCATAATATTCTCCTATTCTGATTCTACGTTTTCTGATTCTACGTTCGTATATTTAGATTTACAGATAAGAAATACTTTATCATAACAGATTATAAAAGTAAAGAATATCAATGCTATTGCTTATCCTGATCAGTTACCAGCTGGAATTTTCCTACCAGAGATTTCAAATTCATCGCCTGTGCAGACAGTTCTTCTGAGGTAGCAGCACTTTCTTCCGAAGTTGCGGAGGTCGTCTGAACAACAGCAGAGATCTGGTCAATTCCGGTTGTGATCTGTGTAATGGCATCAGCCTGCACGTTGGAGGCTTCCGCTATTTCCGCGATTTTACCGGTGGAAATCTGTGATTTCTGAACTACCATACCAAGTGCCCTGGCAGTTTCATCGGCAATTTTTGTTCCGGTGCCAATTGCGGAGATGGCATTTTCAATCAGAGAGGTGGTATTTCTAGCCGCTTCTGCTGATTTGCCTGCCAGGTTTCGTACTTCATCAGCAACTACAGCAAATCCCTTGCCTGCAGATCCGGCCCTTGCTGCTTCCACTGCCGCGTTGAGTGCAAGAATATTCGTCTGAAACGCAATATCATCAATGGTTTTAATGATTTTGCCGATTTCATTGGAGGTATTGGCAATTTCATTCATCGCTTCCGTCATTTCGCTCATTTTCTGGTTGCTTTCGGAAATTCCTTTCCCCGCTTCCTGTGAAAGGGTGTTTGCCTCAGCTGCATTTGCTGCGTTTTGTTTTACGCGTTGGGAGATTTCCGTAATTGTCGCAGACAGTTCCTCTATGGAAGAGGCCTGCTCAGTCGCTCCCTGGCTCAGTGCCTGAGAAGCATCTGCCACCTGGGAAGCGCCAGTGGAAACCTGTTCGGAGGCCTCATCAATCTCCAGAAGTGTGCTGCTTAGATTCATGCGGATGCTGCGCATTGCCTCATAAATATAGTGGTATTCGCCGGTATATTGATCCTGGCAGCCGGAAACGGCTTTAAAGTTGCCCTGGCTCATCTCTCCAAGCAGATTATTAATGTCCTGTATAATGAGCTTTAAGTTTTCTGCCATATGGAGGAACGCTTTTGAAAGCAGTCCGATTTCATCATTGCTCTTTACTGTCAGATCAACCTCTAAGTTCCCTGCTGCAATATTCTGTGCTGCAGTGACTACCCCATCAATTGGCTTTAATGTCCGGCGTAAAAATACAGAAATTACAGTATTAATAAAAATAAGGGATAAAACGGCCAGCACGATCATAACAATCACGCTTCTTACCACATCCTTATTCAGATCACTTCTGTCAAGGCTGCTGGAAGCCCACCATGTCTGTGTTCCGCAGGTGATGGGGTAGAAATGGCTGATTACGTATGTACCATCCCCTTTTTTCATTGTAACGTGGAATTCCTTTTTAGCTTCCTGCATCTTTACGATCTTAGCATATTCTGAGGAAGGTATTAAGTCTACCAGATTTTTGGCTATATTATCACTTGATTTACTATCGTAAGCGATCATATTTCCCTGTGTATAGATATCCACATACATGGTGGGATATTTTGCATCAGAAGTTTTAATTCTGTTAAAATTGGAGACATTGATATCTGCCAGAATCACGCCGATCACTTTGTCACCATGATTGATTGGAAATGCAATGGTACTCATCATAGTACCCTTGTAATCGAAGGGATCTGTCATATAAGGGGCTTTCGTTTCTTTTGCAACACGGTAATAATCCTGATTGGAGTATTCACTGTAAGCACCAAGAGACTGGGCTGTATTGTTTTTGGCATTATCACGGTCAACATATACAGAATAATCTTTGACTGCCGGATCGAACTGTCCAGGCTCAAAAAACGCGCCCACTCCATATAAGGAATCATTGTTGTTTACCGCCGCCCAGGCTGAATTCGTAATATAGTTCTCGATTTCGTAATTGACTTCTTTCAGCTGTGCATTGTACAGCTTACTTCTCCTGTTGATGTTTTTCCAGTCACCGGCAGCTTCTTCCGTGTTATATGCGCGGTTTAAGTAATCCTGCAGATCCTTGGCAGTACCAGATGCATCATTGATAATTGATTGAACCATGAGACCATTCTGAGCAGCAATTCCTGTAAATTCGCCATTGATCGCTTTGGATATTGCATTGCTGGCAAGTATTGCGGAGATAGTAATTAATAGGGTTAAACTCATCATCAGTATGACAGCTGTGGTTAAGGAAGTCTTAGCCGCAAGCTTCATATCATTAAAATTAAATATTTTCTTGTTTTTCATCTTAATGCTCCCTCAAATTAATAAATAGTGAAAAATCTCTGACCATCAACTATTATTCGACATAATGCGACAATTTGATAATAGAATATCTAAAAAAATAGTTACTGTAATTATGAAGGATTTGAACATTAAGTTAATTATAACGTTTAAATACATAATTTGAACGTGTAAAATAAGAAAAAAGACTTCATACACCAGGCATGACAAGCTGAACTGCCATTTCAGCAATACCACACAGAACCATTACTATAATGGGATCTTTCCTTTTACGGAGAAGAAAAATGGCAACTACAAAATAGATCACTGGGCGAAGTTTCCATTGACCTGTCAAAAATGCGATGGAGCCGGAAGGAAAAATTGCAGGAAGAAGAATATCAATTCCGGCAACTGCGATCATGGATACCACGGCAGGGCGCAGACTTCCCAGAATATCCTGCATAAGACTTAAATTCCGGTACCGGTTATACGCCCAGGATAAGACGGTGACAAACAAACAGGAGGGAAGAAGACAGCCTAAAGTTGCAAAAAAAGCCCCGGGTATTCCGGCAATCTGGTTTCCAACAAAGGTCGCAGAATTAATGGCAATGGGTCCGGGTGTCATCTGGGATATGGTAATTAAATCCGTGAAATCATTGAATGTAAGCCACTGATTTTGGACGATGATCTGTTGCTTAATTAACGGCATGGCAGCATAGCCGCCTCCGAAGCTGAACGCTCCGATATTAAAAAATGCCCAGAATAGTTTGATAAAAATCATAATCTTGCCCCTCTTCTAAATTTTCGTACGATTGTTTTGCATATGCCTGCCAGTGCGGCAGCCAGAATAATGAAAATAACATTGACATGATAAAAATAAGCGGCAATAAATGAGGCAGCCATCAGGAACAGAAGCATAGGATCTTTCTCTTTTACCACATCGCTCCCCATATCGTATACGACGGATAGAATAACAGCACCAACTCCTGCTTTCATTCCGTTTAACATTGCCTGTATTAAAAGGTTTTCTTTAAATGAATTGTAAAAAAACGAAATAACGGTTAAAAGAACAAATGGCGGGATCACGGCTCCGGCAACTGCGCAGAGGATACCAGGGATCCCAGCCAGTTTATAACCAACCACTACAGCGCCGTTGACAGCAATTGCTCCGGGGGCAGACTGTGCAATGGCTACCAGGTCAAGCATCTCCTGCTGGTCGATCCAGTGAAGCTCATCAACAAATTTCTTCTTCAGCAGCGAGACAATTACATAGCCGCCTCCAAAGGTAAAGGCACTTAAATATAACGTGGATAAGAATATTTTACACAATTTTTTTTTATTCATCTGAGTGATTCTCCAATTCTGTCAGAAATTCATTGTTTTTATCTAGGTATCTGCAAAAAATAAATATTCCCATTAAAATAAATGGAGTAAATACCGGGTCTGATTCCACAAGCCACCCGCCGCCCTTTGGGTTGTGCTCCAGTCTGGCCGCTACGCAGCTGTTTTCATCCATGATGCAGTATTCCTGACAGCTCTTCATGTATAGATTATAAGGTCTGTGGTCCATGGTGAGTTTGATTTGATTAGCCGCTATCCCGCCCAGTAATAATAATTCTCTGTTGTACACAGGGCTGCCGGATAAAATGGTCTGGTTCAGGGAATCAGAAAGGATATAGAGCTGATCCCGGATTCTTTCGCTGCCCTTACAGCTTTTAATATCTGCATATAATTTAATTCTGCCGTCAGGGGAAAGAATGGTTTTCTTTACAGGATAATACGGTGGTTTTAAGCAGGCCAGCTTTGCGCCGGGTCTTCCGTTGTCGATCTGATAAAGTTTTCCTGTCTTAATTAAATATTTCATAAATATTCCTTTCCGTGCACATAGGAGTTGATAACAAGTGGAAATTTATCTGTTACAAGTATAGCACTTGCTTGTTTATAATTAAAATAGTATAATTTTATCAAAAACATATGAAAATAACTATGATGTATAGGAGGTATATTCATGTCCATTCGACACCTTCGCATATTCCTGACCGTATGTGAATGCAATAACAGTATAACCAGAGCAGCAAAAAAATTGTATATGACACAACCGTCAGTTTCTGTGGCAATCCAGGAGCTGGAAAAGTATTATGGAATAATTTTATTTGACCGCATATCCAGAAGGCTGTATCTGACTGAGGCGGGAAGACAGTTTTTAGAATATGCCCAGCGTATATTTGCTTTGCTTGATGATATGGAAAAAGGGATCAGAAACTGGGATACTATCGGGGTTTTACGCATAGGTGCAAGCATTACGATTGGTTCTCAATTTATGCCTAGCTATGTGGAAGCATTTTCTGTCATGTATCCGGAAGCCGAAGTACAGGTATTTATAGGAACATCCCATCAGTTGGAGCAGAAGATTTTAAACAATGAACTGGATTTTGCGCTGGTGGAACGTCCGGTCCGCGAAAATCCTTTGGTTGAGGAGCCATATATGGAGGACTCACTTGCTGTGATCGCCCCGGCTCGTCCACCCTATTACCCAGGCCAGATATTAAAAAAAGAGGAGTTAAGCGGCCAGAAATTTCTTTTGCGTGAACATGGGAGCGGAACCAGGGAGGTGTTTGAAGAGGTTATGGCTAAAGAGGAAATTTCCATTAAGCCAATATGGGAGGGAATGAGCACAACTGCACTGGTAAATGCAGTAATTCATGGATTGGGCATTGCAGTGGTGCCAAGGCGCATGGTATCCGGTCCACTGGAGAAAAAACTGGTTTATCTGCTGGAGATAGAAGGAATAGAATTCAAAAGATATTTCTACATTGTACATCATAAAGACAAGCTTTTAACGAGAACGTTCCAGGAGTTTATTGATTTATGCAGGTGTTATGAACTGGACTATCCACTGCCAAAATATAATGGTCTCTTCTGAAAAATCACTAATATATGCAATAATTTGCAGGAATAATTAGTTATATTTACAATGATATTTTTGAGTGATATAATCTATTTCACAATATACAAACGTTTGTATTAAAAATTAATTGTATATTATGCTCGCCTGGGCAGCAAAATGGAACCATATGCACCGCGCAATGCATGTGAAAATGAACCGATTACATTCTTACATCAAAAGGAGATCAAAAATGTCAAAAGTAAAAAATTGGAAAACAATATTCCCTGCAATCTGCGTACCTATGAACGATGACTACAGCATTAATGAGGGGGAACTCAGAAAATATGTCAGCTGGCTTGCCGGCTTTGATGAAATTGAGGGCCTTGTGTGCAATGGACATACTGGAGAGGTCACTGGCTTAACCAGACAGGAAAGAAAAAAAGTTGTGGAAATTGTGGCCGATGAGGTAGGAGACAGACTGACCATCATTTCCGGAATTAACTGTGAGAATACGGCTGAGTCCATTGAGATGGCAAAGGAAGTAAAAGAGGCAGGTGCTGACGGGATTCTGCTTATGCCTCCTCATATGTGGCTGCGTTTTGGAATGCATCCAGATGCACCCTTTAACTACATAAAAGACGTGGCAGACGGTGCGGATATTGATATTATTATTCATTTATATCCAGCCATCAGCAAGGCATTCTATCCGGTTGATACGCTGGTTAAGATGTGTAAAGAAATCGATCATGTAAAGGCGATTAAGATGGGAACCAGAGTAACGCCATTATATGAAAACGATGTCCGTGTTCTGCGCAGAGAAGCACCTTACGTATCGCTTATTACCTGTCATGATGAAAGCCTTATGTCTTCTTTGACATTCCCAGGCATGGATGGCGCATTAATTGGTTTTGCGGCATGTATCCCGGAATTGATCACCCAGGCATTCAAAGCTTATAAGGCAGGAGATTTCAAAAAAATCCATGAATATGATAACAAGATATTCCCTATCTCCAGAGCAATTTACGGCGGAGGGCAGCCTTCAGGAGAAGCTCACGCCAGAATGAAAGAAGCACTTTTCCAGAGAGGCATCTTTTCTTCCGCACTTATGCGCCGGCCGGTGCTTCCATTAACAAAAGAAGAGAAGGAACAGGTGTCAGAGGGTTTGAAAGGAAGCGGCTATACATCTAAAATAACTCTGTAAAGAGTTGACTCGGAGAAGGTGACTGTTTTGGTTCCGTTTATAAGAGGGGATATTAAACGGAACCTCTTAAAGTGGAGGTCAGTTTATGGGAGAAACGATTGGTACAGCAGCAGGATCATCAGATGCAGCGTTTGACAGCTCAGCAGTAGAAACTCTGCCATTTCTTAAGTTAGTGAAAAGAATCGGTCCGGGACTGGTTCTTACGGGAATTGTATTAGGTCCGGGTGCCATTACAACTGCAGCTATGCTGGGGGCAAGATATGGTTATGGGATAATATGGCTGTTTATTCCCATTCTGTTTATGGGGGTTACTTTTTTACTTACCAACTATCGGATTGCATTGCTTACCGGAAAGCCAATTATCCATGCGATCCGGCATTACTACGGAGGAGGGGCAGCAGCCTTTGTAGGAGTCGCGTCCTTTTTATCATGTATGTTTTTCACAATGGGAAATATATCAGGGTCAGGATCAGGCATGAATCTGATTTTTGGTATAAACTGGAAATTAGGTGCAATTATTATGATTACTGTCACTATATTCTGTTACCTGACAAAAGGCGTTTATTCCAAAGTGGAAAAAGGCATTACCATCTGTATTATCGGTATGATAATTGCTTACTATGCAACGCTGGTAACTGCAGGAGGACCATCCTGGGGAGAGTTTGGGAGCGGACTTATTCATTGGTCATTTCCAGCAGGCAGCCTTGCAGCTGCTCTGGGGTTTATCAGCACCAGTGCATCTGTTACCACAGGTTTATATGGAACGTATCTTGGGAAAGAAAAGAAATGGGACAAAGAGGATTTGTTTAATGGCGCTATGATGGTTGATTCAATTACTCATATTGCAGGGGTTATCCTTATAAGCGGAGCTGTTATGCTGGTTGGTGTAATTGTACTGCATCCGGCAGGAATTATAATTAAAAATCCGGCTGAATTAGGAGAGATGATGGTACCGCTTCTGGGTAAAGCAGCTTATACAGTCATGGGGATTGCACTTCTTGCGGCGGCATTTTCCTCACTACTGGGAAACACCCACCGTACAGTTGTTTTACTGAATGCAGGTTTTGATAAACCGACGAATCTGGATCACAAAAGTATAAAAATTGGTTCTATGGTTGTACTTGCAATTGCTGCGGTTATTTGCTTTTCTTATAATGGATCACCGACTCAGCTGATTTTATTTGCCAATATCATGACAGCTGTGGCGACTCCGGTATCAGGATTCTTTGTATGTATGCTGATCTGGAATAAGGATGTGAATAAAGGGGTAAAGCAACCAAAAATATTAGGGATATGCATGATAATCAGCTATCTGTTTTGTCTGGTTCTGACTGTTTCAGCTCTTAAAACAGTCATTCCAAAGTTCGCTGATTCCATTATGAAATTATTTACATGATTTGTAGAATCATTTTAAAAGTCTTCAGAGGGCAGTATTGCCTCTGAGGACTTTTTATTACAAAACAATCTGACTGGTTGACAGGAATCTTCTGTGTGGTATAAAAGAATAGAAGGCAATTGATTATATATGGAAAGAAGATGATTTATTGGCAACATTAAAAGATGTAGCAAGGCTGGCAAATGTAGACGTAAGCACGGTATCAAGAGCTCTGAACAATACTTCATACGTACACCCCGAGACGAAGAAAAAAATTTATGCTGCAGTAGAACAGTTAAGCTATAAACCTAATCTACTGGCAAAGGGGCTGAGGCAGGGAAAAAGACATACGATAGGTGTTGTTATCCCTGAAATCAATTTTTCCATATTTGGTGAAATGGTACAGGGTATAGAAATGCAGGCAAGAAAAATGGGGTACAGCATCATTATATGCAACACAAAAGATAAGCAGGATGCGGAAGAAGAATGCTTAAGCAGACTGAGAAACGGGCTGGTAGACGGAATATTAATTGCTGCAACCGGACAGAACGGCAGGCTTTTGAGAGATATAAAAAGCAGCGGAATTTCTGTGATGCAGATAGTAAGAAATCAGGACAGCTTACTCAGCAGTGTTGTGGCAGATTATTATGCCTGCGGTTATGAAGCGGTTAAATACCTGTATGGTAAGGGGTGCAGGCATATTGGGTTTATTAATGGATCAATGGAAATAATCCCTTATAAAGAGCGGTACAAGGGATACCGAAAAGCCATTCGGGAGCTTTCTGCAGAAGAATATGTTGCTTGTACTGCGTACTCGCAAAGAGATTATTTTAAAGGTGGTTATAATGGAATCCTGGAGCTGATAGAGAATGGGGATGAACTGGACGGTCTTATGGTAGCTGTGGATATGCAGGGGCTTGGCGCGATCAGAGCGTTAAAGGAGCGGGGAATAAAAGTTCCTGAGGAGATCAAGGTCATCAGTCTGACCGGACACTCCATCGGAGGGATGCTAGAGACTGCAATGATTTCCATGGAGGTTCCGGCAAAAGAGATGGGAGAAGAGGTGACAAAGATGATTATCTCTGATATTGAATCGGAACCGGATAAAAAAAACAGCCCGTTTCATAAGGTATTTGAAGCTTCGCTCATAGAGAGGGAAACGACTTAGACCTTTAAACGGGCCAATGGATAAATTATTGGAGTTCGTTCTTTTTCTTTCCTGATTTCCATAAAAGAATGAACCCTGCAAAAGCTACAAACAGCGAGATGAACTGGGAGGTGGATAAGCTTCCCACAGATCCTCTTATTAAATCGCCTCTGTAAAATTCAATAACAAACCGACCCAGGCTGTAAAAGATCAGATAGAAAGCACTGATTCTTCCTGCAGGCGGATTCTTCCGTGCCAGAATCAGAAGAACGAAGAAGTTGACGAAATCAAAGACACTGGATACAATCTGCGTAGGAAGCAGGGGGATTCCATTAGGAGCAAACTGGGATCGGCTGAAAGTAATGGAGAATGGACCGGAGGTTTCCCGTCCATAACAGCATCCGGCAAGGAGACAGCCGATTCGGCCAAAGCCCTGTGCAAGGGCAATGGATGGGACTACCAGATCCAGATAGCGGATTGCACTGATTTTTTTAATCCTGCAGTAAACAAATCCGGCGGCAATTCCACCAATAATTCCTCCATATACCACAAATCCGGCGGAGATATCAAGTAAAAGTCTGGGGTTTCTTCTGATATCGTCAAAGATAGTGATATAATAAAGCAGTTTGGCGCAGACCAGACCGCCTCCGGCTCCTAAAATAAGCAGATAGAATAAATGATCCGGTTCAAGTCCTGCCTTTTTGGCACGGTATTCGGCAGTAAAATATGCGGCAGCAATTCCAATTCCAATCATCAGACCATATCCGTGGACCGTTAAGCTGCCGATAGAGAACAAATCGTTATGCATGGTTATCTTCCTTCTTTTATCTTTAGAATAAAAACGAAATCATTATATCACATCTTATACTGCATTGCAAAAAAAGCAGTAAGATTTCTGTTTTCAGACTATATACAAAATGGTCATCTCTTTTAATTTCTCATTCAGCTGCTGTCTTAAATACAGTTCACCTTCTTCTCTTAAATCATTTTTGTAACAGTATTTTCCCCTGCCTCTTCCAGTCATCAGTTCTTTGTCATACAACTGGTCCGCATCCGGAAATGCCTCGCTGTTTATGGCATTATGGACATAGCTGTAGGTCATAAAAATAACTTCAATCAGGGCAGTTCTTTTCACTTTTTCACTTAGCTGCATGGATAGTATTGAAATCAGTTCAGAATAAAGCTGCTTCCAGTCTTCCGTTAATATTACAGGTGCGATAAGAATTCCCACCCGGTAACCGGCATCACACATCTTGTTTAACGCGGTAATTCTGGCGTTTAATCCGGAAGTACCTGGTTCAAATCTGGTTATTATGGATTGTGGATTTACGCTCATGCGCATAATGATACGCCCCCCGTGGTTGAGAGACAAGAGAGGATCCACCTGATTAAATTTGGTTGGAAATGTTAAAAAGCCTTTATTTGTTTTTCCAAACTGTTCAATGGTCCATGATAAATTACCGGTAATGGTGTTTTCCAGGACCAGATCGCTGTTGCTTCCGATTTCATAAGTATAATCCCGGACTGATTTCCCCTGATGGGTGATGATTTTATTCAACATCTGTTCCCGGTTTACAAACAGGCGCAAATAAGCACATTTGTTATAGTTGCACACCAGATAACAGTAGTGGCACATGGCGGTGCAGCCTGAAGAAGTATAAGGGACAAGAAAGTCAGATACTTTGTGGTTGGGAACATAGTGATGCGTTTTTCTGACTCCTATTACCAACAAACGCTTCAATGAGGGAAAATCCTTGTTGGGGCGTGTGCGCAGCTCGTCTATTTTGTTATGGCTTTCTATGGGTATCCATGGAATATCTTTATATTTCTCTTTTAACAATCCGCCAAGTTCATAGTTAAGAGAATCTGGTTCATAATAAATTTTATCCGGAATCATGCTGATTTACCTCCTGTTTCAAATTAGTATGCGGAGAATGGAAGATGATAACCCATGTAAATATGCACAAAAAAACGACCAAAATCTGTAGGATATTACAAAAATATGATAATGAACATATAAAACAAAAACGAACATATATGGCTATTGAAAATCCATATTAATCATGTTAATATGGCATTACAGAAACAAAACGAACATAAAAAACAGGCATTAAGATCAAAGGAGAAGTAAGTATGAGCAAGGTGAGCGAAACGACCAGAGAATCATGGATCATGAACACGTTTCCGGAGTGGGGAACCTGGCTGAATGAAGAGATTGAAAGTGAGGAAGTAAAACCCGGCACTGTGGCAATGTGGTGGTTAGGCTGTACCGGAATCTGGTTTAAAACTCCGGGTGGATGCAATTTAACCATCGATTTATGGTGCGGCAACGGAAAGCGGACCCATGGAGACGGTAAGATGGCGGCGGGACATCAGATGGCCAATATGTGCGGTGCCAGAAAAATGCAGCCCAACTTAAGAGCTGTACCCTTTGTCATTGACCCATTTGCCATCCGAAAGGTGGATGGAGTTTTAGCAACACATTACCACCAGGATCATATGAGCGCAGAATATGCAGCTCACGTGATTCAAAGCGGCATGACGACAACCGATGATAAGGGAAATGAAATCCCGGTCCCGTTTATCGGTCCTCTGAAATCAGTGGAGACCTGGATTAAATGGGGCGTTCCGAAAGAACGGTGCAAAGTTGTGCGTCCCGGCGACACCATTAAGATTAAGGATGTGGAGATCGTAGTCCTTGATTCCTTTGACAGAACCTGCCTTGTAACAACGGATTCCACAGGTGAAGACAGAGAAGAGCTGACTGGAGTCTGTCCTGTTGATATGGATGACAAGGCAGTCAATTACTTAATTAAAACTCCGGGAGGAAACATCTATCACAGCGGTGATTCCCATTATTCCATTTATTTTGCAAAGCATGGCAAAGATCATAAGGTGGATGTCGCTTTTGGCTCCTATGGTGAGAATCCAGTGGGAATGGCAGATAAGATGACTTCCTGCGATGTGCTTAGAATGGCGGAGGCT
Source organism: Clostridium boliviensis (assembly GCF_033342255.1). Lineage (NCBI taxonomy): Bacteria > Bacillati > Bacillota > Clostridia > Eubacteriales > Clostridiaceae > Clostridium > Clostridium boliviensis. The sequence continues at coordinate 158,790 of NZ_JAWONS010000099.1, forward strand.
TTAAAGTGTGATGTGGTGATACCCATTCATTACGATGTATGGAGCAACTTTATGGCAGATGTCAATGAGATAAGGGTGCTTTATGACATGAAAAAGGACCGATTGGATTACCGTTTTCACCCATTCTTCTGGGAAGTAGGCGGAAAATACATTTACCCGGCAGACAGGGAGAAAAAGGCTTATCATCACCCCAGAGGTTTTGAAGACTGCTTTGAAGCTCCGCAGAACATACCATTTCGGTCCTGCCTGTAGGCGATTGGGGAGGGGGCAGTCATGCTGTTAAAAGAATTTGTAGAACTGGGGCATTATAAATTTGCTGAGGAAGCCGCAGACTGGGAGGAGGCGGTCCGGATGAGCTGTGAAACCTTAGAAGCGGACGGAACAGTGGAGGCAGATTATAAGGAGGAGATTATCGAATGTATCAGAAAGTATGGACCTTATATTATTATCATGCCTGATGTTGCCATGCCGCATTCGCAGGAAGGTGCAAAAGGGGTGCACAAGACTGCTATCGGTTTTATGAAGCTGAATAAGCCGGTCAGCTTTGATCCAGGTGATAAGGAAAAGGATGCCAGACTGTTCTTTACGCTGGCTTCCTGTGATCCGAAACAGCATCTGGAAAATATGTCAAGGCTGTCGGAATTGTTGATGAATGAAGGGGCGGTGGAAGCACTTTTAAGTGCCGGTACACCGGAAGACTTGTTAAGGATCCAGAGAAAATATCTGGATTAAAATGGGGAGGTTTCTTATGGATATTTTATTAAAAATCTGGTCGTATTTTGCAGTTAATGTATTACAGCAGCCGGCATTTATGATTGGCCTGATCGTTATGATCGGTTATGTGCTGTTAGGAAAGCCCTGGTATGATGTTCTTGCAGGAGTGATTAAAGCTATCGTTGGATACTTGATTCTGACCGTTGGTTCAGGCGGTCTGGTCAGCAATTTCCGCCCGGTACTTGTAGGTTTAAAAGACCGTTTCAATATGAATGCCATGGTAATTGATCCCTACTTTGGACAGAATGCGGTAACAGCTGGTGTGGAAGAGGTGTTTGGCAAGGTATTTGGTAATGCCATGATTTTACTTTTAATCGCATTTATCGTAAACATCCTCCTGGTCCGATTCAGCAGGGTGACAAAGTTAAGAGCACTGTTTACTACCGGCCATGTTCAGGTACAGCAGGCAGCAACTGCTTACTGGCTGATCCTATTTGCCTGTCCGTTCTTATTAAACAATAATGCCTCCCTTCTGGTGGTGATGGCACTGATACTGGGAGCGTACTGGGCGGTTGGATCTAACCTTACCATTAAGCCCTGTCAGGAACTGACGGATGGTGCAGGTTTTTGTCTGGCCCATCAGCAGATGTTTGGAATTGCGATTAACACCTGGCTGGCAGAGAAGCTGTTTGGTAAAAAGAAGAACGGAAAAGAAGTGAGAAAGATTGACGAGATCGAGCTTCCTGGTTTTATGTCTATCTTTAATGAAAACATGGTATGTACCTCCATTTTGATGATCGTTTTCTTCGGAGCTATCCTCTGCATTTTGGGGAAAGACTATCTGGTGGAACAAAAGTTCATGAAAGAAGGAGCCAGCATGTTCTTTTATGTGATCCAGACCTGTCTTTATTTCTCTGTTTACTTAGCAATCCTTCAGCTGGGCGTAAGAACCTTTGTTACCGAACTGACTGCTTCCTTCCAGGGAATCGCAGATAAACTTCTTCCCGGCTCCCTTCCTGGAGTTGATTGTGCAGTTGTATTCGGATTTGGTTCTGCCAATGCCGTACCTCTTGGTTTCCTCGCAGGCTTTGCAGGTCAGATTCTTGCAATTGTGGCACTGATTTTACTAAAGAGTCCTGTGCTTGTTATCTGCGGTTTCGTTCCTGTATTTTTTGATAATGCAACCATCGCTGTATTTGCCAATGAAAAAGGCGGAATCAAGGCAGCTCTCATCTTGCCGTTCTTTTCCGGCATCTGCCAGGTATTCGGATCTGCAATCATCGCAGGCTGGGTTGGCATGGCAGCTTACGGCGGGTATTTAGGAATGTGGGACTGGGCGGTTGTATGGCCGGTCATGACTGCAGTCATGAAGTTCTTAAGCTATGCCGGAGTGGTGATCGTGGTAGCTGTTTTGCTTGCTATTCCCCAGATCCAGTACCGCAGGGACAAAAAAGGTTATTTCTTAATTACAGAAAATTACGAAGCTTATAAGGAATTAAAGGGAATTAAATAAAAGTCAGGAGAATGATTATGTCAAAAGAAAATATGAGTTTTATGGTATGCTGCGCCAATGGGGCCGGCTCCAGTCTGATGATGAAAATGACGATGCAGAAGGTACTTGATAAGGCGGGAATTAAGCCGTCAAAGGTTCATCACTGCGCCTTATCGGAAGGGAAAACTGCAGCTGCCCAGTATGATGTTGTCTTTTGCGCACAGAACTTCGCCGGCATGTTTCAGAGTGCCAAAGAAAAAGGAACCCTGGTGATTGGTCTGAGAAATATCATGTCTCCACAGGAGATGGAACAAAAAATGAAGGAAAATGGAATTCTTTAATTTCAATCAAAACGAACATAAAACAAGTGACACAGGCATCTGAACAGGCTATAATGAGGATAAAGAATCATATCTTTATAAGTTGAGAGGGAAAAAATGAAAAAGGACAGAGCTTGTGTTGAAAACAGAAGGAACCGCATCCTGGAAATCATGGAGAAAAACCCCAGGGTGCGGGTGGATGAACTGGCGGAAGCGTTAGAGGTTTCTCTTATCACCATACGCAGAGATTTACAGTATCTGGAAGATAAGAAACTTTTGGTACGAACCCACGGGGGAGCCGTCGCTTCCAACAGTCCCGCAGATGAAGTATCCTTATACAGGAGACTGATTGCTGAATTTGCTGCTAAATTTGTGTCAGATAATGATACGCTTTTCATCAATACCAGCAGCAATGCATTAAAAATACTGGAACACATTACCTGTTCTAATGTAACCGTTATAACTAATAATGGAAAAGCCATTCACTGTGAGCATTCCCAGGAAGTTAATGTGGTGCTGACAGGCGGTGAACTGCGCTATCCCAAAGAGGCTATGGTGGGGGATTTTGCGCTTCGAAACTTACAGACAATTTATGCAAAAAAAGCATTCATTGGCTGCTCCGGAATCAGCGGGGAAAACGGCATGACAACGGAGATTTTTAATGAGGTCAGCATCAACGAAATGATGGTGGGACATGCAACTCAGGATGTGTACGTCCTGGCTGACCATACAAAGATCGGAAAAAACAGCAGCTTTGTAAGCTGTCCTATTGAAAAAATTAAATATTTAATTACCGACGAAAAAGCACCTTTGGAAGCTTTAGATTTAATCAGGGAAAAAGGGGTGGAAGTTTTTGTGGTCCGCCGGTCGGATTTATGAATCAATCATAGTGGAACAATGCCCGGGCTTCCATGTTGATTGCATCGTTTGGAGGCAAATTTTATGGAAAAGGCATATACCCTTGGATTATATGAGAAATCCATGCCTGCAGGGCTTGGATGGAAAGAAAAGCTGGAAGCGGCAAAAACTGCCGGTTACGATTTTGTGGAAATCAGCATTGATGAAACCGAAGAGAAATTAAACCGCTTATGCATGTCACAGGCGGAACGGCTGGAACTGATCAGTATGATGAAGATTGTGGGGCTGCCTATCCGCACCATGTGCTTAAGCGGCCACCGCAAATACCCCCTTGGAAGCCATGATCCGGCTGTAAGGGAAAAAGGGATGGATATAATGAAGAAAGCAATCCAGCTGGCAGACGATCTGGGGGTCAGGATCATCCAGCTGGCAGGCTATGATGTATATTATGAGGATTCCAGTGAAATAACCAGACAGTATTTTCTGGAAAATTTAAAAATAGCAACAGAGATTGCAGCACGCGCCGGTGTTGTACTGGGATTTGAAACCATGGAAACGGAATTTATGAATACTGTGGAAAAATCCATGGAATATGTAAAGCTGGTAGCATCAACGTACTTAAATGTCTATCCGGATATCGGAAATATAACAAACGCTGCTAAAACATACGGTATTAACGCATTGGATGACTTACGTGCAGGAAAAGGTCATCTGGTTGCCATGCACTTAAAGGAAACCGTTCCCGGAAAGTTCCGTGAGATACCCTTTGGAACGGGGCATGTGGATTTTGAAAGCGCAATTAAAACAGCATGGGAGCTGGGTATACGAAAATACGTGACGGAATTCTGGTATAGTGGGAATTCCCAGTGGATGCTTGATCTTTACGATGCCAACAAACGGATGACGGAGATACTGGATAAACAGTGCTGAAAGGAGATTGGGATGAGAGCGGAGAAAAAGGTGGTGGGGCATCTGACAAAATGTTATTCAGTTGCTCCGCTTTTTTATAAAGGAAACGATTATTTTCTGGCAGCGGCAGAAAAAGAAGATCCCTGCCTGCTGTTTGATATGGATGGCAATAAAGTGGAAACGGTCTGGGAAGGACCTGGCGGTACTATGTCCATGGTACAGGTACCGGATACAAACGGCCAGTTTCTGGCTACGCAGAAATTTTATTCTCCCAATGATTCCAAAGAGGCAAAAATTGTCCTGGTAACTCCCGATGAAGCGGGAAACTGGCAGGTTAAGACCATAGCAGTGCTTCCTCATATACACCGCTTTGACCTGTTAACAAGAGGGAAAACCCGGTATCTTATTGCCTGCACCTTAAAATCCGGTCATGAGTATAAGGAAGACTGGTCAAGTCCCGGTAAGGTTTATGCCGCAGTGCTTCCAGAAGATCTTTCCGGACTTTGTGAAAAAAATCCGTTACAGCTTGAAGTCATACAGGAGGGAATGCTTAAAAATCATGGCTATTACAGGGTGGAAGAAAATGGGATGGATACAGGGCTGATTTCCTTTGAAGGAGGAGTCTGCCAGTTTATACCGCCAGCAGGGCAGGGAGAGCCGTGGGAAGTGCGCATGCTTCTTGACACACCTGCCAGTGATGCGGTATTGGTGGATTTTGATCAGGATGGGGAAAGGGAGCTTGCAGTTTTATCTCCGTTTCATGGTGAATGCATCTCTATCTACAAAAATTACGGGGGCAGTTATCGGAAAGTATATGAATATGAGAAGCCGGCGGAATTTTCCCATGCTATATATGGCGGCAGCTTATGCGGGCGGCCGGCTCTGGTGGTGGGTCACAGACAGGGAAACCGGAATCTCATCTGCTTTACCTGGAACAAAGAAAAGCAGACGTATCAGTGGGAGGTTTTTGATCAGGACTGCGGACCGGCCAATGTCCTGCATATAAGAAGAAATGGGCAAGACTGGTTAATCAGCACAAACCGGGAGATAGATGAAATCGCCATGTACCGTATTACACCATAAGTGAACATATATATTCCCTGGAATGACTGCGTTTCGAAAAGAGAAATGGACAATGATACCTTTGTGAAGTATACTGATAGTAAGTTAATAAGCAGATTTAAGAATAACTTCTGCTGAATTACAAAGGAGGAATTGTTATGAAGAGCATAAAAGCTAAGATATTTTTATATATGGCTTGCACTGTTTTTTTCTCTCTTGCCGCATTAGGCGGTATCAGTATCTTTTTAAATTATTTCAGTATGACGGCGACCATGGACCAGTCCATGACGGAGCTGGCAGTGACTGCTTCCCAGCGTGTTGAAAAGGAACTGGATATTTATAAAAACCTGGCTTATGAGGCAGGGAGCATTGCCAGACTGGCAAATTCTGAGACAAGCATTGATGAGAAAAAATCCATTATTGACCAGAGAGCCCAGACACACGATTTCCAGAGAGGGAATATTATTGGCGTCGACGGCGTCAGTATTTTTGATGGTAAGGATTATTCAGACAGAGATTATTTTAAACGCTCCATTAAAGGTGAGATGGCGGTATCAGAGCCTTTAATCAGTAAGATTACAGGACAGATGACGATCATCATATCGGCTCCTCTGTGGGAGAAGGGAATACCCGGAACGAAAGTGGTGGGAGTGGTTTATTTTGTTCCCAGGGAGACCTTTTTAAATGATATCACCGCTTCCATACAGGTCAGCAAACATTCTAACGCCTATCTCCTCAATCAGTCCGGTAAGGTGATTGCAGATCCTGATATGAAAAAAGTCTCTGATGGCATAAATGTCCAGGAGAATGCGGCAAAGGACCCCGGGCTGGCGGGGCTTGCAGCAGTGGAAGCCAGGATGACACAGGGGAAAAGCGGATTCGACCGTTATAAAAGTGATGGAAAAGAGATGTTTGTTTCCTATGCTCCTGTTGCGGGAACCGATGGCTGGAGCCTGGGAATCAGTGCCCCCATGGGAGATTTTATGGGATCGACCAAAACTGCCAGCGCTGTTACTGTGGTACTAATCGCAGTATTTCTTGGAATTGCAGCAGTGGTATCAGCGGTTCTGGCCGGAAGGATAGGAGGCCCCATTACTGTATGCGCTGACCGGTTAAAGCTTCTGGCAGAGGGAGATCTGGAGTCCCCTGTATCAGATATTAAAAACAAAGACGAAACGGGGATACTGGCTGATGCCACACGGGATCTTGTCCGTAAACTGGGTTTAATAATCGGAGATGTGGATTACCTTCTTCATGAGATGGCAGGAGGTAACTTAACTGTAAGCAGCACTTGTGATTATGCGTATGCAGGCGGTTTTCAGGGAATCCATGAGTCGATGCACCAGTTAAAAACCCAGCTTGGGGATACTCTTACTGATATCAGCCGTTCTTCCGGGGAAGTCGCAGCAGGAGCGGATCAGGTATCTGCAGGAGCCCAGGCACTTTCCCAGGGAGCTACAGAGCAGGCGGGCTCGATACAGGAACTGGCTGCTGCAATAGGAGGAATTTCATTGCAGGTAGAGGGAAATGCGAAACATGCTAAGGAGGCCAGTCTGCAGGCAGAGGAAACTGCGCAGGAACTGAAGAATGGTAACGCTCAGATGAATAAGATGACAAAAGCCATGGAAGAGATTTCACAGGCATCGGGTGAGATTGGAAAAATAATTAAAACAATTGAGGACATCGCATTTCAGACCAATATTCTGGCACTGAATGCCGCGGTGGAGGCTGCACGGGCAGGGGAAGCGGGAAAAGGCTTCGCAGTCGTAGCAGATGAAGTGCGCAATCTTGCTTCTAAAAGTGCGGAGGCATCTAAAAATACCTCTGTTCTGATAACTAATTCCGATCAGTCCGTGGAACAGGGTACGCGTATTGCGGCGGAGACAAAAGAATTGCTGGACCGCATTGCTGCTTCCTCTGAAAGAACCGTAACGCTGATCAATGAGATATCCAAAGCATCCGGAGAACAGGCACTTTCCATAAGCCAGGTCAATGAGGGTATAGACCAGATTTCAAGTGTGGTTCAGACAAATTCGGCAACAGCGGAAGAAAGTGCGGCAACCAGTGAAGAACTTTCCGGACAGGCTCAGATTCTAAAGGACTTAATCGACCGGTTTCGACTGTAATCGAGTTAATAAAAATTCCCTTTTTAGATGAAATAAAGAAATAAGCAGGCACCGGTAAAACCTGATATCAGGGAACTGGGTGCCTGCTTTTCTATAATACAAAAGAAGATCAGAGATTTGTAAGCCGTTCAAATAAGTTATTCACGTTGATGGTACCATATCCCCATACATTATTGGGGTAGACATCCGAAGTGCTTCTTTGTGCTCCCCGGATGAGCAGCCGGTTGACGTCATATCCGGTCAGAGTGGTATAATTTCTTCTTGTTATGCCCCATTCAAGCACCATTGCTATGATTCCTGCAGAATGTGCACTGGCTGCTCCGGTGCCGGTTGCAGTTCCATACTGATTACCGGGAACGGCGCATGGAATCTGATAGCCAGGAGCTGCGATATCCGGTTTTACCAGTCCGGTTCTTGTATAGCCCCTGCTGGACTCAGGAAGAATGCTGTCCGTAAACTGATTATAGGCAGTGACTGTCAGCTGGCTGACGCCATTTCCCGGAGATGTGATGGTGGTATCCGGATTAGGAACCAAAAAAAACGTATTATCAGAGATGAGGTTCCCGTTTGGAAGCCAGCAGTGAAAAGAAAATGGTTCGTCTTCAAGGCTCTGGGCACGGAAATACCAAACACCGGGCTGGGGATTGAGAAAACGGATCAGGATAAGCTGATCCCCGGTTTCTTCCTCGAATATAATATTGTTCACCCAGACAACGCTCTGGGTAAATATGAAGTTGAACCTACGGCAATCTGCAATAGAAGGATAAATACGCTGGGTGGATTCTCTGTTTGGGGTAGAAATATCAATGGAAATCCTTTCCGGAGCATAGGGCCAGATTTCCATCCAGAATTCTTTGTCATCTTCCCCAATTCTCAGTTCAAAATCATTGTAAAAGGGGATAACAGAGGTACTGTTAAAATAGTGCCTCTGTTTATTTCCTTCATTTCCGGCAGACACGGAAATGCCGACTCCGGGAAGCTGTACGAGATAGGTTAAATAACTGCTTAATACCCCCTTGCCGTCATGGCTTCCCTGGCTTGTGCCGAGTGCAATGCAGATGACGAGGGGGAGACTGAGTTTCTGTGCAGTTAAAAGAAGATACCTGATGCCCAGTATGATATCAGACTCCTGGAAGCAGTAGGCATCTTCGGGGATTAAAAAAATGTTTTTTAAGTTATTCTTAGCCTCTTTTAATTTCACAATAATAATCTGGGAACTGGGTACTATGCCAGTAAAAGTCTGATCTGCAGTATAGCTTCCGGCTGCAATGCTTGCCATGGCAGTTCCGTGTCCATTGGTATCCACTGTCGGAACAATGGAAAGAGGATCCTCTGATGATAAAGCCAGATTAATGGTTTCGCTGTTATATTCGCTGCCAAAGGTAAAACCCTCCGGAATGGTACCTGTCTGCACGGTCTGATCCCATATGGATACAATACGGGTGGTTCCGTCAGCGTTTCGGAAAGCGTTATGCAGATAATCGATTCCGGTATCCACAAACCCCATTAAGACACCCTGACCGTTCAGGTTTAAAAATGGATTTCTCTGTACCGTCCCAATGCCTGATTTTTCTATACTGATGGTGGATTCAGGGGTATACAGGGAGGGAAAGGTACTATAGGGGCGGACCCCTAAATCACAAGGCTCTGCTTCCGCCGTTGGGATATGAAGCAGGGAGCTGCGTTCTGTTAACAGAGTGATATTATCTCCTGTATCGTAGGAGGGGACTGATATAGTATTAATAATCAGGTCGTAATAGTCATTGTCCAGTATTTTAAGCAAAATCAGACCTCCTTATGCAGAATTAATGGATTATATATTGGTCAGCCTCCTAAACAGGTTATTTACATCCAGCCTGCCATAGCCCCAGATATTGTTTGGATAAATGATAGAACTATCACGTGCAGCACCCCGGATGAGCAGGCGGTTAACGTCATTTCCTGTCATGGAAGTGTAGTTTCCCCTGGGAATTGCCCATTCCAGAATCATGGCAATTGCACCGGCAGTATGAGCGGCGGCTGCCCCGGTTCCAGTCATGGTTCCGTAAAGATTGCCTGGCAGTGCACAGGGAATCTGATAACCGGGAGCTGCAATGTCTGGCTTCACTAATCCGTTTCTGGTATATCCTCTGCTGGATTCGATAAGGATACTGTCATTAAACTGGTTATAGGCAGTGACCGTCAGCTGACTGGGAGCATTTCCCGGTGCGGTAATCGTAGTGTCCGGATTTGGGTTTAAAAAAAAGGTGTCATTTGAAATGATGCCACCGGAAGGAAGCCAGGAATGGAATGACAGAGCCTCGTTATCAATACTCTGCACCCGGATGTTCCAGACGCCTGGCAGGGGATTGCGAAAACGGAGAAGAACCAGCTGGTCGCCGGTCTCTTCTTCAAATGTAAAATTATTTACCCATATTGTGCTGCCCGTAAAAATAAAATCAAACTTTCTGCAGGAATTGATCGTGGGAGAAACCGGCTGGGTTGATTCCCTGTTTGGAGTGGATACATCTACGGAAATGCGGCCAGGTGCATATGGCCAGATTTCCATAAAAAACGTAGGATCATTTTCTCCGATCCGTAATTCAATATTATCATAAAATGGCGGTTCTGTTATACTTCTGAAATAATGACGTCTGTCATTGCCTTCATTTCCTGCTGAAACAGAAATTCCGATTCCTGTCAGTCTCGCCAGATAGTTTAAATAATTACTTAATGCGCCTGTTCCGTCATGACCGCCCTGACTGCTCCCAAGAGCAATGCAGATGACCAGTGGACGGTTGGCTTTCTGGGCGTATTCTTCCAGGTAGCGGAGCCCCAGCATAATGTCCGATTCCTGATAGCATATTACATCCGGCGGCACAAATTGGATTTCTTTTAAGATTGGTTTGGGCTCTTTCAGCTTCACAACTACCAATTCTGCTTCCGGTACGACCCCGGAAAAAGAATTTTCCGGATTTTCCCTGCCTGCAATAATACTGGCAACCGAAGTCCCGTGCCCTATGGGATCTGTAGTTGGAACAATTGATAAGGGATCATCGGATCGTAAGGCAATGTTAATGGACTCTCTGCTGTATTCGGTACCGAAGGTAAAGCCTGCAGGCGGATTACCACTCTGAATGGTCTGATCCCAGATGGAGAGAATCCGGGTTGTATTGTCATTGTACAAAAATGCCTCATGCCTGTAATCAATTCCTGTGTCAATGATTCCGATAATGATACCTCTGCCCGTCAGATTCAGAAACGGATTCCTCTGAACAGCACCGATTCCTGACTTTTCTATGCTGATTGTAGAATTCAGCGTATAGAGAGACGGAAAGTTGTGGTATGGATATTCTCCTAACAGGCAGGGGGTGGAACCGGCTGCCTGTATGTGAAGCAGGGAATGCCTGAAATTAATCATGGTTATATTTTCTGAACCATAGACAGGGATAGAAATATTATTAATTATCAGATCATAATAATCGTTATCCAGAATCTTTTCCAAAAGACAGTCCCCCGGTCTGTTTTGTCTTATTTTGCTGATCACATGTTCGTAAGCTGTTTAAATACATGTTCGATGTCAAGCCGGCCGTAGCCCCACAGGTTATTGGGATACACATCGCTTGTTGAGCGATTTGCTGCTCTCATTATCAGTCGGTTAATATCATACCCGGTTAAATTCGGGTAATTTTCTTTGGAGACTCCCCATTGCATCACCATGACTGCAGCACCAGCCGCATGAGCGGCTGCGGCTGCAGTTCCGGAAATATTGCCGAATGAATTTCCGGGAAGTGCACAGGGAAGATGAAATCCGGGTGCGGCAATATCGGGTTTGACCATATTTATCCGGGTATAACCTCTGCTGGCTTGTGGAAGAACACTGTCATTATACTGGTTGTAAGCAGTAACCGTTAATTGACGTATACCATTTCCTGGCGAGGTTATGGTTACAGAAGCATCCGGATTCAGAAAGTAGGTATCATCGGAAAGGAAGGGGCCATTAGGAAGCCAGCAGTGAAAGGAGATCGGCTCTCCCTTTATGCTTTGTGCCCGCAGATACCATACTCCGGGCATTGGATCCTTCCACCGGATCAGAATAACCTGATTCCCTGTTTCTTCTTCAAAAACAATATTATTAACCCATATGGTGCTTTGTGTAAAGATAAAATTAAATTTTCTGCATTCATTAATAGCAGGATAAATTCTTTGTGTGGATTCTCTGTTTGGAGAGGAGATATCAATGGATATCCTGCTGGGTGCATAGGGCCAGATTTCCATCCAGAACTGTTTGTCTTTTTCGCTGATTTTCAGTTCAAAATCGTTATAAAAGGGAATGTTCGCTGTATTATTGTAATAATGCCTGGCTTTGTTACCTTCATTGCCGGCGGCTGTCACAAAGCAGATTCCCGGATTCCGGATTTTGGCAGTCATATAGCTGCTGATTGCACCGTTGCCGTCATGGCCTCCCTGGCTGCTTCCAAGACAGATACAAACTACAATGGGTTTAGCTGCGCGTTTGGATACAGACAGCATATAGGTCAGTGCCAGATAGATATCTGATTCCTGAAAACAATAGGCTTCTTCCGGAACTAAGAAAATATTTTTCAGATTGTTTTTTGCTTCCTTCAGCTTGACGATAACAAGCTCTGAGGAAGAAGCAATTCCGGTAAAAGCAGGATCCGCCGTGGTGGAACCTGCGGCAATGCTGGCAATGGCAGTACCATGACCGTTGCTGTCAATAGATGGAACGATGGAGAGCGGCTGAGGAGCTTTTAAAGCTTCATTAATCTGATCCTTATTATATTCACTTCCAAAGGTGAAGCCGTCCGGAACCGTTCCTTCCTGTATGGTTTGATCCCAGATGGAATAGATGCGGCTGGTACCATCAGAATTACGAAATACCATGTGCGAATAGTCGATTCCTGTATCAATAAAACCAACCAGTACACCCTCCCCTGTAAGATTTAAATTACTGTTTTGCTGAACGGAACTCATCTCTGTTTTTTCAAGGCTTACTGCAGATTCCAGTGTATATAAGGAAGGAAAGAAATTGTAAGGACGGGTTCCTAAATCACAGGGATCCTGGGATACTACGGGTATATGGAGCAGGGAGAAGCGTTCACTTACCGGGGTTACATTATCCCCGGTATTAAAAGAGGATATGAGTGTATTGCTGATAATCAGATCATAGTAATTATTGTCCAGTATTTTATTCAACAGAGGTCCTCCTATCTTTTGCTGAGGGCATATATGATATGTTTATGCAGAAGGAGTTCTATTATGAAAAGGGGAGACGGAATGAAAAATAGTTACACGGTCAGATGATGGTAAGCCGTTGAAACAGTTCGCTGATATCTAACATACCGTATCCCCAGACATTATTTGGATAGATTATGGATGACTCCCTTCTTGAACCGCGGGTAATCAGGCTGTTAACCGTATTTCCGGACAAGGTGGTGTAATGTCCCCTGGGAATTCCCCATTCCAAAATCATGGCGATGGCACCGGTGGTATGAGCAGCGGCAGCGCCTGTGCCCGTCAGCGTTCCATAGCTGTTTTTGGGTAATGCACAGGGGATCTGATAGCCGGGAGCACTGATATCTGGTTTTACCAGGTTGTTTCTGGCGTAGCCTCTGCTGGATTCAATCAGTATGCTGTCATTAAACTGGTTATAAGCTGTGACGGTCAGCTGGTGCATTCCATTTCCCGGACTCATGATGGTAGTATCAGGATTGGCATTCAAAAAAAAGGTCTCATTACTGATAAGATCGCCGGAAGGCAGCCAGGAATTAAAGGATATGGCTTCGTTTTCCAGACTCTGTATATCAAAGGACCAGATTCCTGGCATTGCGTTCTGATACCGGATTAAAATCAGCTGGTCACCGCTATCCTCTTCAAAGGACAGATTATTTACCCATAAAACAGTAGGAGTGAAGACAAACTTAAACTTTCTGCAATCCTTAAGACCAGGACGGACAAGCTTGGTTGATTCCCGGTTTGGGGTGGTAATATTGATGGATAGTCTGCTGAGAGCAGAGGGCCAGATTTCCATGGAAAACATGGGGTCTTTTTCGCCGATTCTTAGTTCAAAATGATTGGAAAAGGGGACCTGTTGTGTGGAGTTAAAGTAATGTCTTCTCAGATTGCCCTCATTTCCTGCTGAAACAGCGATTCCAATTCCTGGCATACGCACCAGGTAATTTAAGTAATAGCTGAGAGCACCGCTGCCGTCATGCGATCCCTGACTGCTTCCAAGAGCAATACAGACAGCGAGGGGACGGTTAGCCTTTTGCGCATAATCTACCAGATAAGTAAGGCCCAGGATAATATCGCTTTCCTGATAGCAGAGCTTATCCTCTGGGACAAAATATATATTTTTTAAATTTGTCTTCCCCTCTTTTAGCTTGACAATTACAAGTTCGGCATGAGGAACAATACCGGAAAAGTTTTTTTCATCCTCAGGTGTGCCTGCAATAATACTGGCAATCGCGGTTCCGTGTCCATTGGTATCTTGAGAGGGAACGATGGATAAAGGGTTATCTGAAGCCAAGGCCAGATTAATCATGCCCCTTGTGTATTCCGTTCCGAAAGTAAAAGCGCCAGGAGGTTCTCCATCCTGGATGGATTGGTCCCATATAGATAAAATTCGTGTAGTTCTGTCATGAAAGAGAAATGAAGGATGCTGGTAATCAATGCCTGTGTCTATGACACCGATAATAATTCCTCTACCATTCAGATTTAAGAAGGGATTGCGCTGTACAGCACCGATGCCTGATTTTTCGATGCTGATGGTTGAGGTGAGTGTAAATAGCGCTGGAAAGCTAAAATAAGGATATTTACCCAAAGTGCAGGGATCTGCGCTTTCCACAGGAGTATTAAGAAGGGAATGCCTGAGGTTTAGGGGGGTAATATTATCGCCAGTGCCGTATTGCGGGACAGAGACATTATTTATAATAAGATCATAATAATTATTATCAAGAATTTTTTTCAAAAAAGACCTCCCTTCGGATAAAAGGAGTATTTGTTTCATACTATTCAAAAAAAGGGAGAATATGTGAATCATGGTCGTATGGTGCAGCAAAGAGATCTACAGCTTCTGTATGTTGTACTGAGTATTAATTATGAACCACATCTGAGCATTAAATTTCATAATTGTCCAAAGAGACAGACCCAGAAGATTGTATTGTGTCACCAGCATAGTCTGTGCCTGAAAGCTTCTTGCATCATTAAACCATATGACATGTAAAATACCATCACTGTCCATATAATAGAAATAAGGTGATTGTGCCGTTTCATTAAACTGTATCGGTATGTTATTTATTGCAGCTATTTGAATTGCTCCGTCATTGCTGATAATATTAGCGCCTGTAACACCCGGAATATAAGGCAGTTCCCAATCATAACCAACCGTTGTGAATCCCAGTAATATATCTTCAGATGGAATGTTTGAAACTGCATAATTCAATAAATTAATTAATATATTAACCGGAAATATAGAGCTTGGATAGCCAAACGTTGTCGCCCAATCGTAGGAGGCAAATATGATTTTGTCTACATATTGAAATAATTCTGTATAGTTCAGTTCTTCAAGACTGATACCAGAGGTGTTAATGTTCGTAACAGGTGTAATAGTAATAAATATTTGATAGCCTTCTGGATGAAATATATCAGAGGCTTTCTTTAAATATGCAGAAAGTTTGTCGAGATTGTGGAACGAGATTTCTTCGATATAAATATTTATGCCATAATAACCTTTATTTTTTAGTATTTGCAGCGAGTTTTCAATAAGCAGGTCCTGTATCAAAGAATCATTTAAAATGTTATAGTTAGTTCTACGATTTATCTTCCCATCCTGGGTGATGGTTGAAACAAACATAATTGGTGCAACACCATATGATAATGCCATCTGGACCAGTTCCGTGTCGTCACCAGCAGGAATTATTTCCCCTTTGTCTGTCGCTGTATAATTAAATATTGACAGATAAGTCAGATAAGGAAGAGTTTTCTTCAAAACTGCTTTATCGATATAGGAAAAAGTATATCCGTTGGTAGCGATGGTTCTTGTTTTCTTCGTCTGATATGTAATCACAATAGTTTCTCCAGGGTTCAGATAGTTACGGTCTGAAAGTGTGGGGTTGTTCCTTAAAAGATCCATAACGGTAACACTGTACTGCTTTGCAATACTCTGCAAAGTATCACCGGCTCGAACTGTGTAGACTGTTTCTGGCTGAACAATTACAATCGTCTGGCCAATTGCTAAATTATCCGGGTTTGTGATGCCGTTTTCTATAATTAATCTGTCAACTGGGATATGATAATATTCAGATATTGAAACAATAGTTTCACCGGGTTGAACAACGTGTATGATCATGGCTTCCCTCGTATTCTTATTAATACAATTATATGCGCATCTTTCATGATATTTCTTCCCGAATGAAATATTTCAGAGTTTGTTGGAAAAATATGCTGGCAGACAAATATAACAAAACCACCGGAATCCCCTGCATATACAAGTGATCCCGGTGTTTTGGCTGTTTATAGAAAAATGGAAGTAATGGGGCTCGAACCCATGACCTTTCGCGTGTGAGGCGAACGCTCATCCCGGCTGAGCTATACTTCCATTTCGTGGAGATAGCGAGACTCGAACTCGTGGCCTATGCGTTGCGAACGCATCGCTCTCCCAGCTGAGCTATATCCCCTTGTCTAAATTATAGCATGAAGATTCTGAATTACAAGTATAATTTGTACAAATTGAAAAAAAGAGGCATCTAAATACACGATGCCCCTCAGGTTTATTCTTATAGAACTTTATTAATCTGATCGCCTTCCATCCACTTTTTCAGATTCTCAAATACAATATCTGCTCTTAACTTCATGGACTCTGCAGAAGCAAATGCGATATGAGGAGTAACGATGGTATTCTTGCTGTTTAACAGTGGGTGGGCAGTATCAATGGGTGGTTCGTTCTCAAAAACATCGATTCCTGCGCCTGCAAGAAAGCCGCTGTTTAGAGCCTCTGCAAGGGCTTCAGAATCCACAACAGGACCTCTTGCAGCATTAATGATAAACGCTCCACGTTTCATTTTGGCAATTGTATCCCGATTGATCAAATGACGGGAATCTTCATTCAATGGACAGTGGAGACTTACGAGATCGGAGCTTGAAAGGAGTTCTTCCAGAGATACAAATTCCATGAAGTCCGGTTCATTTCCACTGATGTTTCGCTTGTATCCGAGAACGCGGCATCCAAAGGCTTTGCAAAGCTCTGCAGTCCTTGTTCCGATTGCACCGGCTCCGATAATTCCCACTGTTTTTCCTCTTAGTTCGCAGCCTACCAGACCATCTTTTGTCTTTCCTTCCCGGCAGCGGGTATCTGTCTTTATCACATTGCGAAGTAGTGAGAGCATAAGACCTAATGTCAGCTCTGCTACAGCTTCCGTTGAGTAACCGGCAGCATTGCTCACTGCGATATGTTTGTTTTCAGCAGCTTCCAGATTCACATGATCAACACCTGTAAAAGCAACATCTATAAATTTTAAGCTCTTACATGCACTTATTACTTCTCTGCTCAGAGGCATATTAGCAATCATGATGACATCGGCATCCTGAGCTTCTTCAATCTGAACTTTCGCATCCGTATTCTTTTCAAAAGCTTTAAAGCTATGACCTGCATCGATGAATGGCTTTGCATATTCGTTCAGCAGGCTGTCTGGAATTCCAAGAGATTCTAATAGTACGATATTCATATGTATCACTCCGATCATTCATTTAATTACAGGATTTATAAAATGATCCTGTAAAAATAATTATAGCACCAGACCACTAAATAAAAAAGGAATAATCAGGTATTTTTGCCTGCTGTCTGTGAAAAGAGCTGGCCAGCTGATTGGCAGCATTCATACCCGTATACAATGCCCCCTGCATCCAGGCATGCTTTGTGGACAAATGTTCACCGGCGAAGAAAATCCTCTGATTAAATTCGGGCTTTTGCATTTCATAAGCAAACAACTGTTTCTGACCTGGGAGTGCCTCAGCAAAAGCCCCACGGTTATAAGGCTCATTATCCCAAACTACTGTCTTATGGTCTGCCACAACGGAATCTAAGAATCCTCCTGGTAATCCGTGTACTTCCTCCACGCTTTCTTTTATATATTCAAATCGAAGATTTTCTTTCATATTTCCTACTCTAGTCGCATTCATATGATAATTATAGGAAGCGATCAGTACACCAGGTTCATTGGGCGAACAGGAAGAAAGATCCGGACATAGAAGGTGATCTCCCGGATAGAAGATGTATTGAATCGGAAGATCTGTCCGTGAAAATCCTCCTACCATTCGTCCATAATCCGTATCTTGTTCCCAAAATCGTTCTCTGCATAAAAAGAAGGTCTTTTGTGAATTCGTATAATTATACTCTAAAATAGCCTGCATTTTTCGATTGCTGAAATATGGCTTGATGTCCACTTCCCTCAGAGTGGAGTAAGGGATTGCACATACAACGTAATCATAAGCATCGGCAGTGCTGCTTAAATCCTGTACATTGCGGTGGGTCAGTACAATCTTGCTGCTGTTTTGCATCTCATAAATGCCTGTTACCGTCTGACCGGGCCAGTAAGTAACTGTACCCAGACTGGAGGATGGAATCGCTTGATATTGGGGTGGTTTGTCAGTAAAGAAAGACTGGATAAAAGCATATGGCAGGTTTACAATTCCCCCCTCTATGGTATAGGTGTTACGGTAGTCCATGGTATACTCTTCCTGAACAGTTTCCGCGTAACTGATATCAAGTAAAGCTCCCGTTCCCGGATCCACTCCTGAGATCAGGCTGATTGCTCCCTGGCTCAATCCCAGATTTTCCAGAGTCTGCCGGACGGAATAGTTTGCAAGAGTCAGGTATTCTGGGGAATAATTCGGTAGAATCTGTATTAGCTCTGAACGGATATCAGGAGGAAGCTGCATCATCGGATATAAAAAGGCATAGTCATTGAGCTCCGGCCAGGGAGTGTTTCGCTCCTGGGGAGTTAAATTGTACAGGGGATAAAGGATCTCCTCAATGGAGTCTGTTGTTCTCAAACGGGTATTATGAACATATAAAAAGTTGTTGCGTTTCCTTAAAGACAGAGGAAAGGTATTTAAGCCGAACAAATTGATGTAGTGCCAGGTGGTTTGGTGGGTAACCGGTATTCTGTGAGCGCCGAATTCGTTATAATATTTACCTTCCTCATCAAAATAGTATGTATAAACTCTTCCTCCGATTCTGCTGTCATTTGCCTCCAGAATCGTAATATCGGCTCCCAGCTTTCGAAGCTCGAATGCAGCAGATAAACCGGCCAGGCCGCCGCCTATCACGCCGATTTTTACACCTTTTAGTTCTCCAGGCTGTGCATAATTTGTAATATCCGGGGGAGGACTCAGTAAACGGACAATATATTCATAATCTTCTGATCGGCCAGCCGTTTCCAATGAATTTTTAATCATTTCCAGCCGTTGTTCATTAGTGGGATTCAATACCTGATTCAGTTGAATATCCATAGATAATACCTCATAATGTCAATGTCAAGGGGACAATTGCTTTTTGAATTGTCCCCTTGATTGGTTTATTTTACTGCCTTCTCAGAAAATTCTGTTGTTACCAATTCCTCATAAGGAACACGGTCTTTCAGCTGACCCGCCTCCTCCAGAATATTCTCTAAAAGTTCAAAGCTGTCTTTGTTAAAAACAGTATCTTTTTTCCATGTATCCTGTGCTTTGTAACGGTCTACAATGGCTGCAATGGTTTTTACGTCGGTTTCCTTAAACTGGGGCTGTATTACCTTTGCAATTTCTTCAGATGAGTGGGAATTTACGTATTTCAGGCCTTTTTGAATTGCATTGGTGAATTTCTGCACTGCCTCTGGATTCTTTTCCAGAAAACTCTTTTTTGCGCTGTAGGCAGTGTAGGGAACATAACCGGAGTCCACGCCGAGAGAGGCGACTACAAAGCCGTTTTCTTCTTTTTCCAGTCCAGTGGCAAACGGCTCAAATTCAACGGTATAATCAGCGTCATCGCTGGTAAAGGCAGCGGCTGTCAAACCAAAGCTGATGCTTTGGTCAATGGTGAGATCAGCAGCAGGATCAATTCCGTTCTTTTTCAGAATGTATTCAAATACCATTTGGGGCATTCCGCCGGCTCTGCCTCCCAGTACTTTTTTCCCTTTTAAGTCCGTCCATTTAAAATCAGGCTGTTCGCTTCTTCCTACAAGGAAATTGCCTGCCCGCTGTGTCAGCTGGGCAAAATTAACTGCGTAATCCTGGGAACCGTTAGCATAAGTATAGATTGAGGCCTCTGAGCCCATAAAGCCGATATCCGCATCACCGGATATGAGAGCAGTCATAACCTTATCAGCGCCGGCTCCGTTTACTAAGGTCAAATGAATGCCCTCGTCCTCAAAATACCCCAGTTCAATGGCTGCATACTGGGGAGCATAAAAGATGGAATGGGCAACTTCATTTAATTTGACCGGTGTTAAGTCCGACGAATCAGCTTTTGAACCACAGGCGGTTAAACTTAGCAATGACACTCCGGTAAGAATGGCCATTATAAAAGAGTGACAGGCTTTTCTCATAAAATCCTCCTTATCAAATCTTAATACTACATTGTATTGCCGTTATATAGGAAAGTACCTTGTCTTAAAAAAATTTAAAGTATAAAGATCTGGGCGGATACATGGAAAAAAAGAGGCCTGATTTGTTTCCTGGACGTTGTTCTGCATCCGGACAGGCATCCGGCGACCATAAATGCGGTTAAAAAGATTGCAATTACTTTTTTCATTTGATTCTCCTCCATTCATCCTCCTAATAAAATCCTATGATGTCTGACAGGCAGAGTTTACGATGGAATGGATATTTTCTTATTTTAAGATGGTATATGCGGTAAAACTGTGATATACTGCTATAGTAAAATTTACAAAAGCAGGAGAAATGCAATGAAATATCGAATGATAGTGCTTGATTTGGATGGGACGCTGACGAACCGGGATAAAGAGATCACACCCAGAACAAAAGAAGCACTTTTTAAATTGCAACGGTTGGGCGGAGTGATTGTTTTGGCTTCGGGCCGTCCAACTTATGGAGTCATGCCCATTGCAAGAGAATTAAAGCTTCATGAGACTGGCGGTTATATCTTATCCTTTAACGGAGGACGCATCATAGACTGTAAAACGGGTGAAACCATTTTTGCAAAGGAACTGCCGGTTGCTTCCAACCAGAAGATCATTCGCATGGCGAAGGAATATGGTGTGAATATCTTAACCTATGAAGAGGACTTAATCATAACCGGGAATGCAGACGATGAGTATGTAGGTAAAGAATCTGCAATTAATAAGCTGGAGGTCAGGGAAGTGGAAGATATGGAAAGCTACGTAAGCTTTCCTGTGGTGAAATATCTGATGCTGGAAGAGGGAGACTATCTTGCTATGGTAGAGCCACGGGTTAAGGCAGCACTGGGACGTGATTACAGCGTATACCGGTCTGAACCGTACTTTCTTGAGATTCTGCCAAAAGGGATTGATAAAGCAGCAAGCCTGGAGCGGCTTCTTTTAAAACTTCATATGAGCCGGGAAGAGATGATTGCCTGCGGCGACGGCTACAATGATTTGTCCATGATCCGGTACGCCGGGCTTGGTGTGGCCATGGAGAATGCAGTTTTACCTGTGAGAAAGGCGGCTGATTATGTGACTGCTTCCAATAATGATGACGGTATTGCTTTGGTAGTGGAAAAATTTATGCTTTCCTGATATCTCAAGGGGTGGATTTTATAACGTTAATATGTTAATATACAGATAGACCATAAGGAATAAAAAGGGGATAGATCTCAATGAATAAAAAAATTAAGACAGATGCAGTTGACCATCTGTTTGAAGCTATTTTAACCTTAAAAACACCGGAGGAGTGTTATACGTTTTTTGAGGATGTGTGTACAGTCAATGAGTTGTTAAGCTTATCTCAAAGATATGAAGTGGCAAAGATGCTTCGTGAAGGCAGAACTTATCTGGAAATTGCAGAAAAGACAGGAGCTTCCACTGCGACCATCAGCCGTGTGAACCGTTCTTTAAACTACGGCAATGACGGATATGATATGGTATTTAAGCGTCTGGAAGAAAAGAAAGAGATATAATAAAGCAGGGGACAAGTCCGTTTTCCGGTTCTTGGCCCCTGTTCGTTTATTTTTTCTTATTAAATGCCTGGTCCTCTCCTAAACTGTCTATAAGCTGCTCGACCACCTGTTTCTTAACATATACATCAAAGGATAATTCACAGATCCAGGAAAAAAGCTGTAAGTATTCCAGATCATCACCCTCAACTCCTTTATCTTCAAAGGTTTTGCAGGAATGCTGGTACTTCTCCAGTATGTCGGATTTGATTCGCTTTAATTCGGTTTCTTCCTGAGAGAAGATCTCTTCATAGATTGTTTCTAAAGGCATGCCGTTGGAAGGATTAAAGTGTTTTTCCGTAATCGGATTAAAAAGCAGTTCAATATCATTAAATGATAATAAATTTTTAAAATAATAGATGAATATAAGAAGAAGCATATGTTCTTTCGTATATTTCTTTTTATAGGGAGCCGGAAGAAGATTGTTCTTGGCATAGTTGTTGATCATGGTCTTTGTTAAGACCTTATCATCAGTGTAGCGTTTCGTATCACTCAAATGCTTATCCATGAAAGTTGTGACCTGATCCATATATAAATCAATATTTGGTATGGAGTCCGGTTTGATATACCGCAATCCATCCAGATGCTCTAAGATATCCTGCATTCGCTCTTCGTTGGTTTTCATATGTCCTCCGTTCTGCAGGGAATCGCTCCGCACATGTGATAATCCCCTTCATCATATTATATAGTATTCAATACCAGATGACAAGGGGGAAAAGTACCCCCTGAACTAAATTTTTTTTAGCACACCAAAAAGATTTTCTTGACATTTAAGGAATGTGTGTTAATCTAGAACTATCATTGTAATAAACGAAAGGAGATACATAATTATGAAAAAAGTTTTGGCGACAGAAAAGGCTCCGGCAGCAATTGGTCCTTATTCTCAGGGAGTTCGCGGAGGCGATTATGTGTTCGTTTCCGGTCAGCTTCCCATAGACCCGGCTACCGGTACATTTGCAGGTGCGGATATTGCAGCTCAGACGAGACAGTCTTTGACAAATATAAAGGCCATATTGGAAAGCGGTGGTTTAACTATGGAGAACGTGGTTAAAACAACCGTATTATTAAAGGATATTAATGATTTTGCGGCTATGAATGAAGTTTATGCAACCTTCTTTCAGGGAGAATGCCCTGCCAGAGCAGCATTTGGAGTGGCAGCTCTTCCAAAAGATGCATTAGTGGAAATCGAAGCTATTGCCTATTGCGGAGAATAAAAGCAATACGGATCAGAGGACAGGGGGTGCCATATTTTGGTATTCCCTATTTTGCGTTATACCAGATTTTGTCCCTTTCAGGCAATAAACAGGAGCAGGATGTAGAAATAAAGGGCTTTTTGCGAAAGAAATGGGTTGCATATTGACAGACATATATTATAATTAATTGAGGAAGCTCGATTAGTCCATTTTTTTATCTTAATAAAGTAATTGATCCAGGAATTTTAGCAGGGAAGTTGGTACTTAAAGGATGAGATGTGAAGAAACGGCAGAAGAATATATAAGCCGTATCCCAATGTGGACGAAAAAAAAGAATTCACTGGAAGTGATTCGAACGTTTCTGATGGAGCTTGGCGAGCCGGATGAG
Organism: Clostridium boliviensis; assembly: GCF_033342255.1. Taxonomy (NCBI): domain Bacteria; kingdom Bacillati; phylum Bacillota; class Clostridia; order Eubacteriales; family Clostridiaceae; genus Clostridium; species Clostridium boliviensis. The sequence goes on from NZ_JAWONS010000099.1 coordinate 182,022, forward strand.
GCCATGAGAATTATTCATGTAGCGGGAACGAATGGAAAAGGTTCTGTATGTGCCTTTCTGCAGTCCGTCTTTCTGCAAGCAGGATATCAGGTGGGGACCTTTACCTCCCCTCATCTCATAGAAATCAGAGAACGGTTTTGCGTAAATGGAGAGATGACATCAGAATCCGCCTTTTCAGACAGCTTTAAGACTGTACAGGCACTTTCAGAACGGATGATGAAAAGAGGGTACAGCCATCCGTCTTACTTTGAATTTTTATTTTATATGGCTATGGATTTATTCCGTAAATCAAACGTTGATCTTGTGATTTTGGAAGTGGGACTGGGCGGAAGGCTTGACACGACCAATGTCATCCGGCACCCGCTGGTATCTGTTATCACTTCTGTCAGCATGGATCATATGGAATATTTAGGTGATACAGTAGAAAAGATTGCCTCGGAGAAGGCCGGAATCATTAAAAAGAATATTCCGGTGGTTTTTGACGGGAACCAGCAGAATGTTTCTGAAGTGATCAGAAACAGGGCACTGGAGCAGGAATCTCCTTATTATGAAACAAGCAGCCACTGTTATCGGATAATCCGATTTGAAGATAACCGTTTTTATGTGGAATTTACAGGTGTGAATGGACATGTTTATCAGGCTGTTATTCCTTCTGTGGCCAGATACCAGGTAATGAATGCACTGTTAGCATTGCGGGCAGCGGAAGTATCCGGATTACTGAGTTCCGAGCGGGCCGGGGAGCAGATTAGAGAAGGTTTTTTGCGAATGAATTGGCCGGCAAGGATGGAAGAGGTTTATCCGGGAGTATTTTTAGATGGAGCACATAACCCGGGAGGAATTGAGGAGTTTGTATGGACAGCTTTAAACCTGTGTACAGACAGGAAAAAAAGAGCAAATCTTTTATTTTCTGCTGTATCCGATAAGAATTATCATGATATGATAAAGATGATCGGGAACAGCCTGCCATTAGATGAAGTGGCGGTGACTCATATCGATTCTGACAGGGGATTAGAAACAGATGTAATCTTTCGGGAGTTTGAGGAAGCAGCCTGCTGCACAATTACAGGCTTCTCAGGCGCAGAGGAGGCATTTTTCTATATGCTTGATAAACAGGATGACGATCATCTGCTGTTTTGTGCAGGCTCTCTTTATTTAATGGGTGAATTAAAAGCAGCTTTAAGGAGGAATGGATATGATTGATTTTGATTCTGAGATGAATGAGTACAGGCCCAGCCTGGAGGTTGATGCAGTGGAAGATGCCATTGTAAGAAGTGATATCACTGATATGAACGATCTTATAATGAATCTGATAAAAGAAGTCACCAAGGAATAGGCGGATAGAATATGGATTATGAAAGAAAAATCCGGGTGATAGCAAACAGCTATTATAATATGGGATTAGAGAAGGCTAAGCTAAGGGATTTATCCGGATCAGCCGATTGTTTAAAAAAATGTCTTCATTTTAATAAATATATGACAGATGCAAGGAATCTGCTGGGTCTCATTTACTATGAGGTGGGAGAGGTCGGCGATGCATTGGTTCAATGGGTCATCAGTAAGAATCTGCAGCCGGAGGACAACCGTGCCGATTATTACCTGGAATCGATTCAAAAGAAAAAAGGAACCATGGATCTGGAACGAAAGGCAGTGCGCCGGTTTAATCAGGCACTTGCCTATATCAAAAGCGGAAGTGAGGACCTGGCCATCCTGCAGTTGAATAAAGCAGTGGAGGACAAGCCTAATTATATAAAAGCCCAGCTTTTATTTGCACTGTTGTGCATAGTCAGGGAGGATCACCAGAAAGCGGGGAAAGCACTTAATAAGGTGCTGCAGATTGATCATAATAATACAAAAGCGCTTTATTACAAGTCAATTATGAAAGATACCGGTACCAGGATAAAGCCAGAGCGGGAACCGGAAAAAAGAAAACTCAAGAATGTGCTCTCCCATAGACAGATGCAGGATGATGATGTGATTATCCCGCCAAGCTATAAGGAAAACACCAGGGATCAGGCAATTTTAAATATACTGGCAGGCCTGCTGCTTGGAGCGGCAGTGGTGTTCTTTCTGGTTATGCCGGCGAATACCAAATCCATCAATGAAAATCATAACAAAGAGATGTTAAAATACAGCGAGCAGTTAAGCCAGGCCAATCAGAAGGTGGATCTTTTATCCCAGCAGCTTAAATCTCTGGAATCTGAAAAGAAGACAGCTGAGGAATCTTTGGCATCCTTAACCAACAACTCTGACAGCATCCTGGCTCAGTACCAGGCTGTGATCGGTATTTTGCAGGCATATAAAAAAGATGATTTTCCATCTGCAGTTAAAATCTATGCAGGACTTAATCCGGAACTGATTGCATCAGCAGATGTTCAGGCGATAATAGTCGAGATAAAAAAGGATATGACGCAGAATGGCTGCCCTATTTTAGAAGATCTGGGTGATAAAGCCATGAAATCAGGAGATAATCAGTCGGCCCTGAACTACTATGCGAAATGTATCGAGTTAAAACCAGACAGCTGGCAGGCAAAATTCAATACAGCTGTCATATACAAGGGAATGGATCAGAAGGACCAGGCCAATGCGTTGTTTTCTGATATCATCAATAACAGCAAAGACGAAACGTTATCTGCTAAGGCAAAATCAGAACGAGGGTTTTAATGGCAGAATTCGAAAAGACACTACAGAAGAATTATTTTTTTTGTGGTGTCTTTTTTTATTCATCCGGATTATTTTCGGCATATAAAAAACACTCTTCTCTGGTATTACGGACAGACAATAAGAAATGGAGGAGTATTGCATATGAATCAACCACACTTTACGTATGAGGCAGACGGACAGACATTAATTGTTCATCTGCCGGAGGAACTGGATCATCATAACTGTTCCGGGTTAAAATATGAAACAGATCTAATCCTTTCCGAGAATTATATCCGCCGTATATTATTTGATTTTTCAAGAACAAAATTTATGGATTCCTCCGGAATCGGAATCCTGCTAAACCGTTATAAGCAGATGGCATTAAGCGGAGGGAGTGTTGCCATCTATGGAGCAGGAACCCAGGCTCTTCGAATTTTAAAAATGGGTGGAATTTTAAAATTAATGAAATTATATGACTCTAAGGAAGCAGCAGTCACAGGTTGAGGAGGAACATATGTCTGAACAGAACAAACCAGAAATTCTGAAAATGGAATTGGAAGCCCTGTCCCAAAATGAAGAATTTGCCAGAGTAGCAGTAGCCGTTTTCATGGCAAGACTGGATCCTACTCTGGAGGAAGTGGATGATGTAAAAACAGCTGTCTCAGAGGCAGTCACAAATGCGGTCATCCATGGATACCAGGGGAAGGGAGGAATCATCTACATAGAGGTAATGACTGAGGGGCAGGAACTGACTGTTACTATTCGCGATACAGGGATAGGAATCAGGGACATTAAGCAGGCAATGGAGCCAATGTTTACCACTGATCCGGATGGAGTCCGATCCGGTATGGGATTCTCTTTTATGGAAGCATTTATGGATCAGGTGGAAGTGAAGTCAGAGCCAGATGCAGGAACTGCGGTGATCATGAAAAAGAAGATTAGCAGGTGAGCCCTATGGATGAGACCATGAGATTGATACAAATGGCTCACGATGGAGATAAAGCGGCAAGAGACCGGCTTGTGACCGAGAATTTCGGTTTGATCTGGAGCATTGTACGCAGATTTACAGGGCGCGGTTATGAACCTGAGGATTTATTTCAGATTGGAAGCATTGGCTTAATGAAAGCCATAGATAAATTTGATTTAACGTATGAAGTCAAATTTTCCACTTATGCCGTTCCCATGATTACAGGAGAGATTAAGCGTTTTTTACGAGATGACGGAATCATAAAAGTCAGCCGGTCCATTAAAGAGATGGGACTGAAAGTAAAGAATGTGCGGGAGGAACTGATTTACCGGTTTGGACGGGAACCTACAGTAGAAGAGATTGCTGGAGAAATCGGGGCCAGCAAAGAAGAAGTGGCAGCTTCCATAGAAGCAGGAGCTGAGGTGGAATCCTTATACCGTTCTGTCAATAAAAATGATGAAAACAGCCTGCTGCTGATTGATAAAATAGAAGAAGAAAGCTCAGCTCAGGAAGAACTTTTAAACCGTATGGTGCTGCGGGAACTGCTAACGGACTTGTCCGACAAAGACAGGGAGATTATAATCCGGCGTTATTATTATAATGAAACGCAAAGTCAGATCGCAGAGAAACTGGGAATTTCCCAGGTACAGGTTTCCAGACTGGAAAAAAAGATTTTAAAACAGATGCGCGAAAAATTGTAGAATAAAAAATTTTATACGGCTCATACTAATTCTGAAAAACCAGAGAAAAGGATGTGAGCATGTATGGAATCCATGAAACATAAATTTGTCATGACGCTTCTGGTCATATGCTTAATTGCAATTGCTGCAGCAATCTGGTATATGATCGCAGTGATGCCTGATGGTACCCAGAAGGAGGGAACGCTTGTTGATGCCGCTCCGGGATGGGAGATGGTGGTTTCATGAGCAAAAACGTGTATTTAAATATCAGTGAAATTACAGAAGTGCACCATAAGGAAGTACAATTAAAAGATGTAGCTGATATTTATTGTGACGATTCTGCTGTTATGAATAAGTGCAATGCACTGAGGATTAAAACCATTCATTCTGATCGTAACAAGCGTTATATTGAAAGTACGCTTGATGTGATTAAGAAACTGGTAGAGATGGATCCGGCTATTTCTGTCACTAACGTAGGTAAGGTTGACTATATTATAGATTACCATAAACCTAAGTCTCCAAACTGGGTCTGGCAGTGGATGAAGACAATATTTGTCTGTATTATCTGCTTTTGCGGTGCAGCCTTTGCGATTATGACATTTAATAATGATGTAAATGTTTCGGGCGTTTTTAAGGAGATTTACCAAATTATTATGAGAGAAGAGCCCAGTGGGTTTTCGATTCTGGAAGTGAGCTATTCTGTAGGTCTGGCCGTTGGGATTGTTTGTTTTTTTAATCATTTTGCAAAAATTAAGATTAATACAGATCCCACACCTCTGGAGGTGGAGATGCGTCTTTATGAAGATAATGTCAGCAAGACTTTGATCCAGAATGAAGGGAGAAAGGAGTCTGATATTGATGTTTCTTAAAGAAGTGTTGCTTTGTTTTATCGGATTAAGCGCTGGCGGCATCATAGCAGCCGGCGTTTTTGCCTTTTTGGCAATCATAGGTGTATTTCCTCGTCTGATTGGTTTTACTCATACGAAGAAACACATTATGCTTTATGAATCATGTATCATACTCGGAGGTGTATTGGGCAATATTTATGATATCTATGAATTTCCAATAGGATTTGGTGGTAATTTATTTTTAGGAATATATGGATTATCAGTAGGAATATTTGTTGGCCTGCTGGTTATGTCCCTTGCAGAAACATTAAAAGCACTTCCGGTGATCAGCAGAAGAATTAATCTGGGAGTAGGGCTGCAATATATTATTCTATCCATCGCCCTTGGAAAGCTAACCGGCTCTCTTGTGTTTTTTGCAGAGCGATTTGGTCAATAACAGCTAACAGTTACAGAATGGAGGAACATAATGGAAGTAAATAAAAAAGCTTATGAAGCCTATGTTAAGGAAGTGACTCCGGTTAATAAAAAAATCCCCAATATTATAAAGGCTTTTATAGTCGGAGGAATCATCTGTACAATCGGTCAGATCTGCACCACTCTGATTATGAATCAGGGAGTAGAAAAGGATACGGCGTCAGCCTGGACCACTTTGATATTAATTGCAGCCACTGTCATTCTTACAGGGCTTAACATCTATCCTAAAATAACTAAGTTGGGTGGCGCAGGAGCTCTGGTTCCAATCACTGGCTTTGCCAACTCCGTGGTGGCACCTGCCGTGGAATTTAAAGCAGAGGGTCAGGTTTTTGGTATTGGCTGTAAAATATTTACCATTGCCGGACCTGTAATTCTTTACGGAATATTAAGCTCATGGTTACTGGGTGTGATTGCCTATGTTTTAAAAGCATTTGGCATCGTGTAAAACGGAAAGAGAAATGGAGTGAGAAAAATGCAGGTTGGAAAAGCGAGCATTAAATTTGAAGAACCTCCGGTGATTGAGAGCATGGCTTCCATAGCCGGAAAAAAAGAGGGAGAAGGCCCGTTAGGTAAGCTTTTTGATGTAGTGGAACAAGATGATATGTTTGGGGCAGATACCTGGGAGAAAGCGGAAAGTGCTCTGCAGAAGCAGACGGCAGATCTGGCAATTGAAAAAGGGGATATCAGAAAAAAAGATATCCGGTATCTGTTTGCTGGTGATTTACTGGGTCAGCTGATTGCAACGTCGTTTGGTACGGTAGATTTAGAGATTCCATTGTTTGGTCTTTTTGGCGCATGCTCAACCATGGGAGAAGCCTTAAATCTGGGAGCAATGACAGTTGCAGGCGGTTATGCTGATAAGGTATTGGCAATGGCTTCCAGCCATTTTGCCACAGCTGAAAAGCAATTCCGTTTTCCACTGGGATACGGAAGCCAGCGGCCTTTTTCCTCGTCCTGGACAGTGACAGGCTGCGGTGCTGTTATTCTCACAAAACACAGAAAAGAGGGGATTGCGGCGATTACAGGTATTACAACCGGCCGCATGGTGGATATGGGTATTAAAGATTCCATGAATATGGGGGCAGCCATGGCACCGGCTGCATTTCACACTATTTTGCAGAATTTCGATGACTTTCAGGTTGATGAAAATTATTATGATAAAATTATAACAGGAGACCTGGGTAAAATAGGACGCACCATTCTTCTGGATTTTATGAAAAATAAAGGGCATAATCTGGAAACTCTCCATACAGACTGCGGCATTGAAATATTTGATCCTGATTCCCAGGATACACATGCAGGCGGAAGCGGCTGTGGCTGCGCAGCGTCAACTCTCTGTTCCTATATATTGCCTAAAATAAAGGAGGGAACATGGAAACGAGTTTTGTTTGTGCCGACAGGAGCACTGCTGTCCACAGTCAGTTTTAATGAAGGAGAAACCATTCCCGGCATTGCTCATGGAGTTGTTATTGAGCATATCGGTAATTAGTTCAGAAAGGAGACAGCTATGGAATACGTAAAAGCTTTTTTGGTAGGAGGAGCAATCTGTGCAGTGGTTCAGGTTGTGATGGATAATACCAAACTGATGCCTGGGCGGATTATGGTACTTCTAGTGGTAACTGGCAGCATTCTTGGAGCGCTGGGGATTTACCAGCCTTTTAGTGAATGGGCAGGAGCGGGAGCAACAGTTCCGTTGCTGGGGTTTGGTAATTCTCTCTGGAAAGGCGTATTAAAAAGCATGGGAGAGGATGGATTTCTTGGTATATTTAAAGGGGGCTTTACTGCTAGTGCAGTAGGAATATCAGGGGCCTTAATATTTGGATATATAGGATCAATCCTGTTTAAGCCGAAGATGAAAAGCTGAGTTGATAAAAAAAGAAGGGCATCAGACCTTTGCAGATCTGATGTCCTTCTTTTTTTATCAATAGTCTTCCCAGGGATATTTGGGTTTGCTGGTTTCTGGATATTTTGGCTTGCTGGTGCCAGGATTTTGTGGTACATACCCTGGAGCATATTGCTGGGGCGAGGTCTCATCGTCTTCGTAAGAACTGGTGCCCGGAGGGATAATAAACGAGTTTGCCGAATGTACTGTGCAGTAACCAGGCATTGCGTATTTAGAATCATCTGTCTGACCTGTCTCTCCGCTTGGCAGCACCATAAAGACTGCGGTTGTCCTTTCGTTCTCAGGGCAATAGGGAGAGGGCAGCTGATGGGATACGGAACATACGGTTGCTCTTACGTGAATGTTGCATACGTCAGTGGGAACCGTTCCCTTAGCAAAGTATTCTGTATAAACTGCATTGCCTCTGGGGTCCTCCGTACATACGCCGGTGACTGCCAGTTTGCCGGATTTCCGGCATATCTGTGCGGTCTCTATGCTGTCGGGAACGGGGAACCCTGGGTCAGACTTTCCTTCATGGACTCTGGTCATGATTTTCCGCCAGATTGCTTTGTGGAAGGAAGCACCCCCATTTTTCTTTGTCAGCTTCTGGTTGTCATCACATCCGGCCCAGATACCTGCTGTATAATAAGGTGTGTAACCGACAAACCAGATATCGTTGCTGGCGGAGGTTGTACCGCTTTTTCCTGCAGCGGACATACCTGGAATCCTGGCTGCAGGGCTGGTGGAACTGGGACCTGAACTGGAGAACTTCCGGCTGCTTTCCATGGAAGCCGCCATTGCATCCGTTAAGAGGAACGCAGTGGAGTCTTTTAAAACACGATGAGTCTCAGGTGTATTATCAATGAGAACCTTTCCGTCATGATCCAGGATTTTTGTGAAGAATACCGGTTTGGTATAAACACCTCCATTGGCAACGGTGGCAAATGCACCGGTCAGCTCTAAGTTTGATACGCCTTTTGTGATACCGCCCAGTGCCAGTGCCGGATTATAGTCGGTATCAGTTAAGGAGGTGATGCCGAAATTCCTTGCGTATTCAACACCAAGCTGTGGTTTAACTGTTTCCATCAGACAGCGGACTGCCACAATATTCATGGAATAAACAATGCCATCCCGAATACTTGAGTACCCCTGATAACCGGAGCTGTACCAGTTGGAGAAGGTTTTATTGCCGATGGTATATACGGAATCGTAATAAACCGATCCCAGAGTGGCACCGCAGGTATCCAGGGCAGGTGCAAAGGCAGTGAGTACTTTAAAGGTTGAACCGGGCTGACGATAGGTTTTGCTGGCACGGTTTAGTGTCAGACTTGCAAGCTTTTGCCCCCGGCCTCCGCTGATTGCTTTTACTTCTCCGGTTTTCTGATCCATGATTACGAAGGAAGCCTGTGGCTGTAAGGTCTTGTGAAGCCGCTCACCGATAATGGTATCCCCTTCTTTCAGCTGGTAGGCTTTGTAGCCCTGTATGTCCGCATTAATCTGTTCTTCGGTATCATATAAACCGTCGTAACTTTTATCTCCCTGTTCCTTGTGATACTTTTTGATGTTTTCTTCGGAATAATGAGTAGTTGTTCCATCCTTATGAGTTACGGACAGCCGGTATTCGATGGAATATCTTGCAGCTGAATAGTTCTCCGGATTATTGATTTCTTCATCCACGATTGTCTGAATTCCAGGGTCCTGGGTGGTATAGATGGAAAGCCCCCCGCTGTATAGCATATTGTGGGCCTGAGTTTCCGTATAGCCCAACTGATCCTTCATGGCAGTCATAACTTCTGATACCAGTTCGTCTGTAAAGTAACTGTATGGGGAGGCTGTTTCTTTTGTTACAGTGTCCACATTCTGGATTCTGGAATAGACATCATCGGCAAGAGCCTGATCTTCCTCATCTTTTGTGATATATCCCTGGTCATGCATATACTGAAGGATGACCTTCTGCTTTTCAGAGTTGCTCTTCTGACCGGATATGGGATTGAATTTAGACGGATTCTGTGTGATTCCCGCTAAAACCGCGCATTCGGACAATGTAAGCTCAGACACATCCTTGTTAAAGTATCTCTTGGCGGCTACTTTGACGCCCAGAGTATTATTGCCTAAATTAATGGTGTTTAAGTAGTTGGTAATAATCTGTTCCTTTGACATGACACCGTCAAGTTTGATAGCAAGATACCATTCCTGAAATTTTCTTTCCAGACGTTCCCCGAAACTTTTTTCCATACCACCGCCGAACACACTGTTTTTAATCAGCTGCTGTGTGATGGTGCTGCCGCCTCCGGCAGTGGAATCGCCTGTGAGAACACCTTTGACAGCTCTCATGATGGAACGCAGATCAATTCCGTTATGTTCCCAGAATCTGGAATCTTCATAGGAAACAAAAGCATGAACCAGATTTTTCGGAAGTTCCTCGTAAGTGGCTTCTTCCCTGTTTGAACCAGCAGTTACCAGAGTTTCAGTAACATTGCCCGCGCTGTCATAAACAGTAGTGGCATATTCGTTGGGGACAATGGTAGAGATGTCCACATCAGGAGCATTGTCTATAATTCCCTTCACCATGCCAAGTAAGACGCTTGCGGCTACAATGCTTCCGAACAGGCATAGGATAAACAGACTTTTAAAAAAGGCAAGAAAAACCTTTGTGGTATATTTCCTTGCTTTTGAATTGGCAGATTTGATCTTTCTCTCTGTCTCTTGCTTGCCGTAATTCATAGGAAACCTCCTTTACCGGATCATTATACCAAAAACTGTCGTGCAATTCAACACTTACCATTTTTGGAACAAATTGATCCATTTATACATGCAGCCTTGATCCTGATCATGTTTTTGGATATAATAGAAAGAGATTTTTTATAAACAGGAAATGAGGATGCTTATGAGAAAAGCTTATAAAATATTATACAAGGAAGGAACCGGTGAACTGACAGAAAAAAAGTCCCGTTTTATAGCCAGCTTCTGCCCTGTAAAAACAGAAGAAGAGGCACAGGCTTTCATAGAGGAGACGCGTAAAAAATACTGGGATGCCAGCCATAACTGTTATGCATGGGTTTTGGGAAAGAATGGGGAAGGGAAGCGCTGCAGTGACGACGGAGAACCCAGCCAGACTGCAGGAAAGCCCATGCTTGATGTTTTGGAAGGAGAAGAAATCGTTAATATCTGCGTGGTTGTAACCCGATACTTCGGCGGCACGCTTCTAGGTACGGGAGGGCTTGTCAGAGCTTACTCCGGCGCAGTAAAAGAAGGTCTCAAATCGTGTACGGTACTAACCCTGATTCCTGCCAGGAAACTCTTAATCGATACAGATTATAATGGAGTGGGGAGAATTCAGTATCTGTTAGGTCAGCTTAAACTTATAACGTTAAACAGTGAATATACAGACCGTGTTATGCTTACTGTACTTGTGCCGGATGAGGAGGTCTTAAAGCTTCAGACGGATATTACGGAGGCTACAGGAGGCAAAGTGGTGTTGGAGATATGTGATTCCATCTATTATGGCATGCATGAAAAAGAAGTCCTGCTGTTTCCGGAAGGTTAGTGGATTACAGAAAAGAGAAAAAAATCTTGCAATTATTTAATCCAGGTGATATACTAATAAATCGTGATAATGTAGATTGAACTAAGGGCATTCAAGGTCCTTAGTTTTTTATGATATGGGATAAATTGCCTGTATTATGTTTTGAATAACAGAAGGAAGAGTACATTTATGAAGATGAAGAGAGAAGACGTCAGGAATGTGGCAATCATTGCCCACGTCGATCATGGTAAAACCACGCTTGTTGATGCCCTGTTAAAGCAGAGCGGTATATTCCGTGAGAATCAGGAAGTGGTTGAACGCGTTATGGATTCCAATGATATTGAAAGAGAGCGCGGAATCACCATCTTATCCAAGAATACGGCAGTGCATTTTGGAGAGACAAAGATTAATATTATTGATACACCAGGACATGCGGATTTCGGCGGAGAAGTAGAACGTGTATTAAAGATGGTGAACGGAGTAATTCTGGTCGTAGATGCTTACGAAGGGGTTATGCCGCAGACCAAGTTTGTTTTAAGAAAAGCACTGGAATTAGGCCTTTCTGTGGTCGCATGCATCAATAAGATAGACAGACCGGAAGCCAGACCGGAAGAAGTGGAAGAAGAAGTGTTAGAACTTCTCATGGATCTCGATGCCAGTGAAGAACAGCTTGACTGTCCGTTCCTTTATGCTTCTGCAAAAGCAGGATTTGCAAAAAAACAGCTTGAGGATGAAGGCGTTGATATGGCTCCTTTATTCCAGACTGTTATTGATCATATTCCGGCACCGGAAGGTGATCCGGAAGCTTCTACTCAGCTTTTAATCAGTACCATTGATTACAATGAATATGTGGGACGAATCGGAGTTGGTAAAGTAGATAACGGAAAAATCAGAGTGAACCAGGAATGTGTCATCGTGAACCATCATGATCCTGACAAATTCCGCAAGGTTAAAGTAGGCAAGCTGTATGAATATGAAGGCCTTAATAAGGTAGAAGTACAGGAAGCAGGAATCGGTGCCATCGTAGCCATCTCAGGTATTGCAGATATTCACATCGGTGATACGCTCTGCTCCGTGGAAAACCCGGAGGCCATTTCGTTCCAGAAGATTTCTGAGCCTACAATTGCAATGAATTTCATGGTAAATGACAGCCCTCTTGCTGGACAGGAAGGTAAATTCATCACCTCCCGTCATTTAAGAGAGCGTTTATTCCGTGAATTGAATACCGACGTCAGCCTTCGTGTGGAGGAAACAGAATCTCCGGACTGCTTTAAGGTGTCAGGAAGAGGAGAACTTCATTTATCTGTTCTGATCGAGAATATGAGACGCGAAGGGTTTGAGTTTGCAGTAAGTAAAGCGGAAGTTTTGTATCATTATGACGAAAGAAACAGAAAACTGGAACCTATGGAAATCGCTTATATTGATGTACCGGAAGAGTTTACCGGAGCTGTCATTCAGAAGCTTACAAGCCGTAAGGGTGAACTTCAGGGAATGAGCCCGGCTAACGGCGGCTATACAAGACTGGAATTTTCCATACCTTCCAGAGGCTTAATCGGCTACCGCGGGGAATTTATGACTGATACCAAGGGTAACGGTATCATGAATACTGCATTTGATGATTACGCACCTTTTAAGGGAGATTTGTCCTACAGAAAATCAGGATCCTTAATCGCATATGAATCCGGAGAATCCATAACCTATGGACTCTATAATGCCCAGGAGAGAGGAACTCTGTTTATCGGAGCCGGAGTCAAGGTATATTCCGGTATGGTTATCGGACAGAATCCGAAGGCGGAAGATATTGAGATCAATGTCTGCAAATCCAAGAAACTGACCAATACCCGTTCTTCCGGTGCAGATGATGCACTGAAACTTACCACTCCTAAGGAGATGAGTTTAGAGCAGTCCCTTGATTTTATTGATGTAGATGAGCTGTTAGAGATTACCCCTGTCAGTCTCCGGATCAGAAAAAAGATTCTGGATCCAACCATGAGAAAACGTACTTCACAGAATAAAAAATCTTTAGTATAAATTGTTATAAACAGGAGAATGCTGACGCAGATCGCCGAAATATCGCCGATCAGTCAGCATTCTCCATTATTTTTTGTGCATTCTGCCTCCTTCTGTCGATATTTTTGGTATGCTTTTTAGCATTTTAGTGTAATCTGCCACATAAATTTAATATTAGCTGTGAAGCATATTAGCAAATTAGTGAAAGAAGAGGAGAAATACAATGTCAGAAAAAATGATTGAAAACAACAAAGTAAGCGTTATCGGAGAGATTGTCTCCAGCTTCACCTTCAGCCATGAGGTATTTGGAGAAGGATTCTATATGGTGGACATTGCTGTGAATCGTCTCAGTGAACAGGCTGATGTGATTCCGCTGATGATCTCCGAGCGTCTTATCGACGTGGAAGGAAATTACGAAGGTTGTACCATTGAAGTGGTTGGTCAGTTCCGTTCCTATAATCGTCATGAAGGTACAAAGAACCGTCTTGTTCTTTCGGTATTTGTCCGTGAGATCCACTTTATGGAAGAGTTTACAGACTATACAAAAACCAATCAAATTTTTCTGGATGGATATATCTGCAAGGCACCCATTTACAGAAAAACCCCTCTGGGCAGAGAAATTGCAGATTTACTCCTTGCAGTCAACCGCCCTTATGGAAAGTCCGATTACATACCCTGTATTGCATGGGGAAGAAATGCAAGATATGCTTCTGGTTTTACCGTAGGGACCAGAGTGAAGGTCTGGGGAAGAGTTCAGAGCAGAGAGTATACCAAGAAGCTTACGGACACGGAATGCGAGAAGAGAGTGGCATATGAGGTATCAGTCAGCAAGCTGGAATGTTCTGAATAAATTGTTTTTAATATATTAAGGAAATAATAAGAAAACTTGAAAAAATATTAATTATATGATACGATAAGCAGGTTCTAACGTAATAAGTAAATAATTGCTTTTTAGCTGTTATGAGGTGCTGAAAGATGAATCGAGGTATGATACAGGTGATATGCGGAGAAGGCAAAGGCAAGACGTCTTCTGCACTCGGCATGGGAATCGAGGCTCTGACGAAAAACAGGACGGTTATCATGATCCAGTTTTTGAAAGGCTGTCAGGGCGGTGGCTCTCCGGAAATCATAAAAAGACTGGAACCGGAGATGAAGATATTCTGGTTTGAAAAGTGCGATGGCTTCTTTGAGAACCTGTCTGTTGAACGTCAGGAAGAAGAGCGCATGAACATCCGCAATGGTCTTAATTTTGCCAGAAAAGTAGTGTCAACTGGAGAATGTGATATGCTGATTCTGGATGAAATTCTTGGGCTTTTAGACCAGGGGATTGTGGAGGCGGGTGAACTCATAAAGCTTCTCCAGTCCAAAGTTGATGAGATGGAGGTCGTATTAACCGGTAAGATATTTCCTAAAGAAATAGAACCTTATGTAGACAGTATTCTGGAAATCAGTCATGTTAAAGTTGACAATATAAAATAATAATGTTAGTATGGTAACATACATAATAGAGTAGAGGTTGCGTTGATTATGAGTACGCTGTCCGATGTATCAGGTACAGAGGAGGATGGGGGAAAGGATGAGACGCCGAAGAACGGTATGGCCTGGACATATCTGTTCTGGGCATATGGTTAAGAGCCATATGACTGTCATCCATATGGATGGGGAGCTACTTAAAGAACGAAGAGATTACCAGATTCTGGACTTTAAGAGCTGACCCTGTTGTCAGCTCTGTTTTTACGTTGTCACCCGGAAGGACAGAGCGTAACAGGAGCCTGATAAGCTTTTACTATGTATAATGATAAAGAATCAGGAGGATAAGACCATGGCAATTTATGAAGGTGCTGGAGTAGCGCTTGTAACTCCGTTTAAAGACAACGGAGATGTGAATTATGAGGTACTTGAAAGACTGGTTGAGGAGCAGATCACTGAGGGAACGGATGCGATTGTTGCATGCGGAACCACTGGGGAAGCATCTACGATGACTCATGAGGAACATCTGGATGTGATCAAATTTGTATGTGAGGTAACGAAACAAAGAATTCCGGTTATAGCCGGAACAGGCTCTAATTGTACAGATACAGCGGTTTATCTGTCACAAGAGGCAGAAAAGCTGGGAGCTGATGGACTTCTTTTAGTATCTCCATATTATAATAAAGCCACACAGAACGGTTTAAAGGCTCATTTTAAAGCTGTAGCAGATGCAGTAAAGATTCCGATTCTTCTATATAATATACCAGGCAGAACCGGGGTGACCATTAAAGCCCATACCATCGCAGATCTCTGCCTGAATGTTCCAAACATAGTAGGAGTCAAAGAGGCCAGCGGTGATTTTTCCGCAATTGCAGATATGTTAAGCCTGACAGACGGAAAAGCCGATGTCTATTCTGGTAATGACAACCAGATTATACCGATGATGTCTTTAGGCGGTAAAGGAGTTATTTCAGTACTTTCTAACATTGCCCCTGCAAAAACACATGAGATGTGCCAGGCATATTTAGATGGCGATGTGAAACGCAGTGCCAGACTTCAGCTGGAAGCCATTCCGCTGATTAATGCATTGTTCTGTGAAGTAAATCCGATACCTGTGAAAGCAGCGCTCAATCTTATGGGAAGACAGGCAGGTCCAATGCGTCTTCCTTTAACAGAAATGGAAGAAAATAATCAGGAAATATTAAAAAATGCCATGAAAGAGTATGGAATTTTATAACTCGTCTAAGATATACATATGGAGGAAATCATGATTAAGATGATAATGCACGGCTGTAACGGGGCTATGGGACAGGTCATTTCCGGTATTGCAGCAGAGGAAAATAATATAGAGATTGTTGCCGGGATCGATCCCAACTTGACAAAGGAAAATTCCTATCCTGTTTTTCCTTCATTAGAGTCCTGTGATGTGAAAGCAGATGTGATCGTTGATTTCACCTCTGCAAAAGCTGTGGAAGGTCTCCTTCATTACAGTGTAGAAAATCATATTCCGGTGGTTTTGTGTACAACAGGACTTTCTGACGATCAGGTAAAGCTGGTGGAAGAAGTATCAAAACAGGTGGCTGTACTTCGGTCTGCCAATATGTCTCTTGGAGTCAACCTGCTGATGAAGCTGATCAAAGATGCAGCATTGGTGCTTGCAGACGCCGGGTTTGATATTGAAATTTTAGAAAAGCATCACAATAAAAAACTGGATTCACCCAGTGGCACAGCACTGGCTCTTGCAGATTCCATTAACGAGACCATGGATCAGGAATTCCATTACGTTTATGACAGAAGCCAGGTGAGAAAGGCCAGAGATAAAAAGGAAATCGGTATTAGTGCAGTCCGCGGCGGCACTATTGTCGGGGAGCATGACGTCATTTTTGCCGGAACGGATGAAGTTGTTACGTTCCGTCACACTGCCTATTCTAAGGCAATCTTTGCACAGGGGGCTGTGTCTGCGGCCAAATTTTTAGCAGGAAAAAAGCCGGGACTTTATACAATGAAAGATGTAATAGAATCCTGATTTGTCAAAATTTCCCACTATAATTCATTTCTCCTTTACACATACTAACGATAGAATATGAAAGGAGAAAGTATTATGAAAAAAATAAAACATTACGTATTTGCAGTACTGGTTATTATGTCCGTAATGTGCCTGACCGCATGCGGAACAACAAAGGGAACGGATGGAACTAAAGATGCTACAAAGGCTGGAGCAACAACAACAGCTCAGACTACAGCTGCTACAACCACAGCTGGTGCTGGTGCAACAAAAACCGATGAAAGCATGTCAAGCGACGGTGTAGTCAATGATGCTGTAAAAGATGTGGAAAAAGGTGTTGACAAAATTACCGGTGAAAGTAATGGGCAGCCTACTACAGAAAGTACTACAGCTGCAGAGTAATTTTATTAATAAAAAGCTTCGGGCAGAAAGTAATGCTTGAAGCTTTTTTTCATTTCGTATATAATCAGAAGAGGACACCTCTTTTTTCTGTTATTCTGTTTTTCCGTTTCCCCTGCAGATCACAACTGGAGTATATCTATGAGAACAATCAGCAAAAAAATACGTATTTGGCACTATAATAATAAGAAAAAACCATGGAGAAATTTTAAATGGGCATTTGATCCTCCTAAAAAGCGGAGGGGACTATACTGCCTTTTGTATTGCTGCCTGGTCTTAGAAGGGGTATTTCTCTTACCGTGGGAGAGAGATAAAATATGCGGTGAATTGAAAAAACTATATACGGTCAGAGAGGATATTATCGAAGAGACAAGGAAAGAACTACCGTTTGAGGATGAGACAAAGACAGAATTAAGAGAACGCGGAATATCCATGGATTTAAAAGAAGGAGAAATCAAATTATGGCAGCGGGTGGAACGGCAGATTTTTGATGAATCAGATTGAGAAACAGTAATGCATACTGGTCATTAGTATTTATAATAATAAAACCAGTTGCATTCCGATTTTTACTGTATTATAATTTCTACTGAAACACCATAGTTTTATTTGAAAAACTTATAAATTAATTCAGAAAAGGACAGGTGGATACTGTGGAGAAAAAAGAAATGCTGTATGAAGGAAAAGCAAAGAAGGTCTATACGACTGAAGATCCGGATATATTGATTGTTTCTTATAAAGATGATGCAACAGCTTTCAATGGTCTTAAAAAGGGTACAATTGTTGGAAAAGGTGCAATCAATAACCGCATGACCAATTTTGTTTTCAAAAAGTTAGAAGCCAAGGGTGTTCCGACTCATCTGGTTGAAGAGTTAAATGACCGTGAGACTGCTGTGAAAAAAGTGGAGATTGTTCCGCTTGAGGTAATTATCAGAAACTATTCAGCCGGAAGTTTTGCAAAAAAGATGGGAATGGAAGAGGGGATTAAGTTTGCCTGTCCGACACTTGAATTCAGCTATAAAAATGATGATTTGGGAGATCCGTTTATCAACAGCTACTATGCTCTTGCCCTTAATCTGGCAACCCAGGAGGAAATCGATGCCATCACTAAGTATGCGTTTCTGGTAAACGAAGTTCTTATAGAGTATTTTAATACCTTAAACATCGATCTGATTGACTTTAAGATCGAGTTTGGCCGTTATCACGGACAGATTATTCTAGCTGACGAAATTTCTCCTGATACCTGCAGACTGTGGGATAAGGATACTCACGAAAAGCTGGATAAGGATCGCTTCCGCAGAGATTTAGGCGGAGTGGAAGATGCATATGAGGAGATCTTCCGCCGTCTTGGTATTCAGTAAACAGCACAGAGAGGGTAGACATTTCATGAGTAACGAATTAAACTTCAATATAGAGGAAGAGTTACATGAGGAGTGCGGCGTCTTTGGTATCTATGATTTCGACGGCAGTGACGTTGCTTCCACCATTTATTACGGTTTGTTTGCATTACAGCACAGAGGACAGGAGAGCTGCGGAATTGCTGTCAGTGATACCGAAGGTCCGAAAGGAAAAGTAAGTGCGCATAAGGGGATGGGGTTATGTAATGAGGTCTTTACTCCCGATGTTTTAGAAGGTCTTCATGGCAATATCGGGGTAGGCCATGTTCGTTATTCAACGGCTGGAAGCAGTACACGGGAAAATGCCCAGCCCCTTGTGCTTAATTATGTAAAAGGCACTCTTGCCATGGCTCACAACGGAAATCTGGTGAATGCACCGGAGCTGAGAAAAGAGCTTGAATACAGCGGCGCGATTTTTCAGACAACGATAGATTCTGAAGTAATTGCCTATCATGTTGCAAGGGAGCGGGTTAAGACTCCTTCTGTAGAGGCGGCCGTTGCCAATGCGATGAAGAAAATCGTGGGCGCGTATTCCCTGGTGGTTATGAGTCCCCGTAAGCTGATCGGTGCAAGGGATCCATATGGATTTAAGCCATTGTGCATTGGCAAACGTGACAATGCTTACATCATCGTATCAGAGAGCTGCGCCCTTGATACAGTTGGTGCGGAATTTGTCCGTGATGTTCTGCCTGGAGAGATTGTAACCATTACGAAAGATGGAATTGTATCAGATACCAGCCTCTGCTTTAAGGAAAGATCCAAAGAGGCCAGATGTGTTTTTGAATATATTTATTTTGCCAGACCGGACAGCGTATTTGACGGAGTGAGTGTCTATCATTCCAGGCTTTGTGCAGGCCGGGCGCTGGCAGTTGATTCACCGGTTGAGGCGGATGTGGTGGTAGGCGTTCCGGAATCCGGCAATGCAGCTGCACTTGGCTATTCGCTTCAGTCAGGAATCCCTTATGGAACAGCATTTGTAAAGAATTCCTATGTAGGCCGTACATTTATTAAGCCTAAGCAGAGCAACCGGGAGTCATCGGTAAGAGTTAAGTTAAATGTACTTAAAGAAGCTGTCGTGGGAAAACGGGTAATTATGATTGATGATTCCATAGTCAGGGGAACTACCAGTGCCCTGATTGTAAACATGCTCAGGGAGGCTGGTGCCAGTGAGGTCCATGTACGGATCAGTGCACCTCCCTTTTTACACCCCTGCTATTTTGGAACGGATATTCCCGATGAAGATCAGCTGATCGCTCATAACAGAAGTATTGATGAGATTCGCGATGTTCTTGAAGCAGATTCCCTGTCTTATTTAAATGTAGAACGTTTAAATGAAATGGCGGAAGGACTGCCCATCTGTACGGCATGTTTCAGCGGAAATTATCCCATTGAACCGCCAAAAGAAGACATCCGCGGAGAATACAGCAGATAATTAGAATCAGGGGCTGTCAGACCGGTTTGCGCTGCATAACCGGAAGGCGGTCCCTGTCTGCTCTTCCCATAATAAAAAAAATATGCTAAAATAGCCCTACAACGAACCCAAGGAGGAATAAAAGGAACATGACAGATCGATACCAAAGCCCGCTGTCTGAGCGTTATGCCAGCAAGGAGATGCAGTACATTTTTTCTCCTGATAAAAAATTTAAAACCTGGAGAAAACTGTGGATTGCTCTGGCGGAAGCGGAAAAGGAACTGGGACTTCCGATAACGGAAGAACAGATAGAGGAACTGAAGGCGTTTCAGGATGAGATTAATTATGATGTTGCAATACAGCGGGAGAAAGAAGTCCGCCACGATGTAATGTCTCACGTATATGCATACGGAGTACAGTGCCCGAAGGCAAAAGGCATTATTCATCTTGGTGCCACCTCCTGCTATGTGGGTGATAATACCGATATTATTGTTATGACAGAAGCGCTTATGCTGGTACGGAAAAAACTGATTAATGTGATCAGTGAGCTTGCAGCATTTGCAGACAGCTATAAGGATCTGCCAACTCTTGCATTTACCCATTTTCAGCCTGCTCAGCCAACCACAGTAGGTAAGAGAGCCACTTTATGGCTTCATGATCTTACTATGGATTTGGAAGATTTGGATTATCTTCTTGATTCCATACGACTTCTCGGCTCCAAAGGTACAACCGGAACCCAGGCCAGCTTTTTGGAGTTATTTGACGGAGACATGGACAGAGTGAGAAAAGTAGATGCCATGATTGCTAAGAAGATGGGATTTCAGGGATGCTATCCGGTATCTGGTCAGACCTATTCCCGTAAAGTTGACAGCCGTGTGATCAATGTTCTGGCGGGAATTGCTCAGAGCGCCCATAAGTTCTCCAATGATATCCGTCTGCTCCAGCATTTAAAGGAAGTAGAGGAGCCGTTTGAAAAGAGCCAGATCGGTTCATCAGCCATGGCTTATAAGAGAAATCCCATGAGAAGTGAAAGGATTGCTTCTTTATCAAATTACGTGATGTCAGATGTAATCAATCCCATGCTTGTTTCTTCTACCCAGTGGTTTGAACGGACACTGGATGATTCGGCCAACAAGCGTCTGAGTGTCCCGGAAGGTTTTCTTGCAATAGACGGAATTCTGGATCTGTATCTCAACGTGGTAGACGGTCTCGTTGTTTATCCGAAAGTGATTGAAAAACACATGATGGCAGAGCTTCCCTTTATGGCTACAGAAAATATTATGATGGACGCGGTTAAGGCAGGAGGAGACAGGCAGGAGCTTCATGAACGGATCAGAGAGCTTTCTATGGAAGCAGGCAGGAATGTAAAGGTGAACGGACTGGATAATAATCTTCTGGAACTCATTGCGGCAGACCCATCCTTTAATCTTTCACTGGAAGAACTGAAAAAAAGCATGGATCCGAAGAAATATGTAGGCTGTGCTCCTGCACAGGTTACCATATATCTTGATGAGGTGATTCGCCCTCTTCTTAAGGACAACCAGGAACTTCTTGGATTGACAGCAGAAATCAATGTATAAAATAACTGCGGACGGACTGATTTTTGCCGATGAGTCTGTCTGCAGTTTTTCGTTTGTCAGGAGGAGCAATGAGCAGCAGTCTGGAATATTATAAGGTTTTTTATTATGTGGCAAATTCAGGAAGTATTACACTGGCATCAGAAAAACTCTGCATCTCCCAGCCGGCAGTCAGCCAGGCGGTCCGGCAGCTGGAGCAGTCACTGGACTGCCAGCTGTTTATGCGGATGTCAAAAGGCGTCAGACTGACCAGAGAAGGAGAATTTTTATTTGAATATGTGAAATCCGGTTTAGAAAACATCTGGCACGGGGAAAATATGTTAAGACGGATGAGAGATCTGGAAACAGGGGAAGTAAGGATTGGTGCAAGTGATATGACACTTCAGTTTTATCTCCTTCCTTATCTGGAAAAGTTCCATGAACAGTATCCTGGCATTAAAGTCACGGTTTCCAACGGTCCTACACCAGAGACACTTCGTTTCCTTTACGAAGGGAAGATTGATTTCGGAGTGGTCAGTACTCCTTTTGAGGCCAGGGGTGAAGTAAGAAGCACTCCTGTTAAGGAAGTACGCAATGTTTTTGTTGCAGGAGAAAAGTTTCATTATCTGAAAGAGAAAAAACTGAGTTATGATATCTTAATGGAGCTGCCCTGTATATTTCTGGAAAAAAACACCAGTACCCGGACCTTTATGGATGAATTCTTAAAAAAGCGGGGAGTGGAAGTGGAGCCGGAGTTCGAACTTTCTACCAGTGATATGATCGTTCAGTTTGCCATGCGCAATTTAGGAATCGGCTGTGTGATGGCCGGATTTGCTGAGCGTGAGCTTGAAAAAGGAAATCTGCTGGAGCTGCAGTTTGAAGAGTCTATGCCGGAACGGCACTTTGCTATTATAACGGATAGTAAGACGCCTGTTTCTCCTGCTGGGAAGAAAATTTTAAAGCTTATGACCGATGATATAAGTTAAACTTATGTCAAATATAAATAATATTGACTTTACTTATGTGTTTCTTTGCGCTATCATAGGTAAGTAAAACGTATTTTTTCACTCATAGGAGGATTAATCGAATGGTAAGAGCAATCGTAGGCGCTAACTGGGGCGATGAAGGAAAAGGTAAAATCACAGACATGCTGGCAAAAGAGTCTGATATCATTATCCGGTATCAGGGTGGAAGCAATGCCGGACATACTATTATTAATAATTATGGAAAGTTTGCCCTTCACCTTCTTCCGTCCGGTGTTTTCTACAACCATACAACCAGTATTATCGGCAATGGCGTGGCATTAAACATACCTTATTTAATTAAGGAAGTGGAAGAGCTTGTAAGCAAGGGAGTTCCAAAGCCAAGTATTCTGGTTTCCGACCGTGCACAGATTCTGATGCCATATCACATTCTGTTTGACCAGTATGAGGAAGAGCGTCTGGGAAAACGGTCCTTTGGTTCCACAAAATCAGGGATTGCACCATTTTATTCAGATAAATACGCAAAAATCGGGTTTCAGGTAAGTGAACTCTTTGACGAAGAGTCCCTGAAGGAAAAGATTGTACGCGTTTGTGAGACGAAGAATGTTTTAATGGAGCATTTATATCATAAACCGGCTATTGATCCGGAAGAATTATTTATGACTCTCCTTGAATACCGTGAGATGGTGAAACCTTTTGTCTGTGATGTTTCCAAATATCTTCATGATGCTATTAAGGAAGGTAAAAATATTTTACTGGAAGGCCAGCTGGGATCATTAAAGGATACAGATCATGGAATTTATCCAATGGTTACCTCTTCCTCCACATTGGCAGCATATGGAGCCATCGGCGCAGGGATTCCTCCATACGAGATCAAAAACATCACCACAGTTGTGAAGGCATATTCCAGCGCGGTTGGTGCTGGTGCATTTGTCAGCGAAATTTTCGGAGATGAAGCAGATGAGTTAAGACGCCGCGGCGGTGACGGCGGTGAGTATGGCGCGACTACAGGAAGACCAAGACGTATGGGCTGGTTTGATGCAGTGGCTTCCAGATATGGCTGCAGAATCCAGGGTGCTACCGAAGCAGCGCTTACTGTTTTAGATGTACTTGGTTATCTTAATGAGCTTCCTGTCTGTATCGGATATGAAATTGACGGAAAAGTAACAAAAGATTTTCCAAATACAGTGGAGCTTAATAAGGCAAAACCGGTATATACCACACTTCCAGGCTGGAAATGCGAGATCAGGGGAATTAAAAAGTATGAGGATCTGCCGGAAAACTGCAGAAACTATATTGAATTTATAGAGAAAGAGCTTGAGACTCCAATCACCATGGTCTCCAATGGACCGGGAAGAGATGATATCATCTATCGATAAGATCGCGAAATAAAATAAGAGAATGGTAAAAAGGTTCCGGACTTTTTTACCGTTCTCTTATTTTATTGTTCTTTATCCGTTGAATCGGAATCCTCATGTTTATGATCCGGTTTTATGACCCGGGCAACAAGCTGAAAAACATATAAAAACACTGGTATCACTACGGTGGAGTAGATCGCTGCCATCAGCCAGTTCTTAGATTCTGCATCATGAGAAAATGCGGATACAAGGGCAATGAGATAGAGGGAGCAGATCAATACAACTCCCACAACAGCCATGGGGCGTTTCCATTTCATGGAGAAACCTCGCTTTCTGAAAAATTATACTGATTTTTATTATATCCCAAAACAGGAGGTTTGGA
The DNA here is from genome assembly GCF_033342255.1 of Clostridium boliviensis. Lineage (NCBI taxonomy): Bacteria > Bacillati > Bacillota > Clostridia > Eubacteriales > Clostridiaceae > Clostridium > Clostridium boliviensis. The sequence goes on from NZ_JAWONS010000099.1 coordinate 206,007, forward strand.
AAGAAATGTTTTGAAAATGTTCACAAAAACTTCAGATATTGTGAACTGTACATTTCTTTGATAATATAGTAAACTTTTAATAGATTAAAGACTGGGTGGAAGGAGTGCTGGGTTTCTTTGAAGAAAAGATGGTTAGCAGCAATATCGGCAGGAATCTTTCTGAGCGCAGGCAGCATAACGAGTTCCATGGCTTCCGAAGATATCAGCAAAGAGCAAAGCAGTGCCATTAATCTGCAGGAAGTTTCTAAACAATGGCAATGGAAGGAAGATTCCGGCGGCTGGAAATATACAAAAGAGGATGGAACTTATAAGAAGAACTGCTGGGAGAAGATTGACGATAACTGGTATTATTTTGCCTTTGATGGTTATATGAGTACAGATTGGACAGAAATACACGGTATGGAGTATCTGTTTGCAGAAACCGGAGAACTGCAGCTTGGCTGGTGCTATAACGACGAAGAGGAGAAATGGCATTATTATAATGAAGATGGGACAGCTCAAAAGGGCTGGTTTCAGGATCGGGACGGGAGCTGGTACTGGTTTAACCCAAGAGGTGTGATGGTTTCTTCTGGCTACAAGTATGCAACAGGCGGGCGGTATTATTTCTTTGATAACGGGCAGATGGCAGCCAATCAGTATGTAGGTCTTTCCTATATGGATGAGAACGGTAACCGTAATAAAGAATTTGATATTGTAGTTCAAGGTAAAAAGAAGAATGATGAGATTACCTTAGAGGTAAAGAATGCTTTTACAGAGGCCTCTAAGAATCTGCCAAGGGATTGGGTGAAGCGTTTTACGGAAAAAGGCTGGGAGATTCTTTATTATCCGGACAAGCGGTATTTTTCTGCTCCCAATACAGGAAGCGGCCTCTATTACGTTTGTCATCAGGTGGACACCACCTATAAGAAGATAAAAATATGTGATCCTTCGGATCTTACTGATGCATTTTGTGAGTTTATCGGATATGAATACGGCTGCTATGACCCTGCATGCCAGGAAGCTACGGATTTATCCATGAACAGGGCTTTGGTAGATGATTTTATTTATATACCGGATTACTACTCCAATGATATGAAGTTTTATTTTGGAAAGCTTGCATCAGCCTATCTGGAAAGTCCGTCAACCAGGTTGGAGATGGAAGAAGCTGCACCGGAAGTAACTCAGATATTAAGAAAAATATTATATGGGCAGAGTTGAATCACGAATCTTATAGCAGACATTTATGAGACTGCTATAGATTATACTGGTTCAGCGCTGCTTTTTTATTTAGATTATACCTACCCGGATGTCTATCAGATAATGAAGGATCAGAAATTTACCAATGATAAATAAAATAAGGGGAAAGCTGTTAACTGCAGCTTTCCCCTTATTTTATTCTGCCAGCTCACCCCACAGCTCATAAAGCTGTTCCAGGCGTTTGCTGATCGTTTCTTTTTCCTGATTTAATTCCATAAGTTTTGGGACATCGGTAAAGATTTCTTCCCTCACAAGCAGTTCATCGATTTCTCCATCTCTGGTTTCCAGCTTATGAATCTCATCCTCCGTCTTTTTCAGCTCGTTCTGACGCTTGCGGATCTTTGCCTGCTCTTCTTTCTGGGCTTTCCAGTCAAGCTTTATTCCGGAAACTTCTTCCCCTTTTATAGGAACGGCTTGCTCAGGCGGAGTGATCAGACCGGACATAACGTCTTTCTTTTCCAGATAATAATCATAATTACCGATATAATTAACCAGTGTCTGACTGGTGAGATCCAGAATCCGTGTGGCAGTTTTATTAATAAAATAACGGTCATGGGACACATACAGCACGGTACCTGTATAATTAACCAGTGCACTTTCCAGTATCTCCTTGGAAGTAATATCTAAATGGTTGGTAGGTTCGTCAAGGATTAAAAAGTTGGCTTCAGAGAGCATAAGCTTTGCCAGGGACACCCGCCCTCGTTCCCCACCGCTTAAATCCTTAATCCGTTTGTAAACGTCGTCTCCTGTAAAGAGAAATGCTGCCAGAATATTGCGGATCTGCGTGTTGTTCATGTAAGGATAGGTATCCTGAAGCTCATCAAATAAAGTTTTATCCATATGAAGTACCTGGTGCTCCTGGTCATAATACCCGATATGTACCTTGGAGCCCAATAACACTTCTCCCTGATCTGGTGGTGTCAGCCCGTTTAATATCTTTAATATAGTAGTTTTTCCTGTTCCGTTGCCTCCGATAATGGCAACCCGTTCTCCCCTCTTGATCTCGAATCCGATATGATCAAAGAGCAGATGCTCTGCGAACGACTTTTTTAAGTCCTTCACTGTTAAAACGTCATTGCCGCTGATTACGTTAGGTTCCAGGCGAATATGCATCTCATCGTTGACTTCCGCTGGTTTTTCCAGAAGTTCGATTTTATCCAGCATCTTTTCCCTGCTTTCCGCCCTGCGTATGGATTTTTCTCTGTTAAATGATTTTAATTTTGCAATAACTTCTTCCTGATGTTTAATTTCCTGCTGCTGATTGAGATAGGCCTTCATCTTAGCTTCCCGGATCATAGCCCGTTTACTGCTGTACTGCGTATAATTTCCCTGATATACAGATAAAATGCCGTTGTCAAGCTCAATAATCTTTGTAACTACCCGGTTTAAAAAATAGCGGTCATGGGCCACAATAATGACACTGCCGTCATAATTAATCAGATATGTCTCCAGCCAGGCAATGGAATCCATATCCAGATGATTGGTAGGCTCATCAAGGAGAATGATATCCGGTTTCGTCAGAAGAAGCCGTCCTAAGGCGACCCGGGTTTTCTGTCCGCCTGAAAGAGCCGATACAGGTTTTTGAAACTCATCCTCTGTAAAGCCCAGGCCTTTTAAAACACCTGTGACCTCGCTTTGGTAGGCATAGCCGTTTTGAAGTTCAAATTCATGGTTAAGACGGCTGTAAGCGGAGAGCATCTCCTCCAGTTCATCTCCGGTGGCATGTTTCATATCCATCTCCAGATTACGGATCTTTGTTTCCATATCCATAAGAGGCCGTTTTACTTCCAAAACTTCTTCATATACGGTTCGTTCCCCTCCCAGATCCTGATGCTGTGATAAATATCCTAAGGTTTTACCTTTGGATATGACCACTTCTCCTTCGTCAGATGCAAGTTCACCGATAATCATTTTCAACAGAGTTGATTTGCCTGCTCCGTTAATTCCTACAATAGCTGCTTTCTCGTGATCTTCTATATGAAAGGATGCGTGTTTAATCACTTCGTTGGTGCCAAACGCCTTACTGATATTGCTGCATGAGAGAATCATGGTTTATTTCCTCCTGAATAAAATGGGACAATAGCATTAGTATAATATAGGTCCATTTATTTTTCAAGGATACAATCGCAAAACTCGTTTGACATTATTTTATCACGCAGTTATAATGGTGTTAGTTTAATTCTAAGTAAAAGAAGGTGAAGACGTGGCAGATAAAGAAATTTCAAAAGCAGTGATTGCCAGGCTTCCCAGATATTATCGTCATCTGGGAGAGCTTATGGAAGATGGAGTGGAACGGATATCTTCCAATGAGCTGAGTTTGCGAATGAAAGTTACCGCTTCTCAGATACGCCAGGATCTGAATAATTTTGGCGGATTCGGACAACAGGGATATGGATATAATGTAAAATATTTATATACAGAGATAGCTAAGATATTGGGAATTGACAGACAGCACAATATAGTGATTATTGGCGCAGGCAATTTAGGACAGGCGATTGCAAATTATGCAAATTTTGAAAAGCGTGGTTTTTTGATCAAAGGAATGTTTGATATCAATCCACGTCTGATCGGTCTGGTTGTTCGCGGTATTGAGATCCGAAGCGTGGATGATCTGGAGCAGTTTGTAATAGATAATAATGTTCAGATTGCAGCCCTGACCATACCAAAGACCAAGGCACCGGAAATTGCAGACCGTCTTGTAAGGGCAGGCATCAAGGCTATCTGGAATTTCGCACACACGGATCTGACGGTTCCTGATGATGTTGTGGTAGAAAACGTGCATTTATCAGAGAGTCTTATGAGGCTGTCTTACCGGGTCTGCAGCATGCAGGACCAGAAAACCGAAGGAAAACTTCAACATACATCAAAGAACAGTTAATATGCCTGCCGGCAGCCAAAGAGAAAGTCTCTTTGCTGCCGGCTGTTTGGTTTCAGGAAAGGCGGGTGCAATATGAGATATCTGGTAACGGGAGAACAGATGAAGCGGGTGGACCGCTATACCATAGAGCAGATTGGCATTCCTTCGATGGTACTGATGGAACGGGCGGCGCTTGCTGTTTTTCGGGAAGCAGAGAAGTACGTGAGTCAGACAGATCCCATCTGGGTACTGTGCGGCAGCGGTAACAACGGAGCTGACGGTATTGCAGCTGCCAGAATGCTCCACATAAGCGGCTACAGGGTTCTGGTGATTCTGGCTGGCAGTAAGGAAAAGGGAAGCAGGGAATATCTAACCCAGCTTTCCATTGCAGATAAAACAGGGGTGAGTATGGTGGAAGGAATCAAAGACCTGACATCCGTTCGGTGCAGCCTGCTAATCGATGCTTTGTTTGGTGTGGGCCTGGACCGGGAAATTGCAGGATCTCATCTGGAAGTCATGAAAACCGTAATCAGCCATAAACCAGAGTTCACCATTGCGGTGGATCTCCCTTCCGGAATTCATTCAGATTCCGGACAGATTATGGGAATATCAATCCCTTCAGATGTGACCGTAACATTTGGCTATGAGAAGCTGGGAACCATGCTGTATCCGGGAAAAGAGTACAGCGGCAGAGTTCTTGTAGCTGATATTGGTTTCCCGCCTGAAAGCATAGATCATGTAAAATCCGGGTATTTTACCTGTCATCAGGAGGATACAGCCCTGATTCCCAGACGGCCCGCTTATTCCAATAAGGGAAGCTTTGGCAAAGTTCTGCTGGTTGCAGGTTCTAAAAACATGAGCGGTGCGGCATTTTTAAGTGCACTTGCAGCATACCGCACAGGAGCCGGCCTGGTCAGAATCTTTACAGTGGAAGAAAACAGGGAGATTTTACAGACAGGACTTGCGGAGGCTGTGATAGCCGTTTATCACCGGGACGATGCGCGAAAGAATACGGAAAGATTTCAACAGCTTTTACTGGAACAGTGCCAGTGGGCGAGCGTTATTGTTCTGGGTCCCGGTCTGGGGCAGGAGGATTACGTAAGAAATCTGGTGGAATCTGTTATGGTAAACGCCTATGTTCCGGTGATCGTGGATGCAGACGGGCTTAACACCATCGCTTCTTATCCGGGACTTACCAGCTATTACACTGAGAATATCATTATCACGCCCCATTTGGGAGAGATGGCAAGACTGACTGGAAGTAACGTGAAGTTAATGAAAGAGCATCTCATACAGACTGCCAGAGAATATGCGGACCGGTATGGTATTACCTGCATATTAAAGGATGCAGTGACCATCGCCGCTCTGAATGACCAGAGAACCTATGTAAACAGCAGTGGAAACAGTTCCATGGCTAAGGCGGGTGCAGGGGATGTTCTGACCGGTATCCTGGCCGGACTGCTGGCCATGGGAATGGAGGTACCGGATGCGGCCGCTCTGGGAGTATGGCTTCACGGGCTTGCAGGAGATATGAGAAAGAAAAAGTATGGAGAATACAGCCTTCTTGCCAGAGAACTGGCAGATGAGATTGGCATAATATTGCAGGAGCAGACGAGGAAATAAATCATGAAAACATATGGAAGGGTATTTGAAACGGTAGATTTAGATGCAATTAGGCATAACATGGAAGAGATGCAATCAAACTTAGAACCGGGAACGAAAATGATCGGAGTTGTAAAATCCGATGGATATGGTCATGGTTCTGTTCCGGTGGCTCTGGCAATTGATCCTTATGTGTGGGGCTATGCAGTGGCTACCGTGGAAGAAGGTGTTATTTTAAGAAAACACGGAATCACAAAACCAGTTCTGGTTCTGGGTGTGGTTCCTTATGATGGTTACCAGCTTCTTGTGGATTATGACATCAGTTCTTCTGTATTCCAGTTAAACAGAGCCAGGCGTTTATCAGATCTGGCTGAAAGAGCGGGTAAGAAAGCCGTGATACATCTTGCTCTTGATACTGGAATGAGCAGGATCGGATATCCGGTAACAGAGACAGCAGCAGAGGAAGCGGCAGAAATCTGCAGTTTGCCCGGAATACATGCAGAAGGATTGTTTACTCATTTTGCAAAGGCGGATGAGAAAGATAAAAAAGCAACAGATATCCAGATAGAAAAATTCAGGACATTTGTTGATATGCTGGCCAGAAGAGGGGTTACGATACCGATTTTGCACTGCTCCAACAGTGCAGGCATACTGGATTTGAAAAAGGCTAATTTCCATATGGTCCGTGCAGGTATTTCTATCTACGGCCTGTATCCGTCCATGGAGGTTTCGACGGAACCGGTCAGGTTAAAGCCTGCCATGGAATTAAAAAGCACCATATCCTACATAAAAAAGATTGAACCAGGAACTTCTATCAGTTATGGAGGAACCTTTACAGCGGGTCAGGAAATGACGATTGCCACAATTCCGGTAGGCTATGGTGACGGGTACCCCAGAAGTTTATCGGGAAAAGGAGAGGTCTTAATCAGAGGGCAGCGGGCTAAAATTCTTGGACGGATCTGTATGGATCAGTTTATGGTTGATATCTCATCCATTCAGGGAGCAGAAGAAGAGGATGAGGTGGTATTGGTTGGAACACAGGGGAATGAGCAGATTACGGTGGAAGAATTGGCCGAGCAATGTGGTGGTTTTCATTACGAAATACTGTGTGATATCACCAAACGGGTACCCAGGGTCTATTTGGCGAACAAAGAAGTGGTGGGGACCAAAGATTATTTTAACGATTTTTACAGCGACTTTTTAAAGGTGTAATAACCAACTCCATGTCCATATCATATGATAAGGTATGCGGCGGAAAAACTTAAGTGAATACACGAGTCATAATAGGTCAATAATAGACTTAAATAAATTGACGGAGTGTGGAGAATGTGATTATAAGACGTGGAGACATTTATTATGCCGATTTAAGACCGGTAGTAGGATCTGAACAGGGCGGGATACGCCCGGTTCTTATTATACAGAATGACATTGGTAATAAGCACAGTCCCACTGTGATCTGTGCAGCAATTACCTCAAGAATGAACAAGGCAAAACTGCCTACCCATGTGGAACTGGATACAAAAAAGTGCGATATGATTAAGGATTCTGTAATCCTTTTGGAACAGCTGCGGACCATTGATAAGCAGAGACTCAAAGAGAAGATCTGCCATATTGATGAGCAGCTGCAGCAGGAAGTGGACTGTGCATTAAGAGTCAGCTTAGAACTGAATACATAGTTCACCATTGACGGAATGCTGATAAAATGGTATATTCTTAAATAGTTGTGAGAAAAAATACGAAAGAAAATGAACAAAAGGAGTAGATTTTTCAGATGGACGATGGCAATCCGCTTATACGCGTGATTATTTTTATTGCTTTTATCGTATTGGATGCAATTTTTTATGGATTTGGTGCAGCAATTCAGAATGTAAATACGACAGAACTGGAACATCAGATGGAAGAGGGCAGCGAGAAGGCCGGAAAGCTGCTGCATATTGTTAACAGACCGACCAGATTTGTAAACACCATTCAGATAACCACCAACTTAATTGGAATGGTGACAGGTGCGTTTGTATTAGGACAGTTTGGGATACAGCTGGAAACAATATTAAGCAGGGGAAGCGATGGTCCCAATCGGTGGATATCCTTATTTAGTCTTTTCCTTGTAGGGGCTCTGCTGATTATACTGCTGATCAGCTTCGGCATTATTATTCCAAAGCGCTGTGCAGCGGAAAACCCTGAAAAGTGGGGTTACCGGATGCTTCCTGCAGTAACCTTCATTATGATCCCTTTAATCCCATTTGCGTGGGTTGCAAACCTGATTGCTTTCTTAGTTCTTAAGATGATGGGCATTGATATGGCATCAGACAGTGAGAACGTAACAGAAGAAGACATTATGTCCATGGTAAACGAGGGGCATGAGCAAGGGGTTTTAGAAGCCAGAGAAGCTGAGATGATAACCAACATCTTTGAACTCAATGATAAGGAAGCTGCAGATGTCATGACTCACAGAAAGAATCTGGTTTCCTTAGATGGTGACATCACTCTGAAAGAGGCGGTTAAGTTTATCCTGACAGAAGGGTATAATTCCAGGTATCCGGTTTATAAAAAAGATGTAGATGATATCATTGGTATTCTTCACATGAAGGATGCATTGATTGCAGCAGAGATAGAAGAGAATAACAGCCGTCAGCTGTGGGAGATTGAAGGTCTTTTAAGAGAAGCTCATTTTATTCCGGAAACTAGGAATCTTGATACACTTTTTAAAGAGATGCAGTCCAGAAAGATCCACATGGTAATTGTAGTTGATGAATATGGGCAGACATCAGGGATTGTTACGATGGAAGATATTCTGGAAGAGATCGTGGGCAATATCCTTGATGAGTATGATATGGATGAGGAATATATTGTGCCATCCGATGACGGCTCATACATTATGAATGGCATGACTACACTAGAAGATGTGGAACGGACGTTAAATATTGAATTCGATGAGGAAGATTATGAATCCTATGATACAATAAATGGTCTGCTGATATCCAGGCTGGACCGGATTCCCCAGGAAGGGGAGGAATGGGAAGTTTCCATAAAGGGGTACCGTTTTAAGATTCTTCAGGTGGAAAACAAGATGATCCAGACCTTACGGGTCTGGAAGGAAGATTCCGAGACGACTGCTGATGAAGAAAAAACGGTCAGAAAGATGGAACTGGAGTTAAAAGACTCTGAAAAAGAATCATAATGCGCACAGCTGCCATGGCTTTTTCGTTACAGGACGGAAGGGGTTTGGTGGCTGTGTATTGTTTTTTCTTGCAAGATGAAATAAATAGTGATAGAATAGAAAAGATGTTATTTTTGATTGAAATAGGAAGAAATAGAGAAAGAAAAGGAGTGTTTGAATCAATGTCAGGACATTCAAAGTTCGCAAATATTAAGCACAAAAAAGAGAGAAACGATGCTGCAAAAGGTAAGATATTTACTGTAATCGGAAGAGAACTGGCAGTAGCGGTTAAGGAAGGCGGACCAGACCCTGCAAACAACAGTAGGCTGCGTGATATAGTAGCAAAAGCGAAAGCCAATAACATGCCCAATGACACCATTGAACGTGGTATTAAAAAAGCGGCTGGAGATGCTGGTTCTGTAAACTATGAGACAATTACATACGAAGGATACGGTCCCAACGGGGTAGCGATCATCGTAGATACTCTTACAGACAATAAAAACCGGACAGCAGCCAATGTAAAAAACGCTTTTACAAAAGGCGGCGGAAATGTTGGTACCCCAGGCTGTGTATCTTTCATGTTTGATAAGAAGGGCCAGATCATTATAGATAAAGAAGAGTGTGATATGGATGCAGATGAACTTATGATGGTTGCTCTGGATGCTGGCGCAGAAGATTTTTCTGAGGAAGAGGACAGCTATGAAGTTCTCACTGCACCGGAGGAATTCAGCAGTGTACGTGAAGCATTGGAAGCAGCTAAGATTCCTATGATGCAGGCGGAAGTTACCATGATTCCCCAGACATGGGTGGAGCTGACGGATGAGGATTCTTTGAAGAAGATGAACAGGATTCTGGATCTTCTGGATGCGGAAGACGATGTACAGGCGACTTATCATAACTGGGATGAATAGAATCGGGAAGGGCTTGAACCGGAGACCGGAACAAGCCCTTTTTATGTAGAACAGCAGAAATTCTCAGACAACCTCAGTTAAATTCCGGACGGAATTCTGGATCTTGTCCACCAGCTCATGGATGCGCTCATAGACTTCACCGGAGTTTTTGGAGATTTCACCGAATTCTCTTGCTACAACAGCAAATCCAACTCCTGCATCTCCAGCTCTGGCCGCTTCAATGGAAGCATTAATGGATAGGATATTCTCCATTGACGCCACCTTTTGTAAGTCGTGGGTTTTGGCTGTCACTTCGTTTAAAGAGTTTTTAATACTATCGATCTCTGAATCCAGTATGCTGTCTCTTTTTCCGGAGATTGCCTGTATGTATTCCAGATTTACTAATTGATTGACAATACTGCCTAGCATCTGTGCGGAAGCTTTAATTGCTGCTTCCGATCGTACCGGCACTTTTCTTAGGGCATTAATATATTCATTTTCATCGATACCTAATTCTCTGGCGATAGAACGAAACTTTTCTTCATCGGGCGGTCCGGCTAAAACCTGTCCTCCGATAATCGACCCAACCTTCTCCCCTTTGATGACAATGTCAGAAGAAAAATCAATCAGTCCTGCGTGACAGAAATAAGTTCCATTTCCTTCCCGGTCACATTTCTCACACCGCTTTATTCCCTCTTCACTGTTCCTTGTATACTTCATACAAAAATCAGTGAAATTACTGCCTTCTGTAATATAATTCCCCTGTGTGTCCACCGCGATTGCTGCTAACCCTGTCGCTTCTGAAAACTGGTCCTGTATCGACTGCAATGCTTTCAGATCAATAAACTTTTTAACATCCATCATTTATTGTATGCCCCTCTCTTGTATTTGCGGTACCATTTTATCATTCTTATTATATAATAATAACAGGATAAATACAAGCAAGGAAGCAAGGAGTAATATCTTTTAAAATGGATTGAAGCTTAAGAAGTATTGTGCTACAATCACCGTGAAAAAGATAAAAAAAAGAGGCTCATAATTATGGAAAGTGACCGATTGTACCGGGTAGAGAAAAAGGATATTGAGAAATTAAAGCAGCTGTTGACAGAATGTTTTGAAGGGGACCCTCTATATTGCAATCTGATTCCTGACGAAGATAAGAGGAGACGTCTTCTCCCTGAATTATTTGAATGTGATATGGAAGAATTTTTTGAGACCTGTGAGATATATGCGGACTGTCCGGATATAAATGGAATTATGGTTGTGGATGACGAATCGGAAGTATACAATCCAGTACAGTATTATCTGGCGGAGGCAGCAGCGACTTTAAAAACAGACAGTTATCTGATCAGGGAAGACAGGTCGTTAAAGACGTTCTGGAACTTTTTACAGGGCAGGGATTATTTAAATTCCAGATGGACGGACCAGCTTCATCAGGAGGAGCGTCTTCATATCATTTATCTGGCAGTGAGACCGAGCATGCAGCATCACGGGATATCAGCCTGTCTGCTGAAAGAAGCCATAGAATTCGCAGACAGGAATCACCTGATGATATCGCTGGAAACGCATAAACAAAGTAATGTCAGTTTTTATGAACATTTCGGCTTCAGACTTTTCGGAGTGGTAGAAAAGCATTTTCATCTAAAACAGTACTGTATGATCAGAGAGATGCGTTAACGGTCAGTACAGATAGTAGGACAGGCTGTCTGTTATCTGAAAACCTGCTTTCTTATACAGGGCAACAGCCGCAAGGTTATCGCCGGAAACCTGCAGATAGATCGTATCTTTTCTTAAATCTGACGGAAGAGAACAATATGTTTTTAAGAACAGCTGCATGCAGGCAGTTCCAAGACCCTGTCCCCGCAGTGGTTCAGAAATTTCAAATCCATAGAAATAAGCTTTTTTTCCCTGAATGAGTAGAAAGCATTTCCCAACCGCTTTCTGATCTTTGTAAAACTCATAGTTAATCTGGTCTTTGCAAGTTTGATAAGAGATGGTAAGACCGGTTACTACGGGTTTATCTGGCCGTGGCCTGGAGCATTCCATAAAATATTCCCTGTAACAGAAAGAAGCCTCCATAGCCTGTAAAGTTTTGATGCCATCCTGCCAGTTCTCATAGACAGGAAAGATTAAATCGCTGTCAGGATAATCGTTTGTCAGTTCGTCAAGAAGCATGGTGAAATAGCCTTTCTGCCGTTCTCCGGGAAGTGTTAAGCCATAGCATTCCATGGTATCAGGATCGGTAAAAAAAGCGATAAGGGCGGATAGGAGGCAGTCATTTTCATATAATAAACAGCAGATGCAGTCCTCTTCAAGGGGGAAAGTAAAAGAGATATGATCCGTATTATTACAGGTCTCCTGCAAAATATTAAGATCATTTGTCTGCAAACGATCCGGGGCACTAGTTTTGATAAGCTTCATGGTTTTGCTCCTGTTTTGTTTTCGTATAGTATAATACAAGAAAATAGTAAAATTCAATCAAATATTTTCCATATTGCTGATTGTTTCTTTGAAATATGGGTGATAGAATAAACACATGGAAAGCAGTTGGAGGGATGAAATTGAAAAAAAGAGAAGAAATACCAGTTTGCGACACCTGGAATCTGGAGGATATACTGCCATCAGATGAGGCCTGGGAAGATTTATTTAATGAAACAGAGGGCTCGCTTTCAGGTTATAAGACATACGAAGAACATCTGGCTGATTCCGGCGAGATGCTTTTTTCCTGTCTTAATTTTGATGAAGAGATATCATTAAAGATTGAGACTTTATTCGTGTATGCAAGACAGAAATCAGACGAAGATACTGGAAATGCAAAGTATCAGGGATTATCTTCAAGGGCAAGGGCGCTGTCTTATCAGGCTGCAGGACTGTCCTCCTATATTGTTCCCGGGATTTTAACAATACCGGAAAACCTGTTAAAAGAATACCGGGAAACTGTACCTGCTTTGAAACGCTATGACCGTACTCTGGAAATCATATTAAAAAAGAAGGAGCATACGCTGCCGGCGGCTATGGAAGCGCTGCTGGCAAACTCCATGGAAGCGACTTCCGGTTCCTCGGAAATTTTTAATATGTTTAATAATGCAGATGTGAAATTTCCTGAAATCAATGATGAGAAGGGGAAACCTGTTAAAATTACCCATGGCAATTACGTTGCATTGATGGAAAAACAGGACAGAGAAGTGCGTAAATCCGCATTCTACGGTCTCTACGGGGTTTATAAACAGTTTGATAACACTCTGGCTGCCACATTTTCTTCCAATGTGAAACGGGCTGCATTCTACGCAAAGGCAAGGAATTATTCTTCTGCCAGAGCGCATTCACTGGCAGAGAATGAGGTCTCAGAGGAGGTTTATGATAATCTGATTCAGGCGGTTCATGACGGACTTCCTTATCTTCATGAATATGTGTCGATGAGGAAGAAGGCACTGGGAGCAGAATCTCTTCATATGTATGACCTTTATGTACCCATGGTATCCGGGGAAGAACGGAAAATCTCCTTTGAGGATGCCAAAACCATGGTACTTGAAGGGTTAAGACCATTGGGAGACCATTATCTTGCTCTTTTAAAGGAAGGTTTTGAAAAACGCTGGATTGATGTGTATGAGAATGAAGGAAAGCGCAGCGGTGCGTACTCCTGGGGGGTGTACGGAGTTCACCCTTATGTACTTTTGAATTTTAACGGAACCCTTGACAGTGTATTTACTCTTGCCCATGAGATGGGGCATGCGCTGCACAGCTGGTTCTCTGATAAAAATCAAACTTATATGGACGCTGGTTATAAGATATTTGTTGCTGAGGTTGCCAGTACCTGTAATGAGGCACTCCTGATCCGTCATCTTTTAGAGATCACTGAGGATAAAAAGGAACGGGCATATTTACTCAATCATTTTATGGACAGCTTCCGCGGTACTCTCTATCGTCAGGCCATGTTTGCGGAATTTGAAGACAAGGCTCACCGCCTTGCGGCCAGGGGAGAAGCGTTAACGTCGGAGACACTGTGCAAAATGTACCACCAGCTGAATGAGGAATATTTTGGCCCGGATATGGTTGTGGATCCGGAAATTGATTATGAGTGGTCCAGGATTCCACATTTTTACACACCGTTTTACGTTTACCAGTATGCTACCGGATTCTCGGCTGCGGTGGCTATCAGCAGCAGAATTTTAGCCGGGGATGAAAAGACTGTAAAGGGGTATTATGAATTTTTGAGCGGCGGTTGTTCCATGCCTCCTGTTGAACTTTTAAAACTGTGCGGCGTTGATATGTCCACAGCGGAGCCGGTAAAAGACGCTCTTTTGGTATTTTCAGGCCTTTTGGAAGAAATGAAAAGGCTTATTTAGGACTGGTTTCCGGGTAGAGGAGAGGGGGAGCAGGTATGAATCTGTATCAGATGATATTTAAGAGAAGATCGATTAAAAAATATAAGAAAGAGCCGGTACCGGAACAGCTGAAGCGGGATATCTTATATTTTGGAAATTGTGTATCAAGGTTATACGGCGACATTCAGGTAAAGATTGAGATATGTGATGGTTTACAAGAGGAACTGCCGTTAAAAGGGTTATGGAAGGTAGAAGCTCCTTATTATCTGGTCCTTTACTCTGAGGAGAAGGAAGGATATCTTTCCAATGCCGGATATATTATGGAACCTGTTCTGCTGTATATGACAGGTAAGGGGCTTGGAACCTGTTATCTTGCTAATGCAAAGAGTGCAAAACCGGCGCCGCCTGGGTTGAAACAGGTGCTGGCCATTGCATTTGGGTATCCAAAGACACTGCTTTACCGCGATCCTGCAACAGCAAAGCGCCTTCCTTTAAAGGAATTGTGCGTGTTTAAAGAAGAAGCAGGTGAATCTGTAAAGAACATTTTAAAGGCGGTACGGCTGGCTCCTTCCATTATGAATACCCAGCCCTGGAGATTTATCGTTTATCATGATAAAATCTATATTTTTTCCTGCAGAGAATTTTTGCCATCTCCATATCTGGTCTCTTTGCGGGAGATCAGTGTTGGCGTCATGCTTTCCCATCTGTCCATTGCTGCAGAAGAGATGTGGATGAATGTCAGCCTGGAAGCGGATAAGGCCATGGAAAAAAAATCATATAAAAGCGGTGCGTATGTTGCTACTGCATATTTAAAAGAATATAAGTTATGAAAATGCTTCATGACAGGACCAAAGAGAAGATGTGTGATATAAAATCTTCTCTTTTTTCGCATTAAGACTTTATTCTGGCGGAAAATAATGATAGAATGGCACTGTTTGTTTATTAAGGGTAAGTGAGGGTGAATTCATGAAGCGGGAAATTGATATAAAAGAGATATCAGACGGGAAAATATATGACTTAAATGACATGGTAAAAGCGGATTGCAAAGACTGTGAGGGCTGCTCTGTCTGCTGCAGCGGAATGGGGACGTCCATCGTGCTTGACCCACTTGATGTGTACCGGCTCACCGTGGGGCTTGGCTGTACGTTGGAAGCCTTGCTTGAGGATAAAGTGGAATTAAATGTTGTGGACGGAATTGTACTGCCAAATATCCGTATGGCAGGAGAGAGTGAATCATGCGGATTTTTAGACCGCCAGGGAAGGTGCAGCATACATTCCTTCCGTCCTGGTAACTGCCGCCTCTTTCCCCTTGGAAGAATTTACACGGATGAGGGGATCGGGTACTTTCTTCAGATATATGAATGTCCGAAGAAGAACAGAACTAAGATAAAGGTCCGAAGCTGGTTGGACAATCCAGACGGAAAGCGTTATGATAAATTTGTGGCGGACTGGCACGATTTCTTAATAAAGGCAGAACAGGAAATAATAAGAAAGAATGATCCGGGATTTACCAGTCAGGTGAGCATGAATGTTCTGAAAACATTCTATTTTACCCCCTATGAGAATGAAAAGGATTTTTATGATCAGTTTGGCAAAAGGCTTGAAGCCATTTCCTTCTTATGATAGAATTGGTAAGAATAGAGAAAAATAAGGGCGAAGAGAACCGAGGAGGAAAACATGATCAGGCAGTTAATTGACAGAATTCAAAAAACAAATGCACCGGTTTGTGTGGGACTTGATCCAATGCTAAGCTACATTCCCGATCACGTTACAAAGAAGGCATATCATGAACTGGGTGAGACATTAGAGGGAGCTGCAGAAGCAATCTGGCAGTTCAATAAAGAAATTGTGGATCATGTTTATGATCTGATTCCCTCTGTCAAACCGCAGCTTGCCATGTATGAACAGTTTGGAATTGAAGGCTTAAAGACATACGACAGAACGGTTAAATACTGCCGGGAGAAAGGCCTTCTTGTTATAGCAGATGGGAAGAGAGGGGATATTGGTTCCACATCTGCTGCTTATGCTGCGGCTCATATTGGTAAAGTAAAGGTGGGCTCTAAGAGTATTCCGGCGTTTTACACAGATTTTCTTACCGTCAACCCTTATCTTGGAACAGACGGTATTGCGCCCTTTGCAGACGTATGCAAAGCCGAGGACAAGGGACTTTTTGTTCTTGTTAAAACCTCCAATCCGTCCAGCGGAGAATTCCAGGACCGCCTGATAGACGGAGCCCCGCTTTATGAACACGTTGCTAAAAAAGTCGTGGAATGGGGCGCGGACTGTATGGATGGAACATACAGCAACATTGGTGCAGTGGTAGGCGCTACCTATCCTGAGATGAGCGCTGTTTTAAGAAAGATGATGCCGACTACCTATTTCCTTGTACCAGGATACGGAGCACAGGGAGGAACTGCTGAGGATTTAAAACCATGTTTTAATGAGGACGGTCTTGGTGCGATTGTGAATTCCTCCAGAGGAATTATTGCAGCTTATAAGCAGGAAGCATATAAAAAATTCGGTCCGGAACGTTTTGGTGAAGCGTCCAGACAGGCTGTGATCGATATGGTTTCTGACATTAACCGGGTGTTATAGGGAGGAATCATGGGAAAAATTAAAATCGAAGCAGCAGTTGCCAGCCAGGAGAGGCTTGCAGACGGTGTATTCAGCATGTGGATCGATGCGAAGGAAATTACGGACCAGACAGTACCGGGGCAGTTTATTTCGGTGTATACAAAAGACAGCTCAAAGCTGCTGCCTCGTCCGATCAGTATCTGTGAAGCCAATCGGGATAAGGGTCTTTTAAGAATTGTATACCGCATAGCAGGCGGAGGAACTGAAGAATTTTCCCATTATAAGACAGGCAGCCGGATTCATGTCCTGGGGCCGTTAGGGAATGGATTCCCTCTGGAAGCAGGCTTGCCGGGAAAGCGGGCACTGTTAATCGGCGGTGGTATTGGAATTCCCCCTATGCTGGAACTGGCTAAACATCTCACCTGCACCAGACAGATGGTTTTGGGATACAGGGACGAGCTGTTTTTAAATGAAGAATTTCTTCCTTATGGAGATACATTTCTTGCCACAGAAACCGGAATTGCCGGAACCAAGGGCAATGTAATGGATGCAATCAGTGAACATGGCTTACAAAGCGATGTGATTTTTGCATGCGGTCCGACTCCTATGTTAAAGTCCATACAGGCATATGCACTGGAGCATCATATCGAATGTTATCTGTCACTGGAGGAAAAGATGGCATGCGGAATCGGTGCATGTCTTGCCTGTGTATGCAAAAGCAGTGAGAGAGATGGTCATTCCATGGTTCATAATAAAAGAGTCTGCAAAGACGGTCCGGTATTTAAGGCTGAGGAGGTTGAATTCTAGATGAATATGAAAGTAAATCTTGCAGGTGTGGAATTGGACAATCCTGTTATGACTGCCTCAGGTACCTTTGGTTCCGGCGAAGAATACAGTGAATTTGTGGATTTAAACCGGTTGGGAGCCGTTGTCACAAAAGGAGTGGCCAACATTCCCTGGGCAGGGAACCCGACTCCCAGAATTGCAGAAACCTATGGTGGAATGATTAATGCCATCGGACTTCAAAATCCTGGTATGGATGTGTTTGTTGAGCGGGATATTCCTTTCTTAAAACAATTCAATACCAAAATCATTGTTAATGTGTGTGGTAAAACGACGGAAGATTATATTGAAGTGGTGGAGCGCCTTTCTCATGAACCGGTAGACATGCTGGAGATTAACATCTCCTGCCCTAACGTAAAAGAGGGTGGAATTGCGTTTGGCCAGGATCCTAAAGCAGTAGAGGCCATAACAAGAGAGGTTAAAAAGTATGCCAGGCAGCCGGTCATTATGAAACTCAGTCCCAATGTGACAGATATTACCGTTATGGCAAAAGCTGCGGAAGCTGGCGGAGCAGATGTGCTGTCTATGATTAATACGCTGACAGGAATGAAGATTGATGTGAACCGCCGGACATTTGCCGTTGCCAATAAGACAGGCGGGTTATCCGGACCTGCAGTTAAGCCGGTAGCAGTACGCATGGTTTACCAGGCTGCATGTGCAGTGAAGATTCCGATTATTGGAATGGGCGGTATCATGACTGCTGAGGATGCTTTGGAATTTATTCTTGCCGGAGCAACAGCGGTTTGTGTAGGAACGGCAAATTTTGTGAACCCCTATGCAACAGTGGAAGTCATTCAGGGTATTGAGGACTATATGAAAAAACATCAGGTAGATGACATTTACAAACTAATCGGTGCAGTGCGGTAACGGATAGATTTTTGAATAGAGAGGACAGCAAAATGGAACAGTATAAGCAGGAGTTTATTGAATTTATGGTGGACAGTAATGTCCTGAAATTTGGAACTTTTACATTGAAAAGCGGAAGAAAATCCCCATTCTTTATGAATGCCGGTTCTTATGTAACAGGAGCACAGTTAAAGAAGCTGGGAGAATATTATGCAAAAGCGATTCATGATAAGTTTGGAACTGAGTTTGATGTGCTGTTTGGACCGGCTTACAAAGGAATTCCTTTAAGTGTTACAACTGCAATTGCCTTTCATGAGTTGTACGGAAAAGAGATAAAATACTGTTCCAACAGAAAAGAAGAGAAAGATCATGGCGGAGACGCTGGAATTCTTCTTGGAAGTCCCATTAACGATGGTGACAGAGTTGTTATTATAGAAGATGTGACCACATCCGGTAAGTCTATTGAGGAAACCTTTCCGATTATCAAGGCACAGGGCGATGTGACGATTCTGGGTCTTATGGTATCCCTAAACCGAATGGAGAAGGGGAAAGGAGAACAGAGTGCACTTTCAGAAATCCAGGAAAAGTATGGATTTCCGGCAGATGCAATTGTGTCCATGGCAGAAGTGATTGAACATCTTTACAACCGGAAATATAAAGGAAACGTATTGATTGATGACACATTAAAAGAAGCGATTGATGATTATTACGAAGTTTATGGCGTAAAATAAGGAGAACGGGATATGGAAAGAGTTTATAAAACCATGAGAAATGCAGGTGCATTAAATATAGTTGTTGGAATTATCGTGACTGCAATCGGACTTACCGCAGGAATCATATCAATTATTAATGGAGCAATATTGCTGAAAAGAAAATCTGAAATTACATTTTAACCGTTATCAGGAGAGGCTGTCAGGAATAGCTTCCTGGCAGACATCTCTTTTCATGATAAAGATGGAGCTGTTATGATTAAAGATGCGACGAAACGGCAGAAGTTTGGTTGGGTGATTTTCATAATTTACCTGATCTTTTTGACGTATTTTCTGTTTTTCTCAGATTATTTTGGAAGAGGCGGTCATATACGGGAGGATTATGCTTATAATCTTGTTCCGTTTAAGGAAATTAGACGTTTTATCGTGTACCGCCACGTAGTTGGATTCTGGTCCTTCCTCTTAAATATCGTTGGGAACATAGCAGGCTTCATGCCCTTTGGTTTCTTTCTTCCGGTAATCAGCCGCAGGAGCCGCCGTTTTTTCAATACAATGCTGCTTAGTTTACTATTCAGCCTTTGCATTGAAACCACCCAGTTGATCTTCAAGGTAGGCAGTTTTGACGTAGATGATATGATCTTAAATTCGCTGGGAGGGATGCTTGGGTATCTCCTGTATAAAATAATACAACACATAAGAATAAGGAGGATGAGGCGTGGGAAAACAAAAAAAAGTATCCTACATTAGAAAACCTTTTGCAAAAAAAAGTTTTTTATCGTTGGGACTGGCTTTAGGAGCACTGGTTTTGGGGGTTCTTGGAATATCCAGCGCTGCAGTAACTGCCGGACAGGCGCAGTTAAATGTTGCGGCTGTCTGCTTTTGCAGCATGCTGATTTCCGCTTTTTCCCTGTTTTATGGTGTTCTGTCATTTTTTGAGAAAGAGAAAAAATACATACTGTCTAAGATTGGAATCTGCATCAGTGTCATACTGGTAATTTTCTGGACAGTTCTTCTAATTATTGGCATAAGGGGGTAAAATATGGAATATACAAAGATGTTTGAACAGGAAAATGAGGGAATCATGGAACGTTTCCTTCTGTCTATGGAACGGGTCAGCCAGATGTCTGAGGAACAGACAGTGTCTGAGCCATTTCGTGATTATTTTACAAGGACTGCATCATTTATCTGTCTCATGGGTGAGTACCTTGATTTTTTGAAGGAAGGCAGACAAAACTCCGCTTCTTTAACTGAATTAAAAGAATGGAACCATAAATTTTATGAAGACATTCTTCCGGAGTCTTATGAAACAAGTTATGCAAATCCGGCTTATGCAGTAAAAAAACTGGGCGATGGTATTGGCCAGCTCCTTTGTTACCTTTATAAGGAAATCAGAGGTGATATTGTTTTCGTACATGAAAGCAGGCTGACAGATATCACCATTCTAAATGAAACGTTAATAGAAATCTATAACATGTTTGAGGAAGGAGTACCAGAGGAGTCGTCTGTAAAAGAGGTGATTTACTGGTTCGTCAGTGATTATACCGATCATACAATTACCTACCGCATCAGAGAGGTACTGGATCCTTCCCTTTCCTTTGCTGCAGACATTATTCGTGACAGCGACTTGACGGATCTTCGCTATCTTTACCGTTTTGGTGAATATATCTCTGAATCCGAATGTCAGGTTGCGCGATATTTAAACTCTCTTCCGGAAGAGACGGTTCGTCTGATGGCGGATACCTATACGGAAGGATATAAAAAAGGGTTTGAGGTGATGGGCAGGGATATATCAAAGAAGAATGCTGTCCAGATCCGTTATGAGGTTGGTTTTGAGCGCATGGTCAAATATGCCATGGAGAATTTTGATAAGATGGGACTTCAGGTAATTTTATGCCGCGCAGCTGTCTGGGCAGTGAATACCAATGCCGGACGAAAATCAGGCTATTACAGCCAATCCCCCAACCGTCAGTATGATTATGATCACCGTTATGATGATGCCATTTATATGAACAAGGCATTTAAGGACAGAAAAGCGTCTGTACTGAAAGTTGCCTATGAAACGTATAAAGACCTGGCTGCCGGCTACGCAGGGCCCGCTGTCATAGAAACCTTTGGAAGAGAAGGATTTCATCCGGTTAATAAGCAGGAAGCAAACCGCCTTGATTCCAGGCAGGAGAAGCTGGCTGTTGAGATGGCAGGAGAGAATGCTGAAATATCCAATCAATATATTCCGGGAGATGAGACAAGCTTTACCATCATTGCATTCCCGGTTCCGGAGATCGGCGATAATTTCGAGGAGATATTTAACGAGACGATTTCCATTAATACCCTTGATTATGAAAAGTACAAAGGCTTGCAGCAGACGATTATCGATGCACTGGATGAGGCCGAGTATGTGGAAATTACGGGAAAAGGAGCGAATAAGACACACTTAACGGTTGCGCTTCACTCTTTAAAAGATAAGGAAAAAGAAACGAATTTTGAAAACTGTGTGGCAGATGTAAACATTCCTCTTGGAGAAGTATTTACGTCACCCAGACTTTCCGGGACCAATGGAGTTCTTGAAGTCAGCACCGTTTATATTACAGATTTTCAGTTTAAGGATCTGTCTATGACTTTTGAAAACGGCATGATTAAAGACTATTCCTGCAGTAATTTTGAAGATCCCAAGGAAGGAAAAGAACTGATCAGGCAGGTGATTTTAAAGAACCATGACACACTTCCTATGGGAGAGTTTGCGATCGGAACCAATACAACTGCCTACGCCATGGCCAGAAAATTCGATATTCTTGATAAGCTGCCTATCTTAATCGTAGAGAAAATGGGACCTCATTTTGCAGTTGGAGATACGTGCTACAGCTGGTCGGAAGACAGCAGATTCTATAATCCCAATGGCAAGGAGATTATTGCCAAGGAAAATGAGATATCTGCTCTGCGCAAAGAGGATGCATCAAAGGCATATTTCAACTGTCATACGGACATTACCATACCTTATGCAGAACTTGGCAGGATAGAAGCGGTTTGTGCAGATGGAAAACGCACCAGGATCATAGAGGATGGGAAGTTCATATTAAAAGGTACAGAAGAATTAAACCTGCCCTTTTCTCAACTTAAGGCTTTAAAACTTTAGTATTTCAGTGAGAACCATTAAGAAATATTAAAAACAGCCGATAATTTATAACGGAGTGGGAATTTTACAAAAGAGCTAAATGGAGGATACCAGATGAAGAATTTAAAGATTGGCAAAAGAATTACTGTCTCTTTTGGAGTTGTTTTTATTTTGTTTTTAGTTGTATCATGTATTTCCCTGTACAGTTTAATAGGGAATAATTCCAGATTTGTTGAATTTTATAATAACGGACATCAGGTATCGATGCTCACTGTGGAGATGAGACAGAATATTCAGTCAGCCGCAAAGAATGTGGGATATGCAACCATGAGTCTGGATTTGAATACCAGGGCTAAATATATTGATGAGTCCGAAGCAGATTTTAATAAATTAAAAGAAAATGTACAATTTTTGAAGGAACATTATAAAGGGGACAAAGCCATAGTCGACAGCATAGAAAAGACCTTAAGCGATACGGAACCCTTTAAAGATAAAGTGTTCACTCTGGCAAAAGAAAATAAGACCAGACAGGCTACTGAGATTTTCTTCGATTCGCTGGAGCCGAATTTTAATCAGATCCAGTCAGATCTTATTAAGATCAGTGATACAGCGAAACAGAATGCAGCCAATGATTTTTCCAGATCACAGACTGATATGGGTATAGCGGAAGTAATTGTCATACTGTTTCAGATTATCGGGGCAGCAGCGACCATCGTTCTTGCTATATATATGACAAGAAGTATAGTTGTGCCGGTAAAAGAGATTGAAAAGGCGGCTGCAGAGATGTCAAAAGGCAGTCTCCACGTGGAACTGGGGTATCAGTCAAAGGATGAACTGGGCGGTCTTGGCGACAGTATGCGTTCCACTATATCCAATATCGGAAGTATTATTGACGATATCATTTATATTTTAGGTTCCATGGCAGCTGGAGATTTTACAGTTGTCTCAAAGGACAGTGAAAAGTATATTCTGGACTATGAGCCTATTTTACTGGCCATAAGGAATATAAGGGATAACTTAAGTAATGCCCTTTCCCGTATTAATGAGTCGGCAGATCTGGTTGCCAATGGTTCTGAGCAGGTATCCTCAGGAGCCCAGGCACTGTCCCAGGGTGCGACGGAGCAGGCTTCCTCCATTCAGGAGCTGGCAGCAACAATTAATGATATTTCCAATCAGATCAATAAAAATGCGGAGAATGCAAAAGAAGCGCGGATGAGATCAGAAGAAGCCGCACATAATGTAACAAAGAGCAATCAGAAGATGATGGAGATGAATCAGGCAATGACTGAGATTAATACCAAATCCAGTGAGATTGGTAAGATCATCAGAACCATTGAAGATATTGCATTCCAGACCAATATTCTTGCATTAAATGCTGCAGTGGAAGCTGCACGGGCGGGCGAAGCCGGAAAAGGGTTCGCAGTGGTAGCCGATGAAGTTCGCAATCTGGCAAGCAAGTCAGGAGAAGCGGCGAAGAATACTACAATTCTGATCGAAGAAAGTTTACAGGCAGTGGAGAACGGAAACAGGATCACAGCAGAGACAGCCAAAGCAATGCAGGATGTTGTGGAAGGCACCCGCCACATTAACAATATTATAGAAGAGATCGCTGTAGCTTCTGATAAGCAGGCAGTTGCTGTAAATCAGGTTACGTTAGGAATTGATCAGATCTCAAGCGTTGTTCAGACGACTTCTGCCACAGCAGAACAAAGTGCAGCTGCCAGTGAAGAATTGTCAGGTCAGGCACAGATTATGAAAGGTCTGGTTGAGCAATTTAAGGTTTACAATGGAAATACCAAGCAAAGCAGCTTGCCGTTAAATACTGCAGTGGTTGGATCGGATGAGGATGAGATTTCTGTATACAACGAAGAATCAGATCCTATACCGGTACCAATCGATCCGGTTTATTTTGAAGATTCATCCACTTATAAAAACAGCAAGTATTAAATACATAACAGGTGTAAAAGCCGGAGGATGTGGATTCTCTCCGGCTTTTTGCGCCTGTTTTTTTGAATTACAGGGCATACTTAAAAATATGAAGAAAATTATTGACGGCGCAGAGAAAAGCTAGTATTATACTTAATAAGTAATGATTAATTAATTAGAGTTAATTATTAGATATACTTATTAATGGCATTACTCTTAATAATGAATAATACACGAATGGAAGAGGAAAAGGAGAAATTACTATGGCAAACGTATCAATTGTTATGGGAAGTGATTCAGATATGCCTGTTATGGCACAAGCTGCGGAGGTTCTGGAAAAGCTGGGTGTAGAATTTGAAATAACCGTCATTTCCGCACACAGGGAACCAGATATATTTTTTGAATATGCAAAAACAGCAGAAGCCAGAGGCATTAAAGTCATAATCGCCGGAGCAGGAAAAGCGGCTCATCTTCCGGGAATGTGTGCTGCATTATTTCCAATGCCCGTCATTGGGATTCCGATGAAAACCTCTGATCTTGGAGGCGTTGATTCCCTTTATTCCATCGTTCAGATGCCTTCCGGTATTCCGGTTGCAACCGTGGCTATTAATGGCGGTACCAATGCGGGAATTCTGGCAGCAAAGATATTGGCTGCAGGCGACGAGGAACTTCTCAAAAGACTGAAGGAATACTCAGAGAACCTAAAGAATGATGTAGTGAAAAAAGCAGAAAAGCTGGAACAGATCGGCTATCGGGAATATCTGTCACAGATGAATAAATAGGATTTTAAAAGCGGAGGAAAATAAGATGGATTATAAGAATGCCGGAGTAGATATTGAAGCTGGATACAAATCAGTTGAATTGATGAAAAAGCATGTGCAGGAAACGATGAGACCGGAAGTACTTGGCGGACTTGGCGGGTTTTCAGGAGCATTTTCCATGTCTGCTTTTAAAGATATGGAGAAGCCGACTCTTGTATCAGGAACAGACGGAGTAGGAACGAAACTGAAACTTGCATTTCTTATGGATCAGCATAATACGGTAGGAATCGACTGTGTAGCCATGTGCGTCAATGATATTGCCTGTGCAGGCGGTGAACCGCTGTTTTTCCTTGATTATATTGCATGTGGAAAGAATTATCCGGAAAAGATTGCAGAAATCGTCAGCGGTGTGGCTGAAGGCTGCAGGCAGGCAGGCGCTGCACTGATCGGAGGAGAGACTGCTGAGATGCCTGGTTTTTATCCGGAAGACGAGTATGATCTGGCAGGTTTTGCAGTAGGAGTCGTAGATGAGAAGAATCTGGTTTCCGGTACAGACATAAAAGCTGGTGATGTATTAATCGGAATAGCTTCCTCTGGTGTTCACAGCAATGGTTTTTCTCTGGTGAGAAAGGTGTTTGACGTAACAAAAGAAACTTTGAATGTTTATTATGAAGAATTAGGCAGTACCCTGGGAGAATGCTTAATTGTGCCTACCAAAATTTATGTGAAAGCATTAAAGCTTGTAAAAGAAAGCGGTGTGGCTGTAAAAGGCTGCAGCCATATTACCGGCGGCGGATTCTATGAGAATATTCCACGCATGCTTCCGGAGGGTATCTGTGCTTCAGTGAAGAAAAACAGTTATCAGGTTCCCCCCATCTTTCAGCTTATAGAAGAAAAAGGCGATATAACAGAGGATATTATGTACAATACGTTCAATATGGGAATTGGCATGGTGCTGGCAGTAGATCCAGCTGATCAGGATAAGACCCTGGAGGCAATCAGAGCTGCAGGAGAGACCGCCTGTGTAATCGGATGTACAAAAGCCGGTGATAAGGGCGTGGTCTTATGCTGAGAATCGGCGTCCTGGTATCCGGAGGAGGAACCAATTTACAGGCAGTTTTAGATGCTGTTAAAAGCGGACAGATATCAAACGCAGAGGTAGCCGTAGTTATCAGCAATAACCAGAATGCCTATGCGCTTAAACGTGCAGAGATTCATGGCATTGACGCTGTCTGCATATCTCCTAAGGATTTCAGTAACAGGGAATTATTTCACGATGAACTTTTAGACCGGATAGATGCGTATCAGCTTGATTTAATTGTACTTGCCGGTTTTCTTGTTACTATTCCTGAACGAATGATTAAGAAGTACAGAAACCGTATTATAAATATTCACCCATCTCTCATTCCTGCTTTTTGCGGGTCAGGCTATTATGGACTTAAGGTTCACGAGGCTGCATTAGCCAGAGGTGTAAAGATCACAGGGGCTACGGTCCACTACGTTGATGAAGGAACGGATACTGGTCCGATTATTCTGCAGAAAGCAGTGGAGGTAAAGGAAGGCGATACGCCGGGTAGGCTTCAGAAACGAGTGATGGAAGAAGCGGAATGGAAGATTCTTCCACAGGCGATTGCCATGATTGCAAAAAAACAGGAGGAAAAAGCATGAAGGTTCTGATCATAGGAGGTGGCGGCAGAGAACATGCTATTGCATGGAAGGCAGTTCAGAGTCCGAAGGTCCATAAGCTGTACTGCGCTCCGGGTAATGCGGGAATTGCTGAGATCGCAGAATGCGTTGACATTGGTGTAATGGAATTTGACAGACAGGTAGAGTTTGCCAGAAGTAAGGGAATTGATCTGGTGATTGTTGGTCCTGATGATCCTCTTGTGGCAGGAGCGGCAGATGCATTCTTAAAAGCAGGAATGCGGGTGTTCGGGCCGGAAAAAAAGGCGGCATGTCTGGAAGGATCCAAATCATTTTCCAAAGATCTGATGAAAAAATATAACATACCTACTGCTGCGTATGAGACATTTGACCAGGCATCAGCAGCACTTACCTATCTGGAAACTGCAAAAATGCCGGTTGTTTTAAAGGCTGACGGTCTTGCTCTTGGCAAGGGAGTTTTAATCTGCAATACACTGGAAGAGGCGAAAGACGGTGTCAGAACCCTGATGCTTGACAAGCAGTTCGGTTCTGCCGGAGACCGGATTGTAGTGGAGGAATTTATGGTCGGACGGGAAGTGTCCGTACTGGCATTTGTGGATGGGAAAAACATAAAGATTATGACCTCTGCTCAGGACCATAAAAGAGCTAAGGATGGAGATAAAGGTCTTAACACAGGCGGAATGGGTACATTTTCCCCCAGTCCTTTTTATACGGAAGAGATTGATGCATTCTGCAGAAAGTACATCTATCAGGCAACGGTTAATGCAATGAAGTCTGAAAACAGGGAATTCAAGGGTATTATCTTTTTTGGTCTGATGCTGACAAAAGAAGGTCCGAAGGTTCTGGAGTATAATGCAAGATTTGGAGATCCGGAAACCCAGGTAGTGCTTCCGAGAATGAAAAACGATATTATAGAGGTGTTTGAAGCCTGCATAGACGGAACCTTAGATAAGATTGACTTGCAATTTGAAGATAATGCTGCTGTCTGTGTCGTTCTGGCCTCTGCTGGATATCCGGAGCATTATGAGAAAGGTTTTCCAATCAAAGGACTGGAGCATTTTAAAGACCAGGCTGGTTACTACGTATTTCACGCAGGAAGCAGGTCAGGGGAAGACGGTATGCCTGTTACAAACGGAGGAAGAGTTCTTGGTGTGACTGCACTGGGAAGGGATTTAAAAGAGGCGAGAGCAAATGCTTATGAAGCCACAAATTGGGTGGATTTCGAAAACAAATATATGAGACATGATATTGGTAAAGCGATTGATGAAGCGTAAAATCTTAACATTTTAGCGTTTTTTTTGCATAAAAAAACGTTGACACAGTAGAATTTTCATGATATTGTATCTCTACAGTAGGATTCTTAACTGAGCCGATATCCAGGTTGAGGGTATCGGCTTTTTCCATAATGCCTGATAAAGGGAGGTTGATCTACAAGCGCAAAATTTAAAGTATTGTCAAAGAATGGGGAAGGCAGTACTTAGTAGCAAAAGCTGGGTGAGTATTATGACGGATTTTGTCATAAAATAAACTATGTAATACTAATGTTTGGGACTTATAAAACTACATAGTTTGTACCAGTGCAGTCTTCGGTACAAACTTCAGGTGCATAATTATGCACGGGAATGGAGGAAAATATGCTAGATTGTTTACGTAAATTAAATTTACCGGAGTATGTACAGGATATTTTAAATCAGTCAAAGGGTGTCATCATCCCGAAAACAAGAAATGAACTTCTGACTCTTGCGATGGGTAGGGATGAAAATGTTACTTTCGATATTGATTACGAAGTGGAAGGCAAGGGGAGGATATTAGAAGCCACCGCAACCAGATGTAAAAATGGTATCGTAATTAATTATATGGAAGACTACATGCGCAGGCGTGATCCGAACTCCATGCTGATCGCAGACAAGAATCCGACTGATAAACCCAGATATGAGGATGTATATCAGAGCGATTTTGAAACACTCAGAATGGAAACATTTGACTGGCTGAAAAATCAGGAGCTGATATTTTTTCCATTTAAATCCGGCGGTTTGGAGTATGGATATGATTCTGTATTAGTAGCTCCGGCCAATGCGGGATTTTTTGCAGCAGGCCTTGCAGATCTCCAGGGATTTTTAAACATAGACGATATCTCACATGATTTTAATCCGAGAGCGGTTGTTTTTCTGGCACCGCCATTCCGTCATACACATTTTAATGGTAAGCAGGCAGTAGTTCACAACCGTTTAAAGGGACTGCATGAAGTTTATGCCTATAATCTTTATCCAGGACCAAGTGCAAAAAAGGGTATTTATGGTGTGCTGCTGGATATCGGGGAAGAGGAAGGCTGGGTAACTGCTCATGCATCTGCAGTAAAGGTTATAACTCCTTACGATAATGAGATTGTGATTATGCATGAAGGTGCATCTGGCGGCGGAAAAAGCGAGATGCTGGAAGATATTCATAAAGAGATGGATGGAAGAGTTGTTTTAGGAAAGAATACGGTAACAGGAGAGAAGAACTATTTAAGCCTCTCTGAGACCTGTGATCTGATTCCTGTTACGGATGATATGGCTCTGTGCCATCCAAAGATGCAGCAGGGCAGTAAGAAGCTGGTGGTAAAGGATGCAGAATCCTCATGGTTTTTAAGAGTGGATAATATTAAAAGCTACGGTGCTTCACCCCAGTATGAAAGAATTTTCATTCAGCCGGAAGAACCGTTAATCTTTTTAAACCTTCAGGGTGTGCCGGAAGCAACTTGTCTGCCATGGGAGCATACTATGGACAGTACTGGAAAGCCCTGCCCCAACCCACGTGTAATACTCCCAAGAAAGCTGGTTCCCAATTCTATTGATGAGCCGGTAGAGGTTGATGTCAGAAGCTTTGGTGTAAGAACGCCTGCATGTACAAAAGCTAATCCGTCATATGGAATTATGGGTATCATGCATATCCTTCCTCCTGCTCTTGCGTGGCTGTGGCGTCTGGTTGCGCCGAGGGGCTATAACAACCCAAGTATTATCGATTCCCAGGGAATGACAAGCGAGGGTGTGGGATCTTATTGGCCATTCGCAACAGGTAAGATGGTAACACAGGCGAATCTGCTTCTGGATCAGATTCTGAAGTCTGCCAATACCCGTTATGTACTGATTCCAAATCAGCATATCGGAGCGTATGAAGTAAGCTTTATGCCTGAGTGGATTTCCAGAGAATATATTGCACGCCGCGGAAGCGCAAAATTTAAGCCAGAGCATCTGGTGGAAGCACGCTGTCCCCTGTTAGGATTTGGTCTTGAATCATTAAAGATTGACGGACAATATATCAGAAGGGCATTCTTAAGACCGGAGACACAGCAGGAAGTGGGAATTGAAGGCTATGATGCCGGTGCTGCGATCTTAACTGAATTCTTTAAGCAGGAGCTGTTAAAATATAATACAGATGAGTTAAATCCGTTAGGAAAGCAGATTATCGAGATGTTTATGAAAGGTGCAACTGTTCAGGATTATCTTGAAATCATGCCAATGAGGTATTAAAACCAGACCATATGTAGTCTGTATAAATAATGGGGCGCAGCTCTGTCAATGGTTTCCATCGGCAGAACTGCGCCCTATTTTGTCAGCTATTTTTTCTTTCGTATATTATTCTGCCCGGACATTTCTCCGGAGTTATTCCATATAAACCTCGAGACCGTCCTTTTGGATTAAGTTTTTCAACTCTTCCAGGTAATTCTGGGCGAATATGCTTAAGTGTATTTTTGGATTCTCAATCCAGCCGATTCTCATATATTCCGAGGTAACAAGAGGAACGGCAATGATATTATCCCCGTTTAAGTTGCTGTTTAAAATACCGCTGCAGATGGTATAGCCATTCAGACCGATTAATAAATTAAATAACGTTGCCCGGTCACTAACGTAGATGATTTTCTTTCTTGGAACCGTACTTAATATTTCCTCAGAAAAATAAAAGGAGTTATTTTCCCCTTGTTCAAAAGCCAGAAAAGGATAGGGCATTAAATCCTCCATTGTAACAGATAAACGACTGGAAAGAGGATGGTATGAGCTGATAAATACATGGGGAGAAGCTTCAAATAATGGATGAAAGATCAGTCCGCTGTCTTTAAAAAGCTTTTCAAGCACCTTCTCATTGAAAACATTTAAATAAATAATACCAAGTTCACTTCTGAAATTTTTTACATCCTCAATGATCTCGAATGTTCTCGTTTCCCGTAAGGTGAATTCATATTCGTCGTTGTCCTGCCTTTCCACCAGATTGACAAAGGCATTCACAGCAAATGCATAATGCTGGGTTGATATGGAGCAGATACGTTTTGCCGGTGTCTTTTTCAAATAATGCTGTTCCAGTAAATCAGCCTGTTCCAGAACCTGCCTTGCATAGGAAAGAAATTCACTTCCATCTAAAGAAAGAGAAATTCCCTTTGGATTTCTGTTAAATATGGTGATTCCGTATTCCTGTTCCAGTTCTTTCACTGCATTGGAAAGGCTGGGCTGGGTGATGAAAAGCTGTTTTGCAGCCTCGGATATGGAGCCGCAGTTTACGATGGTGATAATATAGCGAAGCTGCTGAAGTGTCATTGCAACGAGTTCCTCTCTTTCTGGGTCTGTTTTTATTCTAACACAAAATGATATAGTTTAAAACTATACCATGTCATAAAAATATAGAATTTTACACATATCTATTTATCCGTTAGAATAAAGAAAAATAAGACAGGAAAAAAGAGAGGAGAATAAAATCATGGCACAGTTGAAAAAAAGAGCACCATTTAAATTTGATATAGTAGGAAGTTTTCTGCGTCCCGATTATTTAAAGGAGGCGAGAGAAGGCTTTAGAAAGGGAACCGTCACAGATGAAGAATTAAGAAAGACTGAGGACAGGGCCATCACAGAGCTGATCGAAAAACAAAAAAAAGCAGGACTTCCCGTTATTACAGACGGAGAATTTCGCAGAAGCTGGTGGCATCTGGATTTTATGTGGGGGCTGCAAGGCGTTAAAAAACTGGAAGTAGAACGGGGGTATGCTTTTCATGATGAAGTTACCAGAGGAGAGTCCGCGGGCTTGTGTGGGAAAATTTCTGGGAAAAATCACCCCTTTGTAGAACATTTTAAATTTGTTAAGTTATTTGAAGATGACTTTGTCACTGCAAGACAGACCATACCGGCACCAGCCCAGTTTCTGGCGGAGCTGGAGCGGGGGGATAATCTGGAACAGACAAGGTCTTACTATCCGGATGAAGAAGAACTGATCCGGGATATTGCATCTGCTTACCACACCGTACTCGTTGATCTGTATGAGGCAGGATGCCAAAATGTCCAGTTTGATGACTGCACCTGGGGAATGTTCTGTGACACAAACTATTGGGAAGCCAGACAGAAGGGATCAAAATCTGTTACTTCTGAGGCAGAAAAATATGTGAGACTGAACAATCTGGCGATGGAGAATCTGCCGGAAGATCTGGTAATCAATACACATGTATGCAGAGGCAATTATCATTCCACCTGGGCTTCAGCCGGCGGATATGCCCCCATTGCCCCACATTTATTTGGAAAAGAAAATGTTTCAGCATACTATCTGGAATTTGATGATGAACGCTCGGGAGATTTCGAACCTCTTCATTATGTAGATGGGGATAAACAGGTAGTCCTTGGACTGATTACCACCAAATCACCGGATCTGGAAGAAAAATCACGGATCATTGAACGAATTCGTAAGGCTTCCCGTTATATCCCCCTGGACCGCTTATCATTAAGCCCACAATGCGGCTTCGCATCAACCGAAGAGGGAAATAAACTGACGGAAGAAGAGCAGTGGGAAAAAATCAAACTGGTAAAAGAAATTTCAGAAGAGGTCTGGTAAAATTATCTTTAAAATGGTATTGTTGTTTGGAACATAAAAACAGCAGTACCATTTTTAATTTGGCAAAGGAGGGCACATCATGAATATACAGATATTCGGAACCAAAAAGTGTTTTGATACGAAAAAATCAGAACGTTATTTTAAAGAGCGGAAAGTTCCGTATCAGTTGATTGATATGAAGGAAAAAGGAATGAGCAAGGGAGAGTATAACAGTGTCAGACAGACTGTGGGAGGTGCTGATGCCATGCTTGATGAGAATTGCAGGAATCAGAATGCTCTGGCTCTTATAAAATACATTGCTTCTGAGGATAAGAATGATAAGATCTTAGAAAACCAGGAAGTACTGAAAACACCCATTGTAAGGAATGGAAAACAGGCAACAATCGGTTATCAGCCTGATATATGGAAAGACTGGAAATAGAAATTGGCAGGTAGAACACGGCTGCCAGATCATCTTGACATTATGGGGAAAATTACTTAAAATTAAGAAAACTACGAAAAGGAGCGGCATAACATGAAAAGACCGGAAAAAAATCAAAGATGGGTATTTAATCAGGAAATCGAAGGAGAGATAGCAGGAGACGGTGTTGCCAGAAAGGTACTGGCATACTGTGACGGCATGATGTGTGTTGAGAATCATTTTGAAGAGGGAGCCATCGGAAAGATGCACAACCATCCTCATACACAGATTACATATGTGGCCAGCGGTGTGTTTGAATTTACGATTGGTGAGGAAACAAAAACGGTAAAAGCTGGAGATACCCTGTTGAAACAGGACGGAGTGATGCACGGCTGTGTATGCAGGGAAAAGGGAATTCTGGTAGATATATTTACACCAATGAGAGAAGACTTTATATCATAAATAACAGATAAAAGATCTGCATTTTGCCGGACAGACTACGGCAGAGGCAGATCTTTTTCCTCTTTTATGACCGGAATGGATTGCAAAGTGACATGGTCACGGAAATAATGTTAAAAATCTGTTAAGATCAGGAAAAAATATGGAGGAAGAAATGACACTACAAAAAAACAAAAGGTTTGCAGTCATAGATGAAGCTCATTGTGTTGGCTGTGGCAGCTGCTTAAATGTATGCCCGAAAGGAGCTGTTACAGTACCCAAAGGAATCACCGCAAAAGTTGACTTTGACCGCTGTGTTGGTTGTGGTTTGTGTGCAAAAGCCTGTCCCGCATCTGTTATTCACATAGAACTGCTTAAGAGGGGGGAAGAAAATGGCAATGAATAGGAAAAAAAACTGGTATGAATACCTCTGGGTGGTATCTTTGCTCTATTTAATCCTTGGATTCTTTAATATTCTTTTTGCCTGGCTGGGACTGGTATGCTTCTTTATTCCGCTTGGTATGTCGGCTGTCAGGGGAAATAAAACCTATTGCAATCATTATTGCGGCAGAGGACAGCTGTTAAATCTCATGGGAAATAAGCTTGGGTTATCCCGGAAAAAGAGTATACCGTCATTTTTAAGAAGCTCTGCGTTCCGATATGGCTTTCTCGCTTTTTTTCTGACGATGTTCGGCAATATGTTGTTAACCACTTATCTGGTTTTTTCAGAGGCTGGAACTTTAAGGAAGGCAGTGAAGCTTTTATGGACCTTTAAATTGCCCTGGCATTTTGCCTATCATGGAACCATAGCAGCTGACTGGGTTGCTCAGTTTGCTTTCGGATTCTATAGCGTTATGCTTACATCCACTGTACTTGGCTTGATTACCATGGTGTTATATAAACCCAGATCCTGGTGTGTTTACTGTCCGATGGGAACCATGACACAGGGGATTTGTAAGTTAAAGGACAAATTGTAAATAAATGTATTGATAAAACCAATATTATATGCTATAAAAGAAGACAGAGAAATAAAAGGAGGTGACAGCGATGGCAAAGTATGTTTGTGAACCATGCGGTTATGTATATGATCCAGAAGTTGGAGATCCTGATTCTGGTATTGCGCCAGGTACTGCATTTGAGGATATTCCGGAGGATTGGGTTTGCCCAGTATGCGGAGTTGGAAAAGATATGTTTGTTGAAGAATAAAGCTGACACCATCTTTGGCTGTCAACCTGCCTTCAAGCCACAGGCGATTTTCGCCCGGCTTGAAGGCTTTTTTTGTTTAAATGTTGCTAAAACGTTCAAAGAGACGGTTGATGTCAACCTGACCATACCCCCATATGTTGTTGGGATATGTGTTTGCCGGATTTCGGACCGCACCGCTTATCATAAGCCGGTTGACGTCATTGCCGGTGATTCTGGGGTAATTTCTCTTTACAATCGCCCATTCGAAAACCATGGCAATAATTCCGGCTGCATGAGCAGCAGCAGCTCCTGTTCCCGTTGCAGTTCCATAAAGGCCGCCAGGAACCGCACAGGTAAGCTCAAAGCCTGGGGCGGCAATATCCGGTTTTACCTGACCGCTTCTTGTATATCCTCTTCCTGACTCTGCAAGAATGCTGTCATTGAGCTGGTTATAGGCAGCCGCTGTCAGCACATGTCTTGCATTTCCAGGCGATGTAGTCGTGGTATCCGGACTTGAATCCAGGAAAAAGGTATCGTTTGTCAAAAGATCACCGGAGGGTAGCCAGGAATGAAAGGAAAAAGATTCATTCTCGGAACTCTGCGCCCGCAGATACCAGATCCCGGGAAGGGGATTGGCAAAGCGAAGGAGAATTAACTGTTCTCCTGTTTCTTCTTCAAAAATGATATTATTCACGTAAATGGTGGTTTGATTAAAGATAAAATTGAATTTTCTGCATTGGTTTAAACCGGGATAGACCGGCTGGGTGGATTCCCGGTTGGGAGAGGAGATATCTATGGATAGTCTGGCGGGTGCATAAGTCCAGATCTCCATTGCAAATAAAGTGTCGCTGCTTCCCACTCTAAGTTCAATATCATTATAATAGGGGGGAGCAGTGGTAGAATTATAGTAATGACGCTGATTATTTCCTTCATTGCCTGCAGCGACGGAGATTCCATTGCCTGGAAGCAATGACAGGTGGTCCACATATGCGCTGGTTGAACCTCTTCCATCATGTCCGCCCTGACTGCTTCCAAGTGCAATACAGATCACCACAGGACGATTAAAACGGGCTGCAGCTGTCACGGCATAGCGGACACCCAGTATCAGATCCGATTCCTGATAGCAGAGTGCATTATCAGGAATGAAAGATACCTTTTTTAAAATCTGCTTCGCTTCCTTCAGCTTGACAATTAACAGATCAGCTTGGGGAACTACACCGGAAAATCCCTGCTGCTCATTGGGGGAACCAGCCAGAATGCTGGCCATGGCAGTTCCGTGTCCGTTCTCATCTGTTGTAGGAACAACGGATAATGGGTCTGGTGATTTCAGAGCTTCATTAATCTGTTCTCTGCTGTACTCAGAACCAAATGTAAATTCATTGGGTATGGTTCCTGTCTGTACGGTCTGATCCCACATGGTAAGTATCCGGGAAGTACCGTCGTTATATAGAAATGCCGGATGCCGGTAATCAATCCCTGTGTCAATGACTGCCACCAATACCCCCTGCCCGAATAATGCCAGATAGGGATTCGCCTGTACTGTAGAGATGCCCGATTTTTCAAGACTTATGGTTGATGCGAGGGTGTAAATGGTAGGAAAGCTGCTGTAGGAGTACTTTCCTAAGTCGCAGGGATCTCCCTCGCCGGAAGGGATATGAAGCAGAGAGTTTTGCCTGTTTAAATAAGTGATGTTATCACCGGAATCGTAGGTTGGCGCCAGAGCAGTGTTGATTATTAAATCATAATAACTGTTATCCAGAATTTTTAACAAATTATTCCTCCCTGCCAGTTTAGGCCATAATGTATGATACATTTTATGCATAAAGACAGGGATTATGAGCTTAGTTGGAGGCGGGTGCCCCAGGTCCCTGTTTGGCAGGGACAAAAGTTGATTTTCCGGCTTTGTTTAAATATTCGATGATTCCTTTTGCATCAGCTTCGCCAAGAGCCTTTAACTGATCATCTGTGGAGAGAAAGAGGGTTAAGTCGCTGATGTAGTTGATATAACCATGTTCAATAATAAAACCTCTGATACCATACATCTGAGAATATCTCGGTATCGCGTAATAATCGGCGGTACTTCCATCGGGATATAAGGTTCCGTTTTTGGAATCCTGCAAAATGAGTCCCCTGTTATGAAGTCCGAGAGAGGTCAACTGGTTTAAGATCGTATTTGCTGCTTCCTGGGACTGAAGGGCAATGCCGTCGTTAAAACGCCCGGTTCGGGGAGACATGGAACTTGCACCGTAAGCATTCCTTGTAGTACCGTTTCCTGCAATGGAATCCACGTGGAGACTGACAAATAAGTCTGCATGAACGGAGGCGGCAAAAGAGGCACGCTGATCCAGTGGAACAGTGACCTCTGAACTGTCTTTTGTCAGATAAACTGTATAGTTAGAGTTTTTTTCAAGATACTCTTTGGTATAATTGGCTATTTTCATTGTAATGATGTCTTCGTAATAGGTAACTCCATTGTATTCAAAATGGCAGCCGGAGTAATGGCCGTCCGTTTTACCATGTCCGGGATCTAGAACAACCACACAGTCAGACCTTAAATTCATTCCGGGTCCTGCCTCTGGTACGGTGCTTTTGACAACCGGAGGAGCAAAGGCGGGTCCTGCTTCTTCCTCCGCTTTTGATGT
Organism: Clostridium boliviensis; assembly: GCF_033342255.1. Taxonomy (NCBI): domain Bacteria; kingdom Bacillati; phylum Bacillota; class Clostridia; order Eubacteriales; family Clostridiaceae; genus Clostridium; species Clostridium boliviensis. The sequence continues at coordinate 243,023 of NZ_JAWONS010000099.1, forward strand.
GGAGAAAATGGAACCGGAAAACAGAACAGCTATCAACAGGGTAGCGGAAAAATGCTTTAAAACCTTTTTTAAATGAATCATAATGAATCCTCCTGGGAAATGGCAATTTGTCAAATATTATAGCACTAAATGTCATGTTGTGTAAATGGTGTTCTATGAATTTTCCGGCTCCTGTGATAAAATGGGGATTGTAAAAAAGAACAGGAGATCTGCTTATGAAATTTTACTTTGCACCTATGGAGGGAATCACAGGATATATATACAGGAATGCCCATCATAAATTTTTTGACAATGTGGATGTCTATTATACACCGTTTATTGTTCCTACCCAGAATCGTAAATTTACGTCAAGAGAAAAAAATGATATTCTACCGGAGCATAACGAAGGAATAAGGACGATTCCACAGATTATGACCAATCAATGGGAAGGCTTTTTATGGACAGCCCAGGAGCTGAAAAAATATGGTTACCAGGAAGTGAATTTAAATTTAGGCTGTCCTTCCCGAACGGTGGTTTCCAAACAGAGAGGTTCTGGTTTTCTGGCTGTGCCGGACCAGTTAGACCAGTTTTTGGACCGGATCTTCTCACTTGATATGAAGATATCCATTAAAACCCGGATTGGAAAAGACAGTCCGGACGAATTTTACCGGCTGATGGAAATTTATAATCAGTACCCATTAGAAGAGCTGATCATTCATCCCAGAATTCAAAAAGATTTTTACCGTAATACTCCAAACTGGGACAGCTTTAAACTGGCAGTCTCTGTCAGCAAAAATCCGGTCTGCTATAACGGAGATATTTTCACGCCTAAGGATTATGAACGGCTGAAACAGACATTCCAATCAGTGGAGCGGGTCATGCTTGGAAGAGGGCTGGTGGCCAATCCCATGCTGGCTGGTGAAATACAGGGGAAAGGTCGCCTGAAAAAAGAACCGTTAAAAGAGTTTCACGACCAGATTCTGTCCGGGTACCAGGAAACTATTTCCGGTGACCGCAACGTTCTGTTTAAAATGAAAGAATTGTGGGCCTATCTGATTTCATCCTTTGAAAATGGTGAGAAGCAGGGAAAAAAGATACAAAAATCCCAGAATATTATGGATTATATGTCGGCAGTGGAGGAGTTATTCCGGAATCTGGAGTTAAAAACCACTTCAGATTTTTATTAAAGAGGATTAATAAAAACCGAATATTTTGTACTTGGATGGTTGAAATTAACAATATCTTGTGGTATATTCTTGAATATAGCTTTTAATAACAGTTATTGATATTATTATAACAGGATAGAATGGCAGGAATCAGTATGGATGAATTATACGGTAAAAATGAGATATTGGCATATTTTAAAGAGGTCCCCGGGTTAAGAAGGGTATTTGATGAGATAGAACAGGAGTGGGAAGCATCCGCATACAGCCTGGATAAACTTTTTATGAAATTCATGACGTTTTATAAAGAGGATATGGCACTCAAAGAGAAACTTTCTGCTTTGATTCAGGCAGCATTGGAGCTGACGAGTCAGGAAGCCTCCGGTTGGGAGTATATCAGTGCCAGAATTTATCTGGTCCAGTTTGAACTCATTCGAAAGAAGGAACTTAACAGGAATGATATAAAAAGCTTTTATGATAAGGTACTTTTCTTAACAAAAGAACAGCTATACGGAAGTTATATTCTTGAGCATTACAGCAGGGAAGAAATCGATCTGTATGAATCCTATATTGATGAAGCCAGGGATCGTCTGTTTACCTATTCCGGACTGGAACTGGTATTGAACCGTTACGTGATCCGCAGCAGGGAGAATATTCCAATTGAAACACCGCAGGAGATGTTTCTGGGAATTGCCATGCATCTGGCTATGCTGGAAACAGAGGACCGGTCAGGCTGGGTAAAAAGGTTTTACGATATGCTCAGCACGTTAAAGGTGACTATGGCAACTCCGACCCTGTCTAATGCAAGGAAGCCGTATCATCAGCTTTCATCCTGTTTTATTGATACAGTGCCGGACAGCCTGGACGGAATTTACCGAAGCATTGACAGCTTTGCAAAGATCAGTAAATTTGGCGGAGGCATGGGGCTTTATTTCGGTAAGGTCCGGGCAGCCGGAAGCTCCATACGTGGCTTTAAGGGCGCAGCCGGAGGTATAATCAGGTGGATCAAACTGGCCAATGATACAGCGGTTGCAGTAGACCAGCTGGGAATGCGTCAGGGAGCAGTAGCAGTCTATTTAGATGCATGGCACAAAGATCTGCCGGAATTTTTAATGCTCAGGACCAACAATGGAGATGACCGGATGAAAGCACATGATGTTTTTCCTGCCGTATGCTATCCTGATCTTTTCTGGAGGCTGGCTAAGGATGACATAGAAAGTGACTGGTACTTAATGTGCCCCCATGAGATTCTTTCTGTAAAAGGCTGGGCACTTGAGGACTGCTGGGGATCTTTATGGGAGGAACGTTACTTCCAGTGTGTAGAGGACAGCAGAATCTATAAAAGGGTGGTTCCGATTAAGGATATGATCCGCCTTATTTTAAAGAGTGCAGTGGAAACAGGGACTCCCTTTACTTTTAACCGGGATGCGGTCAATGAGGCCAATCCAAACAGTCACAAAGGGATCATATACTGCAGCAACCTCTGTACGGAGATAGCCCAGAATATGAGCGCAGTGGAACAGATCGAGCAGAGTACGGCGACTGTGGACGGTGAGACTGTGGTGGTATCTGTAACAAAGCCCGGTGACTTCGTTGTCTGCAACCTGGCCAGCTTATCCCTTGGTAATATCGATGTGAACCGGAAAGAAGAGATCACACAGCTGGTGAAAAGCGCAGTAAGGGCTCTTGACAATGTCATTGATCTAAACTATTTTCCGGTTCCCTATGCAAAGATCAGCAACGGACGTTACCGCCCCATTGGTCTGGGGGTAAGCGGTTACCATCACATGCTTGCAAACAATAAGATTGCCTGGGAATCGGACGAGCATCTGGCATTTGCAGACAAGGTGTTTGAGATCATAAACTATGCGGCGATTGAAGCCAGCTGTGATCTTGCAAGGGAAAAAGGGACTTATACTTTCTTTGAAGGAAGTGACTGGCAGACAGGGGATTATTTTAAGAAACGCGGCTATAAAACTCAGAAATGGAAAGCCTTAAGCCAAAAAGTAAGGGAATACGGGATGAGAAATGGCTGGCTGATCGCTGTTGCACCTACCAGCAGCACCAGCATGATCGCAGGAACAACGGCAGGACTTGATCCCATTATGAACCGGTATTATCTGGAAGAAAAAAAGAACGGACTAGTTCCCAGAGTCGCACCAGGACTTTCACCAGATACATTCTGGCTATATAAAAATGCCCATTACATTGACCAGAAGTGGTCTGTAAAGGCAGCGGGGGTCAGACAGCGCCATGTGGACCAGGCCCAGAGCATGAACCTGTATATTACCAATGACTATACGCTTCGGCAGGTGCTTGGACTTTATATTCTGGCATGGGAATCGGGAGTAAAAACCATTTATTACATCCGATCCAAAAGCCTGGAGGTGGATGAATGTGATGCATGTTCCAGCTAGAAAGTGTAGAATATCAGTTAATGAAGAAAGAGAGTGAAACTCAGCCCATGGAACAGTTAAAGAAACGTCCTCTTTTTAATCCGGAAGGATCTGTGGAAGTAAGAGAGCGGCGGATGATCAACGGCAATACAACTAATTTAAATGATTTTAACAATATGAAATATACCTGGGTAAGTGACTGGTACCGACAGGCCATGAACAACTTCTGGATTCCGGAGGAGATTAATCTTTTAAGAGACAGCAAGGATTATCCTCTTTTAAGTCAGGGCGAGCGGAGAGCGTATGATAAGATTTTGTCGTTTCTGGTATTCCTTGACAGCATTCAGACTGCCAATCTTCCGGCTATCAGTGAATACGTGACTGCCAACGAGATTAATCTCTGTCTGTCAATTCAGACCTTTCAGGAAGCTGTCCACAGCCAGAGCTACAGCTATATGCTGGATACGATCTGCGAGCCTCAGACGAGAAACGAAGTACTGTACCAATGGAAGAATGATCCTCATTTACTTGCCCGCAACACGTTTATCGGAGATTTGTATAACGAATTTCAGAAAGACAAAAGCAGTCGGGCATTTATGAAGGCGGTAGTTGCCAACTTTATTTTAGAAGGAATCTATTTTTACAGCGGATTCATGTTTTTCTATAATCTCGGCCGGAACCACAAAATGACAGGCTCATCCCAGGAGATCCGCTATATCAACCGGGATGAGAATACCCACTTATGGTTGTTCCGCAACATTATTCTGGAACTGAAAAAGGAAGAGCCGCAGCTGTTTACTCCGGAATACGTAGAAGAATACCGGAGCATGATCAAAGAAGGCTGTGAACAGGAAATTGCATGGGGAATCTATGCAATTGGAGATGAGGTTCCTGGTTTGACGAAGGAAATGATTACGGATTATATCAAATATCTGGGTAATTTCCGGTGTGAAAGTCTTGGCTGGGAGCGGATTTACGAAGGTCATGAGAGAGAACCGGAGAGTATGTCCTGGGTCAGCCAGTACAGCAACGCAAATTTAATAAAAACTGATTTTTTTGAAGCAAGGAGCACGGCTTATGCTAAAAGCAGTGCATTGATCGATGATCTGTAGGTGGAAAGCAGTGGATCTTGACATTTGATTTTATTCGTGATACTATGATGATGCTCTCTTTTAGAGTACCAGTCAGGGGCAGTACTGGTTTCGACAGGGGCTATGCAGCTGGTGAAGCTATCCGCATGCGATGCGTTAAATGGCAAACCTAAATATAAACGCTAACAACAATAAATTAGCTTTAGCTGCTTAATGCAGCTTGTCGGCCTTAGAGCACTCACACTTTAAGATCCCGGCATCGACTATGTGAGAAACGACGTATGCAAAGCTTTGAGTATACGGACGTATTATGAAGCTACTGAAGCAGTCAGGGTGTTAGTTCCCGGGCTGTGGAGGGAATGTCAATAAACTGACTATGATAGTAGAAGAACAGGGAATTGGTTTTTGGACACGGGTTCAAATCCCGTCTGCTCCACTCTTTTAGAACTCTTGTAAATGCGAGAAAGTCTTGGATTTACAGGGGTTCTTTTAATATCACACGAAAATCAATCATAGTTATTGTAGATGAGATATATCTTCAAAATGATTAATTATGTTTTAATAAAATAGAATGTGTGGAGGAGCATTTATGGAGCATTTAGGAACGAAAAATATAGAAACTTCAAGATTATTATTGCGTAGATTCACACTAGAAGATGCAGAAGCTATGTATAATAACTGGGCATCGAGTGAAGATGTGACAAAGTATTTAATGTGGCCGGCACATAACAAAGTTTCTGTAAGTCAAACAATCCTAGAGGAATGGACGGCATATTATAATAAAAAAGATTACTATCAGTGGGCAATTGCTTTAAAAGAAAATGGATCTCATCCAATTGGGTGTATTGGCGTAACCCATCATGATGATGATGTAAAACTGGCTCATATAGGATACTGTATTGGACAACAATGGTGGCATAAAGGAATTACCTCTGAAGCATTGCAATGTGTAATGGATTTTCTGTTTGACAAGGTTGGAATACAGCGTGTTGAATCAAGACATGATCCTAAAAATGCAAATTCGGGTGCCGTTATGAGAAAGTGTGGTATGAAGTATGAGGGGACGTTAAGAAAGGCTGATTGGAATAATCAAGGTATTTGTGATGCCTGTTACTATTCTTTGTTGGCAAGTGAAAGATAGATGTTTAGTTTAATAAAAATTATATCATGGACTACTAACTGTGAAATATTAGGTTAGTAGTTTTTTTATATTCAAGAAAACTGAAACTTGAAGAAAAACTGTTCTTTGATAATTGAATATTGATAGTCGGAGTGAGATGTAATAACATTATAACAAATACTTAGAAGATATCTGCGGAGGAAATATGATGAAAAGGGTTAAAATAGTCGTTATACGAAAAGAATTCTATCCGGAATTTGCTGATAGTTACTTGACCGAAGGTAAAGATGTTGGGGCCTGCTCCCTTATGGAGGTTGGTGACGAATTTATTTACGAAGGCGGGGCTTGAAATGCCGATGGCATTAGACCGGTTGTGTTCAAGGTGGAAGCAATTCCAGAATGATTATTACTTGCAATGAGCATTATAAAATATAATATTTATTGCCAACTATCAATTTTCGGTAGTTGGTTTTTTATTGTCCAAACCTGGTGACAATATATTTATACCCTCTACCTATGTGTGTAATTATCATTAAAGTAAATTAGGATTTGCAGGATTTCTTATTACTAAAATATATTAGAGATATTACAATATTGATAACAGACGTAACGGCTACCAGCCATACAGAAATTATCGCTATTCCATGAGATGTATCCAAAAGAGTCGACCAATCTTTTACTTTTACTAAATAACTTGTGCTAAAAAGCTGTGCACATATTGAAAAGGCACAGGATATAAAACTTGCCACCGTAAGGGCGGTGTAGATTGGATAGTTGATTTTACTGCATAGGGGAAGGAAATGTCATTATAGAAAATTGCTATTTGTAGGTATGCGGTTGATTGTAATAATGATACAATAAAGAATATAATTATATATTTTAAGGAGGCTTGCGTATGAGCATGAGAGTGTTATGTGTTAAAGAAGATACAAGTTTGGAGGTATTTGAGGTAATCCATGTTTGGTATTCAAATAATATTATAGGTGTTGGCAAGGGATCTACTATTAAGCCGATAGAAGGATTGCTTATGAGAACAGTAAGTGGCGCTAATAATGGCATAAATCTATACATAAAAAATCTATCAATGAAAACTTGCAATGAGATATGTGAATGCTTGTATCAAAATGGATTTGTAGACATTAGAGAATACGGCCCATATGAAGTAAGAAAATACTGAATCACTAAAAAGAAGTCTTTTGACTTCTTTTTTATTTGACTGAAAAAGGGAGGAGCCGGTAAGATCGGGGAAATCCTACCGGCTGAAGTATGAAAAAAAGTATTTATATTAAAAGGTTGTTTGCCTCTTTACAAGTATTAATATACCTGGGAATTGTGACGGGAGTTTGTTAGATCTGTGAAAAGACTGTGAAACAAATATTGTACATTGAGAACTTAATATTGCTAGTCAGTAAGCATGGTGATATTCTACTCATGAAGATAATTTATATTGTGAGAGGTGAAAAAATGGAAAAGAAATTTCTATGCGTGATGGCTGGATATGATGACAAAACCGAACAACATCTTGCTGCCTTACAGAACAGGCTATATGAAGAAGGTTTTATTGGTACACATACTAAAGATTTGCCCCAGCATATAACATTAGGAACCTTTCCAGTCGTAGAAGAAAATGAACTTATTAGTTTGGTAACGCAAGTTTCACGGGAGATCAAACCATTTGAAATCACTTTTAATCATATTGGAGAATTTTGGCAATAGCTTTAATTGGACTCCACATACAACTATGTTGATAGATGAGCCAGAAACTATTTATTCTGCGTTACCGTTTCTGGCGGAAAGTTTTAAATCTTTTCAAGGCTCTATTCAAAATATCCATTTATATGAATTCTGGCCAACTCGTCATATTTGGTCAAAGGTATTTAAAATGAGATAGATAGAAATTGATGGGAAGAGTTATATAGCCTAATAAATAATAACCAGGAGGAGCTATATTTTGAAAAAAAGCAGATTGTCATATGATGAATGGAAATGTATAGTTTCAAAAGAAATGTATGGGAAAAAAGTGGATACCGAATTTATTAAGGGATTCATCGGACTTATAGAGATAAAAGAGGTAAGCGAAAAACAGATATGGAAATTCAATGGTGTAGAAATTACGGTTTGTGATAAAGGGATGAAATGGTTATCTATTCTGCCGCAAGATGATTTTTATTGCATCACTGCTATGATGAATGAAAGAAATGATATATTGGTTTGGTACATAGATATGATAGCAGAACAAGGAATCGACAAAGATGGTGTACCTTATTTTAAAGATCTGTATTTAGATTTGATTGTTTATCCCGATGGAAGAATTATAGTAGATGATATGGATGAACTTGAGGAAGCCCTAATTCAAAAAGACATTACTCAAGAACAATTTAATCTGGCAATCAATACAAGTGAAGAGCTTAAAACTGGTTTACTTAAGGATACTAATGTTTTTTTAGAGTATTCGCAAAAATGTTATGAAATAATTAAAAACTGTTAGTTTTATATGCTTAAAAAGAACATGATGAATTATGAAGGGAATTTTAGAGAAGTAACATATATTGAAAATAAAAACGTAATATTGATAGTTAATGGAATTTCCTGTATGATAAATATAAAAGCAAATTTATAGAGGTAGTTATGATCGAAGGATTAAGTCATGTGACGTTTATTGTTAAGGATTTATTGAAAACAAAGTATATGTTGGAATACCTATTTAATGCGAAAGAAGTGTATTCTAGTGATGGGAATAATTTTTCTATAGCGGATGAGAAGTTTTTTATGGTTGGCAATTTATGGATCGCTATAATGAAAAACGAGAAAGAGGTTTTAAATAGAACATATAACACTTTGCTTTCAAAATTAATGAAAAAGATTATGATGATTATTTAGAAAAAATAAACCATTTAAATCTTGAGATAAAAAAAGCACGTCCCAGAGTTGATGGTGAAGGATCATCGATTTATTTTTATAATTACGATAATCATTTATTTGAGTTACATTCTGGAACTTTAGAAGAAAGGTTAAATAGATATTATTTCACATACTAGATAAACAAAAAATGAGGGGGATATCCGGTTGAAGTACAGAAAAAGTGATTTAGACGATTGTAAAGCAATCTATTCTTTAATTTGCGAATTGGAAAACAGGGAACTTCCCTATGAAAGATTTTGTACGATTTATCGGAAACAGTTAAGTGATTGCAACTATTATTGTTTGGTCTGCGAGCAAGATGACATAGTGATTGGCGTTTTAAATATACGATTTGAATCACAATTACATCATGCTGAGCATATTGCAGAAATCCTCGAATTTGCAGTTTCCAATACCTGCAGAAGCAAAGGAATTGGAAAAGAATTGTTTTCCCAAAGCTGCGAGATTGCAAAAGATAATGGATGTTCACATATTGAAGTGGCCTGCAACCAGATACGCAAAAACACACATCGCTTTTATATGAGAGAAGGTATGCACAACTTACATTTTAAATTCTCCAAACGTTTATTTGAAGATAGTATTTAAAAGAATATTGTTGGTAAAAGAATTAGTATTTAACATATTATCACACATTGTAAATTTAATATTGATAGTTAGCGAAATAAAGAGTATTCTATTAATTATAATTATTTATAAAAACTTAGGGGAGACATAAAAATGAAATTATTCTTTAGACAATGCACACAAGAAGATATTTGTACGCTTCGAGAGTTTTCATACAAGACATATAATGAAACCTTTGAAGAAACGAATACTCCTTCCAATATGAAAGCTTATCTGGATAAGTCATTTGATATAGAAAGACTACGTGTGGAATTATTAAATGCTAATTCAATGTTTTACTTTCTGTATTCAGATGGGGAATTGTCCGGATATTTAAAGCTAAATGAGGCTCCTGCTCAAACAGATATTAACGATGGGCAGTCATTGGAAATTGAAAGAATATACATAGCAAAAGAATTTCAAGGTAAAGGCTTAGGCAGCGAATTAATGGATAGAGCAATCGAGTTGGCAAATATGCGTAAGAAACTATATGTTTGGCTTGGTGTCTGGGAAGAAAATAAAAAGGCCATACTTTTTTATAAAAAGAATGGATTTTATCAAATTGGAACGCATTCTTTTTTTATGGGAGATGATGAACAAACGGATTATATTATGCGTAAAAATCTATAGCTATTTGCGTTACGAACATGATGCAAAAGCCAATAAAATTAAATAAGTAAAGAAAATCACTAACTATCAGTATTAAGCTGGTAGTTTTTTTATATTCAAAATGGAGAAAGTTAATTCATAAAACTGAAATTTAAAGGAGTAATTAAACTGAATTTATATCCGAGACATTGCCGGAGCATAGAGCATATGTTTAAGTCAGATAATTGGCTAAGAACATTGGAAACTTAATATTGATAGTTAGCCGGATATTTAGTAGCCTATTGTTATATAGACAAATAATGTTTGGAAAGGTAAAAAAATGAAGTACTATAAACAGGTAAAACTGAAAAATGGAAAAGCATGCATCATCCGGAATCAGAATTGTGAAGATTCAAAGGAAGTTCTGCAGCATATTATTTTAACGTCTGTTGAAACTGAGTATATGTTAAGTTACTTTGATGAAATTTTAATGACTGATGAGGAGGAAAGGACACATCTTAGTAATATAGAAGCTAGCCCAGATGAACTTTTGATTTCTGCGGTTATAGACGGAAAAATTGTTGCTAATGCGGGATTAAGCCCGGTTTCCAAACTTGATAAGTGTAGGCATAGGGCAGAATTTGGGATCTCCATTGAAAAGAAATACTGGGGGTGGGGAATAGGATCGTGCATGATGTCTGCAATTCTCGAAATAGCTGGTAAGGCTGGCTATGAACAGGTTGAATTAGAAGTTGTAACAGATAATCAACGTGCAATTTCTTTATACAAAAAATATGGATTTAAAATATTTGGTACGAATGAAATGGCATTTCGCTGTCGTGATGGGCAATATCAATCCCTGTATTTAATGTCTCGTAGATTATGATAAACTATAAATTAAAAATGTCGGAGGATTATTAACTATCAGTATTGAGCTGATAGAATATCGAGCAAACTATAAATTTTAAAATCTCATTTTTTTAAGTATATAACAGATTGATTCCAGGCATGGCAGTACGAAAACTTGCAAATTGTGCAGAATGTAGCTGCCCCCTTGAATGACAGACGGGTGGGAGCAAAAACGCCATGTGCGGTTAAGGGAGATAAATGTTATGATTGTAACAGTCCTGACCGGATTTGTCGTATTATTTCGGTAATTGAACGTGCTCCATTAGGAATGAAGTGTGAAATTATTTTTGTGGATCAGGAATTGGGGTATTAATGCTGGAGGGGAAATAAGATGAGTAAATACACGAAATTAATCAACAATATTGTAGCGTTTGGAAATAGTGATGATAGAATAGCTGCAATTATTTTAGTGGGGTCACAAGCACGTAAAGAGAAATCTTCTGATGAATATTCTGATTTGGACTTAATCGTTATAACAGAAGATACGAATTACTTTGTTCAATCTAACGATTGGCTTGATAAAATCAGTAAGTATCATATCTTGTTTTTAGAAAAAACAGCTGATGGTGCTGATGAAAAAAGAGTGCTGTTTGAGGGTGCATTGGATGTGGATTTTGTTATTATATCGGAAAATGATGCCAGGGCGGCTTTTAAAAGTGGTAAAAAGCCCGAAATACTATTGAATGATTATCGTGTATTACTAGATAAAAAGGAAATGCTAGCTGATATTTTTAGTCTTCAGCAAACAAAAGAGTCGTATTGTTTTCCGCAGGAAGCTGACTATGTTAATATAGTCAATGATTTTTGGTATCATGCTATATGGACATCTAAGAAGTTATTGAGAGGAGAACTTTGGGAAGCAAAGTTTTGCCTGGATAGTTATACAATACATGGTATTCTGGAAGATTTGTAGATACCTGGGCGGAACAAGAGATAAGAGATCAATTAGCAAAATCTTTTGCACATTATAACAAGGAGGATATGATAACTGCATTAAAAAACACGATGGAATTGTTTCGTTATTTGGCCACTAATATATCAGTGGCAGTCAGCTATAGATATTGTGACGATGCAGATGATTATTCATCGAAATGGGTAGAACAAAATTTAAAATAATTGAAAATAATGGAGATATCTTATGAACTATATATTAAAAAATAAAGAGGCTTGGGAAGAAGCATTTGATCACAGACAAGCAAACTGGGGAGAAGATAATTATAAGCTCCTCCTTAATGAAAAACTTCCTTTTTTTTGCCCGGACTTGGCACTAGAATTAAATAATATTGATTTTGAAGGCAAACAAGTGGCGCAATTTTGCTGTAATAATGGCAGGGAAATTTTATCTCTCATGCAATTAGGAGCCAAATCAGGTGTAGGCTTTGATATTGCCGATAATATTATTAAACAGGCAGAAGTAACTGCTGAGATGGCAGGTATTGGTAATTGCAAATTTGTTACATGTAATATTTTAGATATTCCTGAAGTATACAATAATTCCTTTGATTTTATCATGTTCACCGTTGGTGCGATTACCTGGTTTGAAGATTTGAATTCATTATTTAGTAAAGTGTCAGATTGTTTAAAACCAGGAGGAATTCTTCTGATCCATGATTTTCACCCATTTATGAATATGCTGCCTATGCCGGGAGAACCTGATTATGATGAACAACATATGAATAAGCTGGCGTATTCGTACTTCCGGAAGGAACCGTGGATTGAAAATGATGGTATGGGGTATATGTCTAATCAATATAACTCAAAGACTTTTACGAGCTTTTCACATACAATATCTGATGTCATTAATTCAATTATTCAAGCGCCTATGAGATTGATGAAAATAAATGAATTTAATTATGATGTGGGCTTATCTGATGTATATAATGAAAAAGGATATCCCCTATCTTATATACTCAAAGCTCAGAAATAATAATTGAATATTGATAGTTGGCGTGATATTATAAAAAGAACATGAGTTCTGTATTGCAGAGGGGGATTATGAATGATTAGAAGAATGCCAACTCATTGTGGGGATGAAACTTGTTCGTCATGTGTTGTTGCTGGAGATTACATTTTCCTGGCCCACCACGGAGGAGGACAGGAAAAAGAGGATATTATTCACCAAATGAGACATACGTTTGAAAGTATGAAGAAAACGCTTGCTTCTGTTGATGCAGCTCTTGATGATATGGTACAGATAAATCTTTACCTCAGAGATATTTCGGATTTTAGAGTGGCAGCTGATGTTTTTAAAGAATACTTTAAGAATGGAGCACCTGCAAGGATGACAACAACAACGGAATTTGTTGGTAAGACCTGCTTATGCCAAATGGATGGAATTGCATATAAACCATTACAGCAATTAAATTGATAGTGGGATACTTGTCATTGGAAGAAGAGGGGGAGAATGTGAAATAAATAACGGAACGAGTGCATTTTTAGTCACATTCAGCTGCTTTTTGATATGATTCCAAAATTTCATGTATAGCTCCTTGGAATAAAATAATGTACAAACAGGTGGAAAACAGTAGAAATAGCAAATAAGCACGTATGATGTTGCATATAATATTGAAAATATGTGAAAAATGCATGTAAAAAACGCTTTGTTAAATAAAAAACAATGCAAAAACACAATAAAAATAAAAAATAAGATAAAAACATATTGCATAATGCACAAAAGTGTGATATATTATGTTTAGTAAAATCCTTGAGAAAAGAGTGCAGAAACGGCAGCAGAAATGCTGATTAGTTGCTATGCGCTCTTTTTTTGAAAGAAAAAATAAGTTCATATTTATGGAGACAAGTCAATAGAAAATAAAGGGGTGCTGAGTGTGGACAATAAATTATGGACAGTGATTGAGAATAATCCCATTATTGCTGCGGTGAAAGACATGGCTGGTCTTAGGAGATGTAACGAATCAGATGTGAAAGTGATTTTTATATTGTTTGGTGATGTCTGTAACATTGATCAGATTGTGAATGAGGCCAAAAGAGAAGACAATATCATCATGGTTCATATGGATCTGCTGATAGGCTTAAGCGGAAAGGAGGCTGCAGTTGACTTTATTAAGGCTCATACAAAGGCAGACGGGATTATCACCACGAAACAATCCCTGATTCAACGCGCCAAAGAGGTTGGATTATATACGGTACTGCGTTATTTTGTAATTGACTCCATGGCTCTGGTGAATATTGAAAAACAGAATAGCTGCTGTGCAGTACAGCCCGATGTAATTGAGATTTTACCAGGAGTTATGCCTAAAGTGATCAGGAAGATCTGCAGAATCAGCAAAGTGCCGGTAATTGCCGGCGGGTTGATTTCCGATAAAGAAGATGTTGTGTCAGCGCTGGCAAGCGGTGCACTTTCTATATCAACCTCTGAACAGGCGGTGTGGTTTATGTAAGAGAGTATGTTATTTGCTTTACAACATATAGAAGCTGTTTTTAATGTGTAAGGAGGTCAATTAATATGAAGAAGTTCATGAATGAAGTGTCAAAGGTAGAAGATGAGATGATATTGGGACTGGTTAAGGCCTATCCTCAGTATTTGAAGAAGCTTGACTGCGGTAACGTGGTGATTCGAAGCAAACGGAAAGAGAATAAGGTTGCATTAATAAGCGGTGGCGGAAGCGGACATGAACCGGCACATGCAGGTTACGTGGGCACCGGGATGCTTGATGCGGCCGTTGCCGGGGCGGTTTTCACCTCACCGACACCAGATCAGATTTATGAAGGCATAAAAGCGATTGCCAATGATGCCGGTGTATTAATGGTAATTAAAAATTATACTGGTGATGTTATGAATTTTGAAATGGCGGCAGAGATGGCAGAGACCGATGGTATATTGGTAAAACAAGTAGTTGTTAATGATGATGTGGCAGTGAAAGACAGTCTGTATACAGTTGGCAGAAGAGGTGTGGCAGGAACTGTTTTTGTGCATAAGATCGCAGGAGCAGCGGCTGAGAGAGGGGAAGACATCCATAAGGTTCAGGCAGTGGCCCAGAAGGTAATCGACAATGTCCGTACTATGGGAGCGGCAATCCGTCCGTGTACCGTACCCGCCGCCGGAAAGCCTGGATTTGAACTGGCTGATGATGAAATGGAAGTGGGAATCGGGATTCATGGCGAACCCGGAACTCATCGGGAGAAAATAAAACCTGCCAATGAAATCGTTGATTTACTCCTTGATAAAATACTTTCGGACATAGATTATACGGGAGGTGAGGTCGCCGTCATGATTAATGGTTCCGGTGCAACCCCGCTTATGGAATTGTTTATTATTAATAACCGGGTATCGGATGTTTTGAAAGAAAAGGGCATTTCTGTTTATGCTACCTTCGTAGGCGAATATATGACATCCATTGAGATGGAGGGCTTTTCTATTTCCTTATTAAAATTGGATGAGGAATTAAAATCGCTGTTAGATGAAAGAGCAGATACACCTGCATTTAAAGCATAATAAGTTTGGAGTGATGAGATGAACAAAGAAAAATTAATTCATGTAATTGATCAGATGGCTGCTGCCATGGAAAGCCAGAAAGAATACCTTACAGAGCTTGATAATGCAATCGGCGATGGGGATCATGGCATAAATATGGCAAGAGGATTTGGTGAAGTTAATAAAAAAAGGGATACTCTTCTTAAGATGGAAGCTGGAGATATGATTAAAAATCTCGGTATGATTCTTGTGGCGACTGTGGGAGGAGCCTCCGGTCCATTATACGGCACCGCTTTTATGAAAGCAGGAACATATTTGAAGGGGAAGGAAGACATTACGTTTGAGGACTTTCTGGAAGCCTTGCAATGTGCAATAGAAGGAGTTATGGCAAGGGGGAAAGCTGTGGAAGGCGAGAAAACGATGCTGGATGCCATGATGCCTGCAAAGCGTGCAATGGAGAAGGAATGGAAACTCACCGGAGATGAAAAAAAATCCATGGAAGCAGGTCTGGATGCCGCGAAAGCAGGCGTCGAGTTTACAAAGACAATTGCAGCCACAAAAGGAAGAGCAAGTTATCTGGGAGAACGAAGCATCGGTCATCAGGACCCAGGTGCATCATCGTTCACATTCCTGCTGGAAGCAATTGCTTCCCAGATATAACAGGAGGAATGTTATGGTTAATTTTGTAATTGTATCCCACAGCCGGATGTTAGCCGAAAGTGTGGCTGAATTAACAAAACCAATGGCTGCCGGCGTGAAAGTGATTCCTGCCGGCGGACTGGAGGATGGCAGCTTCGGTACCAGCTACCAGATTATTACTGATGCGATAGAGAAGGCCTATACTGAGGCTGGTGTTCTGGTGCTTATGGATATGGGAAGTGCGGTCATGACAGCGGAGATGGTATTGGAAACAATGGAAGACCGTAAAGTAAAGATGGTAGACTGCCCAATGGTGGAAGGTGCCGTTGCCGGTACTATTGCTGCAGCCGGCGGACTTGATATGGAAAGAATATACAGGGATCTGACAGATTCCGGATATGTTAATAAGTTTTAAAAAGTACATCATGTGCTTATTAAATAAGAAATTAAAGGAGGGTATTACTGATGGCGAAGTACGTTATAGCTTTGGACTCAGGAACAACGAGCAACAGATGCATTTTATTTAATGAGAAGGGAGAAATGTGCAGTGTAGCTCAAAAGGAGTTTACCCAGTATTTCCCCAAACCAGGCTGGGTGGAACATGATGCTAATGAAATCTGGTCTTCTCAGTTGGGAGTGGCGGTAGAGGCAATGTCAAAGATTGGTGCGACAGCGGAAGACATTGCTGCAATTGGTATTACAAATCAGAGAGAGACAACAATTGTCTGGGACAAAGCAACAGGAGAACCGGTATATCATGCAATTGTATGGCAGTGCAGGCGTACTTCCGAATATTGTGATTCTTTGAAAGAGAAAGGACTCACAGACTCCTTCAGGCAGAAGACAGGTCTTATCATTGATGCATATTTTTCAGGAACAAAGCTGAAATGGATCTTAGACAATGTGGAAGGTGTCAGAAAAAGGGCGGAAGCAGGAGAATTACTTTTTGGTACGGTTGAAACCTGGCTTATCTGGAAATTGACAAAAGGCAGAGTTCATGTGACTGATTATTCCAATGCGTCAAGAACCATGTTATTTAACATTCAGGAATTGAAATGGGATCAGGATATCCTGAAAGAATTAAATATTCCGGAATGTATGCTTCCGGAGGCTAAGCCTTCAAGCCTTGTTTATGGTGAGTCTGATCCCCAGTTCTTTGGCGGTCCGATCCCTATCGGAGGTGCAGCCGGAGACCAGCAGTCAGCGCTGTTTGGCCAGACCTGCTTTACCGCTGGTGAAGCAAAGAATACATATGGAACCGGTTGTTTCCTTCTGATGAACACTGGAGAAAAACCGGTATTTTCTAAAAATGGACTGGTTACAACGATTGCATGGGGTCTTGACGGTAAGGTAAATTATGCCTTGGAGGGTTCCATCTTTGTTGCAGGTGCTGCAATTCAGTGGCTGCGTGATGAGATGAAGCTGGTTGACTCTTCTCAGGATTCCGAATATATGGCGAAAAAGGTAAAAGATACCAACGGCTGCTATGTAGTTCCGGCATTTACAGGACTTGGCGCTCCTCATTGGGATCAATACGCTAGAGGAACCATCGTGGGTATCACAAGAGGGGTGAACAAATATCATATTATCAGAGCAACTCTGGAATCCCTGGCTTTCCAGGTGAATGATGTCATCAGTGCAATGCAGGCAGATTCCGGTATTACGCTCAGTACATTAAAAGTTGACGGCGGAGCCAGTGCAAATAACTTCTTAATGCAGTTCCAGTCTGACATTATGGGAGCTCCGGTACACAGACCGGTGTGTGTTGAGACAACTGCCATGGGAGCTGCATATCTTGCAGGTCTTGCGGTTGGATATTGGGAAAACAAAGAAGCTGTTGTGAAGAACTGGCAGATCGACAAAATATTCCACCCCGAGATGAGCGAAACCGAGAGAACCGAACTTGTAAATGGCTGGAATAAAGCAGTTAAATGTTCTTATGGATGGGCAAAAGATTGATATCAGATATTAAAAACTGTTATTTCAGGAGGTAAGGGAGTATGTTGATTTTTGTTTCAGAACTGATAGGTACTATGCTGCTTATCTTACTTGGTGATGGGGTCGTAGCCAATGTAACATTAAACAAGTCCGGGATGAAGGGAGGCGGTCCGGTCCAGATCACATTAGCCTGGGGCCTTGCAGTTATGCTGCCTGCATTTATCTTCGGAGCATCGTCAGGCGCGCATTTTAATCCTGCGTTAACAATTGCACTGGCAGCGGAAGGTTCCATAGGTTGGTATGTGGTGCCCACTTACATAGCAGGACAATTCATCGGAGCATTTCTTGGAGCAACACTGGTTTATGTATTATTCAAGGGCCAGTTTGACCTTACTGAGGATCCAGGAACGAAACTTGGAGTATTCTCTACAGGTCCATCCGTGCCAAACACCGGACTGAATCTGTTAAGTGAAGCAATCGGAACATTTGTCCTTGTGTTTGCAATCAAAGGAATTGGGAATGTAAAAGATGTAGCACCTGGCGTTGATAAATTGCTTGTATTTGGAATTATTGTTTCCATTGGTATGTCTCTTGGCGGATTAACCGGATATGCCATTAACCCCGCCCGTGATTTAGGCCCGCGTATTGCACATGCATTGCTTCCTATTAAAGGAAAGAGAGATTCAAACTGGGGATATTCATGGATACCCGTAGTGGGTCCTATCATTGGCGCACTTGCGGCAGTTCTGTTATACAATGCCATTCCATGGTAGAATGAAAAGTTAATATAAATACTAAGTGGGGTCAAAGGTCAGGTAATCGGCATGTATAGAATGCTGATTACCTGGCCTTTCTTTTTGGTGATTTAACAGAGCTTAAAATAATTATTTCAGCAAGTCCTGATACTCCGGATGCTTTTCAAACCAGTTAATCGCATAGGAGCATGTCAGGACTGCTTTTTTTCCCTCCGAACGCAGTTGATCTGCAGCAGCTTTCATCAACTGGCCTGCGATACCCTGACCACGGAGGGAATCATCCACAAACGTATGATTAATATTAACGGTATTGCTGTCTACATCTGGAAATGTGACTTCGGCCAGCAGGCTGCTGTCGGAATGATAGAGTGCAATCCGATTGGGGGTGTAAGTAAAATTCATAGATAATACCTCCTGTTTTGTAATGAAACGATTATATCACTTCATAACCAAGGGATCAAGGAGTTACGGCTGATTAAGTCTATAGATTCATAATGAAATGGCAATAAAAAAAGAGCACCGTAAAAATTGGGGAAACGATGCTCCAAAGAAGAGTTATAGTAAGTATAACCTAAAAATATCATTATGTAAAGTTGAAAATTTGTGAAATGTGTGAAAATGCGTTGAATGAAACATATTTTCACTATATTAATACATGATATAAAAAAAATAACGTTATATGATGTTTTGCATAATTATTTTAATACCTTTTCTTTTTTTAAACATGACAGACAGATGTCTCTCTTTATATGGTAATATTAATCTGTGCCTGGTTCATAGAGCGGAGTTGATTTTGGAGGAAAACAAGTATGATTGAAAAAATACAGATGCAGCTTTATTGGAAGTACATTGCACAACAAAATGCGGATCAGATTTTGGCCTTCTTTCATGAAGATGGGGTAATTCGCTGGCATTGTTCAAATGAACAGTTTACCGTCCATGAATTTATAAAAGCTAACTGTGAATATCCTGGGAAATGGAACGGGGAGATGGAACGAATGGAACAGATTGGTGATCAGATTATTACGGCAACACATATTTGGTCGGACGAGGTGTCATGCCATGTGGTTTCATTTTTTCAAATAGAACAGGGTAAGATTAAACAACTGGATGAGTATTGGGGCGATGATGGGGAAATTCCCGAATGGCGGCTTAAGATGAAGATTGGAAGACCAATTATTACCGGATCAGGGAGCAGTTTATGAAATGCAAATTAAACGCTCTATATTTATGTGTGAAGAATATGAATCGTGCCATTGATTTTTACGAATCATTTTTAGAGCAGCCAGTCACCGTAAGAGATGAGATATACAGCGTATTTGAGATAAATGGTTTTCGGATGGGGCTGTTTGCTTATGAAAAGATGAAGGAGAATCATACGTTTGGAAGCAACTGCCTTCCGAGCCTGGAGGTTGCAGATAAAGATATTTTGGAACAGAAGATAAACGGAATGCAGGTTGTTTTTCCCATTACTAAAATCGGGGAAAACTGGGTCTGTGAATTTAAGGACAGTGAAGGAAATCACTTGGAGATGACCACTCCGTTTTGATCTTTCTTGACTGCGGGAGGTATTGGAGTTAATATTCTTAAAAGGAGGTGTTTTCAAACAATTTTTCGGGAAACTCTTATGGAGAAATAATTATGATCCTATGTATTATTGTTTTTTTCTGAATAATCCTTTTTGAAATAACATACTAAAGACAATTCCCATTGCTAATCCGATTAAAAGATTATTAATTACTGAAGCACAGATTAAACCAACGCTGATGCCCAGTACCAGGCCGTTCTGATCAGAGTCATTTTTGTTAAAGTATGAATTTGGCATTATGTATTACCCCTTACGTTTTTTTATATATTACATCAGTAATACTGCTAAGTATACTGGTATTTTCTGAGAGTATTACATATTTAGGGGACATATGAAAAGAGAGGAAAAGATGGAAATTATTAATATTACGAAGAACCAGGCTTGTCGTTTTCTGTTGCGAAAGCAGGGGCTTTCTGGAGCGTATCAATTTAAAGGAAAACAGGGGATTATGGAATATATCCGTCAGGCAGGCTGTATCCAGTTTGATCCGGTTGATGTGTGCGGGAAGAATGCGGAATTGGTTTTGCAGTCACGGATAAAAGGATTTTCCAAAGAGATGCTGACTGATCTTCTATATCAGGACCGGGTGCTTGTAGATTATTTTGATAAAAACCTTTCTGTTTTACCTGTCAGTGACTGGCCGTATTTTGAACGTTTCCGAAAACAGCACCTGCAATGGGAACGCAGCCATAAGGTGATTCATGAGGCGCAGGAACAGGTGAAGAACTACATTGCCAGTCATGGTCCGGTTTGCTCTGCAGACCTTGATATGCCGGATAAGGTGGACTGGTACTGGAGCCGCACCAAGTTGTCCAGAGCAGTTCTTGAACATATGTATTTTACCGGAGAACTGGCTGTTCATCATAAATCAGGATCGATCAAGTACTATGATCTCATTGAAACCTGCATTCCTGAGACGATTTTATCAAAGCCCGATCCGTATCCGGATGAGCATGATCATCAGACCTGGCGTGTTTTACGGAGAATCGGCGCTGTGGGACTTATGTGGAACCGGGCTTCTGATGCATGGCTCAACATCGGCGGTCTGAAATCAGCAGAGAGAAACGCAGTTTTTACCCGGCTTATTGAGGAAGAAAAGATAAGAAAAGTCCAGATAGATGGGATCAAAGAAGAACTTTATATGCTGGCAGTGGATATTCCTTTAGCAAGACAATGCAAAGAGAATAAAAACTGGAAAAAAAGGTGTGAATTCATTGCCCCTTTAGATAATTTATTGTGGGACCGAAAATTAATACAGGCTCTTTTTGGATTTGATTACAAATGGGAGATTTACACTCCGGCAGATAAACGAAGATATGGACATTATGTTCTGCCGGTAATTTACGGTGATCATTTTGTCGGCAGAATTGAGACTTCTGCGGATAGAAAAAGCAACAGACTGCTGGTGAAAAACTTATGGTTTGAGCCAGGCATTAAGCGGACAAAGACAATGGATGAAGCCATTGATGCTGCAATTAACCGATTTTCAATTTTCAATCAATGCATGGAAATCGTAACGGAAGAATAATGGAGAAATATAAATGAAAATAAAAAATATAGAAAAACTTTCAGAACAGTTTATCTGGAATGATGAAGTGGGGCTGGTTACGAAATCGCTGGGGGAATCAGCAGGAAGCCAAAAACTTTATGTAAGTATTGATTATGTGCCTCCCGGGGCATTCAGTACGAAATATCACAGTCATTCACAGCAGGAGGAATTTTTTCTGGTTTTATCCGGAAAGGGAATTTTGCGGTTGAACGGACAGGAACAGGAAGTGGGAAAAGATGATTTTATAGCAAAACCTGCAGGAAAAAACATTGCTCATACATTTTTTAATTCGGGCAAAGAGGTTTTGGTGATTCTTGATGTGGGAACAAGGGAGAATGAGGATACCTGCTACTATCCCGATGAGGATGTTTATATGCAGAAATCCAATGGGGTAAGACGAATATTCTCTGGAAAACTAACAGACGAATCCTGGTCATCTGATCCAAATTCCAGAGAAAATAATTCTATTGAATAAATGGAAAAAATTACCACTTCCATAATTGTTTAATACGGTTGATTTTTACTTCCATAATTGTTAATATATGGTTAGAATACTAGAATCAGTAAGGAGACTTAATATGGCAAGAGGAGTAAGAAAATCATCACTGGAAAAGCTTCAGAAGGAATTAGCTGAAGTACAGGAGTCCATTTTGCAGAACAAGAACTCTATGGCAGAATTAATTCAAAAAGAAAAGGAAATTAAAGAGAAGATCAGTCTGGAACAGTTTAAGGAAGTATCTTCCATTCTGGATCAGCAGAATATGTCGATTGCAGATTTAAAAGAATTCCTGATCTCCAGGGCAAAATAAGCAAAATGACAAAACTTTTTATGAGGTGCCTTATAGGGTGCCTCTTTTTTTATAAAACCACAGTGGTTTTACGGTTCAATCATATTGCCAGCTGGAAAAAATTGTTGTATCCTTAAAAAGATGTACCGATTAATCGAACCGAAGGAGAGAGAACTATGATTCGAATTGCAGTAGTGGATGATGATGCAGGGAGTGTTTCACAGATAAAGGAATATTTACTCCGGTATCAAAGTGAACGAAATGAGCAGTTTCACATTCTTACTTTTTCTGACGGAGATGAAATCGTTGAGAACTATAAAGCGGAGTACGATATTATATTGCTGGATATTGAGATGAGATTTATGGACGGGATGACGGCGGCTCAGCTGATCAGGGAAAAGGATCCGGAAGTAATTCTTATTTTTATTACCAACATGGCTCAATATGCCATTAAAGGTTATACTGTCCGGGCAACTGACTATGTGTTAAAGCCGGTTTCCTATTTTTCTTTTTCCCAGAGACTTGATAAGGTGATTGGGCGGATAAACCGGAATGTTAAAAAATTCATGGCAGTTAATATAAAGGGAGGTACGGTGAAGTTGTATCTGCCGGACATTTATTATATTGAAAGTCTCGGGCACCGGCTTATCTTTCATACTCTGACAGGAGAATATGTAACCTTTGGTGCCATAAAGGATGTGGAAGAAAAACTGAAGAAATTAAATTTCTTCCGATGCAGTAAGGGCTATTTATTGAACCTGGAGCATGTGGAAAGCGTACAGGATGGGTGTGCTCTTATGAATGGGGCCCGGCTGCCAATCAGCAGGACAAGAAAAAAGGAGTTTATGGAAGAACTGACCAGTTATCTGGGAGGTGCTTTGTCATGAACCATATTACACTGACTGAGATTCCCAGACTGTATACGGGGCTTGCGGAATGGGCTGCATGCAGTATCTATGTATTGAATCTGAAGAGAAAGTTTAAAGGGCCGTCCCTGGCTGCTGTCATGCTCCTTGCATGTTTTCTGCAATGCGCCATGCAGCTGGCTGCAGGAACCTTCCCCAAGTCACTGTGGATTCCTGGAATGCTTCTGGCAATCGGTCTGATGCTGGCATATTTAAAGTTTACCTGCCAGGTGACAGCCAGCAGTGCAGGATACTATTGTGTACGGTCATTTATTCTTGCGGAATTCACGGCATCGTTGGAGTGGCAGCTTTATTATAATGCGGTATTGAATACCCAGATAACGGTGCTGTGGCTGAATATTCTTGTTTTTTTCATTGTCTTTGGGACTGTGTTTGGAAGCTCTTATTATTTAGAGAAAAAACATATCCGGAAAGAAAATATTACGTTTAAAGAGCTGCTGTTTGTGGCAGCCACCGGACTGACTGTATTTTTTGTCAGTAATTTAAGCTATGTATATGCCAACTCTCCCTTCAGCAGCCAGATTACCAAGGAGATATTTAACATCAGGACGCTGGTGGATTTAAGTGGTCTTGTTATCCTTTTTGCATATCACATATTAAGGCAGGACATGCAGGTAAAATACGATTTAGAGGCCATGCGCAACATCCTTCAGAGCCAGTATTCTCAATACCGCAAATCAGGGGAAAGCATAGAGATGGTCAACCGGAAATACCATGATTTAAAACATCAGATCGCCGTACTGAGAGCAGAACAGGACTCTGAGAAGCGTATGGCTTTTTTGGATGAAATGGAAAGCGAGATCCGGACCTATGAAGCCCAGAATAAAACAGGCAATACGGTGGTGGATACCATACTGACCGGAAAAAGCATGACCTGCCAGAGACATAACATCGAGCTGACCTCTGTCGTTGACGGAAAGCTCTTAAATTTCATGCATGTTATGGATATCTGTACTATTCTGGGAAATGCTTTGGATAATGCGATTGAATGTGCGATCCAGATCGAGGAAAATGAGAAACGGCTGATCCATGTGGAGGTTCTTTCTAAAAAAGAGTTTGTTGTTCTGCGTTTTGAGAATTATTATGAAGGCAGCATCCAATATGAAAACAATCAGCCGGCAACCACGAAGGCGGACAAAGAGTATCATGGGTATGGTATCAAGAGTATAAAATATACAGCTAAAAAATACAATGGCTGGGTGACCATTGATACGAAGGATAACTGGTTTAAGCTGAATGTGGTCATCCCCCTTCCAAGAGAGGATTGATTTCAAAAAGCAGCGCTGCCTCCCAACCGGACAGGCAGCACTGCTTTTTGTGCAGAAAAACGAACCGTTTGTGCAACTGACCGTCCGCAGTCCGGCAATTGTGCTAAAATATAAGGACGCCAGTAACTGGCAATATGCATGGAGGAGGATGAAAGAAATGTTACAGATTAATATGGATGATGTGTTAAATATCGTCAGGTTGTGCGTACCGTATCTCATCGGCTTTGCAGTAATTGTGGCAATTGCGGCAGTCGTTATGGTGGTGTGCAGAAAAAGAGAGGGTTCCACAAAGTACCTGATCCGCAGAAACAGCTTTATGGCTATACTTCTGGCTTTTGTTGTGGTCGTTAACTTAATTTGCTGGGGACCTATGTCTAATTTGATTTCACTGGCAACCGGCAGCGGAACCATTTCACAGGAGACATCTGACGAGGCAACGGATCTTTGTACTGAGATCGCAGAGGAAGGAATTGTTCTTCTGAAAAATGACTCAGACATTCTTCCATTGAAGAATGACTCCAATTTAAACGTATTCGGATGGGCTTCCACAAACCCATGCTATGGAGGAACAGGATCTGGTTCGCTGTCTGACGCCTATGAGACCATATCTCTGCTTCAGGGGCTTACAGATGCCGGTTTTAAACTGAATACCAGTATGACTGATTTCTATACGGCATACCGTGCAGACCGCCCAAGTGTTGGAATGTGGGAACAGGACTGGACACTGCCGGAGCCGACAGCGGATACCTACAGCAGCAAGATGATAGAAGATGCCAAAGCTTTTTCTGACACGGCAATGGTTGTCATCACCCGTGTGGGCGGAGAGGGAGCTGATCTTCCCACGGATGTCAGTAAGGTTACTTATACCGATAATTCCAAAGATTATAAGGATTTTGAGCCGGGAGAGCATTACCTGCAGTTAAGCCGGACAGAAAAAAACCTGATGGATCTGGTATGTTCCAATTTTGACAACGTAATTGTAGTATACAATGGCGCCAATGCCATGGAGCTTGGCTTTGTCAATGATTACAGCCAGATTAAAGGCGCGCTCTGGTGCCCTGGTACCGGTCAGTCCGGTTTTGAAGGTCTGGGTGAAATTATAAGCGGAGCTGTGAATCCTTCCGGAAAAACCAGTGATACATTCATTGAGGATTTAACTAAAGCACCGAATTTTAAGAACTTCGGCAGCTTTACCTATGATAATATGGAGGAATTCAAAAGCAAAGCATCTAAAGGGGGGGATACCTATCCAAGCTTTGTAAACTATACAGAAGGAATTTATACAGGCTATCGTTTTTATGAGACGGCGTCTGCAGAGGGACTGATTGATTATGACAAAGAGGTGCTCTATCCGTTTGGTTATGGATTATCCTATACGTCTTTCCAGCAGGAAATGGGGGCGTTAACGGAAAAAGACGGAACAATCTCCTTTGATGTAACTGTAACCAATATAGGAAACAAACCGGGTAAGGATGTAGTGGAAGTTTATTACAATCCTCCCTATACCAACAAGGGGATTGAGAAAGCTTCAGCGAATCTCATTGCGTTTGATAAGACCAATATTTTAAAGCCCGGGGAATCCCAGACCATTCCAATGTCCATAAAGGCAGAAGATATGGCTTCCTTTGACAGCGGCGTCAATGGCTGCTATGTACTGGAATCCGGTGATTACAAAATATCCATTCGCTCTGATTCCCACAATATCATTACAGAACAAAATTATAACGTTCCGGACACTTTGGTATACAATGAGTCTCAGCCGCGTACTTCAGATAAGGCGGCGGCAGTTAATCGGTTTGAGGCTGCAGGCGGAGAACTGACATATCTCTCCCGTGCAGACGGATTTGCCAATTATGAAGAAGCTGTGGCAGCTCCGAAAAATATGAGCATGCCGGAGAAATATAAGAAAACCTTTATCAATAACAGCAATTATGATCCTGCAGCACACAACAATGACAGCGATCAGATGCCGGTAACAGGTGCGAAGAACGGACTGAAGCTAGCAGACATGCGGGGACTTTCCTACGATGATGCCCAGTGGGAGAAGCTCCTTGACCAGCTGACTGTAAGTGAAATGGACACTATGACTGCAATTGGGGGATATCAGACTTCGGAAGCAAAAAGTGTTAATAAAGTGGGAACAGTTGACTGTGACGGTCCGGCTTCCATTAATAACAACTTTACCGGGACTGGTTCCATTGGATTCCCGTCGGCTGTTATGATTGCCAGCACCTGGAACCACGATATTGCGGAGGCATTTGGTGAGGAAATCGGTAAGATGGCAAATGAGATGGCTGTATCCGGCTGGTATGCACCGGCTATGAATATTCACCGTAGTGCATTTGCAGGCCGTAACTTTGAATATTATTCCGAGGATGGCGTTCTTTCCGGACAGATGGCTGCCAGAGCAGTTGCAGGTGCCGAAAAGCATGGAGTTTATGCTTATATCAAACATTTTGCATTAAATGACCAGGAGACCAACCGTCTGAGCATGCTTTGCACATGGTCCAATGAACAGGCAATTCGTGAGATCTATTTGAAACCGTTTGAGATTGCAGTGAAAGAGGGGCACGCGAAGGCAGTTATGTCTTCCTTTAACTATATTGGAACTGTATATTCCGGTGCCAATGATACGCTGCTTAACAAGGTCCTTCGTGACGAATGGGGATTTCAGGGCTTTGTTCTTACCGATTATTTCGGTGGCTATGGATTCCAGAATGCAGATCAGGAGATCCGCAATGGAAACGACGCCATGCTGGTTGCCTATGATACAGAAACCAACCATGTAAAAGACAAAACCAGCGCTACCAGTATAAATGCCATGCGCAGGTCCTGTAAAAATATTATGTATACGGTGGTAAACAGCCGTGCCTATGAAGGAAACAATGCAAATGTAAGTCTTCTGATGTGGCAGATTGCTGCAATTATAATTGATGTGATTCTGGCAGCAGGATTCCTTCTTTTAGAAGTAAGGATCGTAAAGAGCTACAGAAAACGACTGAAAGAGGAAGGAATGGCATAATGAAGCATGAGGATATCATTCGAAAAATGACTATGGAGGAAAAGGCGGCTTTCTTAAGCGGAAAGAACGTCTGGCAGTCCAGGAATATTGACCGGCTTGAAATTGACTCCATATTTTGCGCGGATGGTCCCCATGGTGTCCGTAAACAGGCCGGAGCAGGAGATCATCTGGGTCTGAATGCATCTCTGCCGGCTACCTGCTTTCCCACGGCTGCGGCCGTGGCGAACAGCTGGGATGAAGAGCTTGCAGAGGAAATCGGAAGGGCCCTGGGGGAAGAAGCTTCCAGCCAGGAGGTGAATGTCCTTTTGGGACCGGGACTTAACATTAAAAGGAGCCCTCTTTGCGGAAGAAATTTTGAGTATTTTTCAGAAGATCCTCTTCTGTCAGGAAAGATGGCAGCAGCCTATGTCAGGGGAATTCAAAGCCAGGGAGTCTATGCCTGCCCCAAGCATTTCGCAGTTAACAGCCAGGAACGGCTCCGTATGTCAGTGGATTCCGTCCTGGATGAACGGACGCTTCGGGAAATCTATCTGGAAGCCTTTGAGATTGCAGTAAAAGAAGGCGGTGCAAAAGCCATTATGTCCAGCTATAATGCCGTGAACGGGGTTTATGCCAATGAAAATAAGCATCTTCTTCAGGAGATTCTGCGCAGTGACTGGAAGTTTGACGGAATCGTCATTACGGACTGGGGCGGCTCTAACAGCCACGTCAAAGGGGTAGCGGCAGGCTCAAATCTGGAGATGCCGGCACCGGGGCTTGGTTCTGCAAGGGAATTACTGGCTGCAGTGGAAAATGGCACACTTACCATAGAGGAGCTGGATTCCTGTGTGGATGATTTGTTAGATGCTGTACTGGATCTTACCGCCGGTCAAAAAAAAGGAAAGAAATCCTTTGACGTAAAGCTTCATCATGAACTGGCAAGGAAGGCGTCCCAGGAAAGTATTGTTCTACTTAAAAATGACGATAACCTGCTTCCCTTAGATTCTGGCTGTAACGTTGCGGTAATTGGAGATTTTGCATTTATACCTCGTTATCAGGGGGCGGGGTCGTCCATAGTAAATCCCATATCCCTGGAGACGATGGAAACGGTAATAAAGGATGCCCCAATTAATCTGGTGGGATGTTCCAAAGGATATAAACGGAATGGGAAAGAGGATGAAGAACTGAAAAAAGAGGCGCTTGCACTGGCAGCAAAAGCCGATGCAGTCCTTTACTGCTTCGGACTTGATGAGCTGAGTGAATCAGAAGGTCAGGACCGGTCCCATCTGGAAATACCAGGCAGCCAGATCAGTCTGCTGAAAGCACTGGCTGGGGTAAATCCCAATATTATCGGGGTTCTGAGTGCAGGCTCTGTCATTGAAATGCCGTGGCAGTCCTGCTGTAAATCCATCCTGCACGGTTACTTAGGCGGTCAGGCGGGAGCCAGTGCCATGGTGCGTGTCATAACCGGTGAGGTCAATCCTTCCGGCCGTTTGGCTGAGAGTTATCCCATGGAGCTTTCCGATACTCCGTCATATCAGTACTTTCCCGGGAAAGAACGCTGTGCCGAATACAGGGAAGGGATTTTTGTGGGATACCGATATTATAGCACAGCAGGAATTGCCGTCCGCTATCCTTTCGGCTTTGGATTATCTTATACGACTTTTTCGTATTCCGATCTGCAGGTGTCCGAAAATGGTGTGCGTTTTACCATTACCAATCAGGGCAGCCGTGACGGCAGAGAAGTAGCACAGCTCTATGTGAGCGGACCGGGGGGAAGGATTTTCCGGCCGGAGAAAGAGCTGAAAGGATTTATAAAGGTTCCCTTAAAAGCAGGTGAGAGCAGGACAGTTGAGATTTCCTTTGACGACAAGACCTTTCGGTACTGGAACACAGGGACAGACCGCTTTGAAGTAGAAAGCGGGGATTACACCATATCCATTGGAGCCAGTGCAGAAGATATCAGACTCAGTGAAATCATTACCCTTGTGGGCACCACAGATGTGCAGCCTTATACACCGGAAAAAATGAAATCCTATTACTCAGGAAAGGTTGCCGATGTGTCTTCAGATGAGTTTGAATCACTGCTGGGGCACCCTATTCCCAGTGGAAAGTGGAGCGGAGAGCTGGAAATCAATGATGCTTTCTGCCAGATGTACTATGCAAAAAGCCGGCTGGCAAGGCTGGTATACCGAATCCTTAATGGATTAAAAAACAGGAGTGAAGCAAAAGGAAAACCGGATTTGAACCTTCTTTTTATTTACAGCATGCCGTTTCGTGGAATTGCCAAGATGACTAATGGAGTTGTGAGCATGGAAATGGCACAGGGAATGGTTCTTATTGTTAACGGACATTTCTTAAAAGGAATGAAACAGGTGATTGGAGGCTTCTTTTCCAATGCAAAAGAGAATAAAGCTTATGAAAAAAGACTGTCCGGGAAATAGATTGGAGTGATGAAATGCTGACAGGTTTTATAAAGGGATGGAAGTCGTTTGCCGGCAAACATCCTGCAATGGCGCAATTTATAATATTTTTTATCGTATCCAATGGAGTTACGGTTCTTCAGATGGTTTTAATGCCGGTATTCCGGAATGTGTTTGAGATGACGGCTCTTGTAGATACAAATTTTCAGATCGGCAGGGTCGGTTCTAATCTGGATGGATCTGCGTACTATATTTTCAATTATGCAGCAGGAACGCTTTCCCAGGGAGGAGGCGGAGGTCTTGCATATTTTCTGGCAGTGGAGATTACTATGGCCATTGCACAGGTGATTAATTTTTTCCTCCAGAGGAATGTGACATTTAAAGCAGATAACAGTGCTCTTAAGGCAGCTATGTGGTATGTAATTGCATATGTGATCATTACCATTGGTGCAGCCGCCTTACAGGGACTTTATAAGGCACCGGTCTACGACCTGTTTATGAACCGGCTGAACATGGGAGCAGGCGGAGAGACGCTGGCAGATGTGATTACCATGCTGATCAATTCTGCTATCTCATTCTGGGTATTTTTCCCTATCTTCCGAATTATTTTTAAAAGTAAGGAAGCTTAAAGGGGTAGGTGCAGGAATTCCCCGGCAGTTCACATCTTGTCTCAGGATTCCATATAATAAAGTGTACCATCAGATAATTAAAATACGCGAACGGGTAGTGAAACTTTTGGCTCTGCAGAATGCTCTTTTCTGTCAGGAACACTTAGATACCTAAGCGTATAGAATAAAAGGTGTGAACGTTAAACTGCTTTTTCGGATCTTACTGAAATATGAAACGGAAAGCGGAAGTCCAGATAACCGGGCTTCCGCTTTTCACATCCAATCATACAAAAAACAGACACAATTTAAGGGCAGGCAGCATATTCTGAATGGTACTATAAAAAAGTTAAAGGAAAATCAGAACCATGCAAAGGGGGAAATACTGCCGGGATTGTCTGCCGGTGAGGGAACCATATAGCTGCTTCAAAGCAGTCCGGAGAGAAAAAAGTGTATTAGGAGCGTGGATAAAAGGGATAATCTGGTATAAAAAGGCGCTGAAACGGGAGCCTTTCATTACAGGGAAGGTGATCAGTGTGGCAAAACAGGCTGGTGTGGACATGGTCGGTACGAACTGCCGCATCAAGTCCATGAACTCTTATTTCAAAAAATTCTACCGGAAATACAGCCAGACGGGGCGTGCGTGCGAAATAAAAGATATACTGAGGTATACGTATACGGTCTCCCCGGAACTGCTTTCGGAAAAAGTAATAAAAATGATTGAGATCTATAGGAATTCGAGTTATAATACGGTTGAAATTAAGAATTACTGGCTTGACAGTCAAAATCCCTATAATGGAATCAATACCATACTGCGGTCTCCACAAGGTCAGGCATTTGAGCTCCAGTATCATACACCGGAGAGCTTTGCGGTAAAGAGCGGGAAGATTCACGAACTGTATAAAAAACAGAGACTGATGAGGGATGTAAGCAGCAGGGAATACATAGAACTCGGTGATCAGATGTTTGAGCTTTCTGATTCTATGGAGATTCCGAAGGGCATAGAGAAGGTGAACGATCATGGATGAGATCAGGTTTCTTAAATTAACCGATTATGAAAACAGGGATACTGTGATTAAACAGGAAGGCAGGCAGTTCTTTGGCTACGAAGACGGAGAATGGGTCAGGCGGGGACTGTCTCTTGGATATTTTTATCCCGATGCCCCGGAATTTGACTGTTATGAGGTCATTACGGAAGCAGAGGCAAAGCGTATTTTAAATGAGAAATAAAAGGATGTATTCCGATAAAAATACATCCTTTTATTTCCACTATTAATCGAACATACATTCGGTTATCATATACTCAGAGGTGAGTGTATGAAACGGGTTATTTTTCATGTTGATGTAAATTCGGCGTTTTTAAGCTGGGAAGCTGTCTACCGGCTCAAGCATCTTTCAGGGAATCTGGATTTACGGAAGGTGCCCTCCGCAGTGGGGGGAGATGTAACCATGCGCCACGGAATCATTCTGGCAAAGAGCATCCCGGCAAAGAAGTACGGCATCCACACAGGACAGTCTGTTACGGAAGCATTACAAAAATGCCCCGGGCTTTTGCTGGTTCCGCCTAATTACAATTTGTATCAGCGGTCGTCGCAAAGTTTTATCCGCATTCTGAAGGAGTATTCTCCTGCGGTCGAACAGTATTCCATTGATGAGGCATATATGGACATGACCGGGATGGAGGCACTTTTCGGGGAGCCTCAGGAGGCAGCCCTGGAAATAGGGAAAAGAATCAGAGAGGAACTGGGATTTACCGTTAATATTGGTGTTGCTGATAATAAGGTTTTAGCCAAGATGGCATCGGATTTTAAGAAACCGGACCGTGTTCATACGCTGTGGACCTGGGAGATCAGGGAAAAGCTCTGGCCTTTGCCAGTCAGTGAACTGTTTTTCGTAGGAAGGGCTACGTTTCGTAAGCTGGGCCAGCTGGGGATAAAAACCATCGGAGATCTGGCAGGAACGGATCCTGCCCTGATAAAGAGCCATCTTGGCAAGATGGGAGAGGTGATATGGGGATTTGCCCATGGGCTGGACTTTTCCGCAGTAGAGCCTGTGCCGCCGCCAAACAAAGGATACGGCAACAGTACCACCATCGCCTTTGATGTAACAGACAGGGAGCATGCCCATCTGGTGCTTTTGTCCCTTGCAGAGACTCTTGCTGCAAGGCTCAGATCGGATCATGTCCGGGCAGGAGTCTTATCGGTGGGGATTAAGGACTGGGATTTTCACTATTACAGCCATCAGGTCATTCTTTCTGCTCCTACCAATATCACAGAAGAGATTTTTCAGACAGCCTGCCGGGTGTTTGATGAAGCATGGGATGAGCTGCCGGTCCGCCACCTTGGAATCCATACCAGTCATATAACGGAGGGGAAGGAAAGACAGCTGGGGCTGTTTGATACGGTAAACTATGAGAAACTGGAGCGGTTTGACCGGACTGTGGATCAGATCAGAAAACGGTTTGGCAATGATTCTATTATAAGGGCGTCCTTTCTGAAAACTCCGGAGAGTGGAGCTGCCCGGTGCCTGGATCATATGGGCGGAGGAATCAGCAGGGAAAAAAGGACTGTGGATTACAGCAAACAAACTATTTTATAAAAACAGGAAGTGAGAAGGATGTCCACGTTTGGAATCGGAATGAACGCAGAGGCGATTGACAGCGGAGAATTAAAAGGTAAAATGTATCATATAGCCTGTAAGGCATGGTTTACAGCCAGCTGCAGCTTAAAACCCCTAAGCTTTAAGTTTGAAGGTGATGACGGGCAGATCCAGACCGTAAGTGGTATCACGGTACGGCACAGTGAGAATAAAAATTATTCGGGAATCCCGTCAAAGGAATATGTGTGTGAAGCTGTAATTGGTGGAATCCGCCATGAATTTAAGCTTGTATTTTACATGGAAGCCTGTAAATGGGTTATGATATTACCAAACAAAGCATAAGAAAGGGAGAATAGCGTGTGCGGAAGGTATTATGTGGACGATGAGACAGCCAGGGAGATCGAAAAGCTGGTAAGAGAAATCGACAGTAAAATAAAAAGAGAGAGTCTTACGGGGGATGTTTATCCCTCCAGCCATGCCATGGTTCTTGTTGAGAAGGACCGTCAGGTCGTTCCTGCCTGGCAGCGCTGGGGACTTCCTGGCTTTCAGAGTAAAGGTGTGATTTTCAATGCCAGATCGGAAAGCGTACTGGAAAAACCAATGTTTCGTGAGAGCATCCTCCGCCGCAGGGCAGTCATTCCCTGCAGCGGATTTTATGAATGGAGCAAAAACAAGGAGAAGGCGGCATTTTACCGGGAAGGATTTCCTGTCATGTTTCTGGCTGGTTTTTATAATCAGGAGGAGGAAGACCAGTTTGTGATTCTGACAACGAAAGCTAATCCGTTTGTTGCACCTGTTCATGACCGGATGCCGTTAATACTGGAAAAAAGCGAGATTAAGGACTGGTTATCGGATGAAGAAGCATTCAGGTATATGCTGGCAGAGAGGCAGATTCCCTTAAAACGGCACCAGGAATATGAACAGCAGCAGTTAAAGCTTTTTTAGCTGTTTCAACCAAAAATATATTAAAAACCGCCTGAATTCCATGAAAAATAGGATTGCCAGCAGGAGCAGGCGGTGTTATAATTCCATATAGTTAATTAGCTAATTATTAGCAGGCTAACAAAAAGGAGGCATAAAATGAGATCGATGTACCGATCTGGGTCGGATGGATCAATGGGTATGAACTCACAGATGCATAATGTCATGATAAAATATATGAAAATCATGAAGATGCACCGGTGCATTTTAGATGAGCAGGGGAAGCAGACAGGGGTATACCGCAGCCAGCATCAGATTCTGATGATGCTGTCGGAACATTCCAATGTATCACAAAAGGAGATAGCAAAACTCCTTTATGTTTCCACTGCTACCATAGCAGTATCAGTAAAGAAGCTGGAAAAAGCAGGTTATATTACCCG
This sequence comes from Clostridium boliviensis, assembly GCF_033342255.1. NCBI lineage: Bacteria > Bacillati > Bacillota > Clostridia > Eubacteriales > Clostridiaceae > Clostridium > Clostridium boliviensis. The sequence continues at coordinate 277,668 of NZ_JAWONS010000099.1, forward strand.
GATTGTCGACAAAGAGGATAATCGGATGAATCAGCTTTGCCTGACACAAAAAGGGAAGGATATGGTAGGCAAAAGCAGGGAATATTTCCGTAATGTAGAAATCAAAATGTTCCAGGGATTTTCCGATGAGGATCTTAATTACATGGGTCAGGTACTGGACCGTATTTATGAAAATTTATCTCAAATACCTGTAGAAAAGGATATGGAAGAAAGAGAGGAATAATAACTTGAAACGATACTGGAAATATATAAGGCCTTATCTGAGTGCCTTTATTCTGGCTCCCGTTCTGATGCTCACTGAAGTTTTTGGAGAAATATTGCTGCCGAGGCTTACTTCACTGATCATCAATAACGGAGTATTGGAAAAGAATGATCCCTACATTATTAAAATGGGCATGATTATGGTATTCATTGCTGTCATTATGGTAGTTGGAGGAATTGGAGCCGCTTATTATTCGGCCAAGGCATCCATCAGCTTCAGTACTGATTTAAGAAAGGACATTTTTCATAAGGTACAGGAATTTTCATTTAAGAATATTGATGATTTCAGCACAGGATCTCTTGTAACAAGACTGACCAATGATATTCAGCAGATTCAAAACGTAGTCATGCTGACACTTCGTATGATGTTTCGGGCTCCGGGTCTGCTCATAGGAGGACTGATCATGGCATTTATAATGAACCGGCATCTGGTCAGCATTCTTCTTGTGGTTATTCCGGTGCTGGTCATTATGATCGGGATTATCCTTGTAATCGCATTTCCCCGGTTTGAGATCATGCAAAAGAAGATCGACCGCTTAAACTCCGGCGTACAGGAAGCATTGACCAATGTGAGAGTGATTAAATCCTTTGTAAGGGAAAAGCATGAGGAAGAAAAGTTCCGGGAAACGAACCGGGATCTGAAAGAAGGCAGTTTAAATGCAATGAAGGTAGTGATCACTTCTATGCCATTAATGATGCTGATGATGAATATTACCACCATTGCCGTTGTATGGTATGGGGGGAATTTGATTATTGCAGGCAGAATGCCTGTAGGTGATCTGACCGCATTTACCATCTATATTGTTCAGATTCTGATGTCCTTAATGATGCTTTCCATGGTATTTTTACAGGCCTCCCGTGCCATGGCTTCTTTAAAGAGGGTGAGAGAGGTTTTAGACACGGAAATTGACTTAAACGATGAGCAGGCAGCAGAAAAATCTGCACAGATTACTGCTGGAAAAGTGGAGTTTCGCAATGTGTGCTTCCGATATGAAAAAGAGACAGAGGAACTGGTTTTGGATCACATAAACTTCACCGCAAATCCGGGAGAGACCATCGGCATCATCGGCGCGACCGGAAGTGGTAAGACCTCAATGGTACAGCTGATTCCCCGTCTTTACGATGCAGATGAGGGAGAAGTGCTGGTAGACGGAATTAATGTAAAAGACTATTTGCTGAAAAATTTAAGAGAGAGCGTGGGTATGGTGCTTCAGAAAAATGTTCTTTTTTCGGGAACAATTGAGGAAAATCTCCGGTGGGGAAATGAAAACGCGGATATGGATGAAATAATTCTCATGTCGCAAAGCGCCCAGGCCCATGGTTTCGTATCGGGCTTTAAAGATGGATACGATACAGATCTGGGACAGGGAGGATCTAACGTTTCCGGAGGTCAGAAGCAAAGGCTGTGTATCGCAAGGACTTTGTTAAAGAAACCTAAAATTCTGATTCTTGATGACAGTACTTCTGCAGTGGATACAGCGACAGAAGCAAAAATCAGACAGAGCTTTGCAACGACCCTGAAAGATACAACAAAGTTTATTATTGCCCAGAGAATCGGTTCTGTGGAATATGCGGATAAAATAATTGTTCTGGATGAAGGGAAAATTGCAGGTATGGGAAATCATGAGGAACTGATGGAAACCTGCGAAGCCTATCAGGAGATTTATTATTCACAGAAAGAACGGAAAAAGGAGGCCGGTGCCTGATGGAAGAACAAAAGAAGATAGAAAGCCTGAAGCGGCGATACGGCCGGTCTGCCAAGACGCTTAAAAGCGGTGGGGGAATGGGCGGGGGGAGGCATGGAAGAAGCATGAAAAAAGGCACCCCAAAGAATGCCGGCCTTATCGCCAGACGTTTACTGGCTTATTTAAAAGAATACAGAGCCCAAATGGTAATTGCACTCGTCTGTGTAATCATAGGTACACTGTCTAATTTAGGTGGTGCTTATATGCTGCGTCCCATTATCAACCAGTTTATTGCACCGTTAGACAGAAGCAGGGGAGATGTGGCAGGTCTTGCAAAAGGACTCGCTGTTATGGCATGTGTCTTTCTGGTGGGAGTACTGGCTAACTATATCCAGTCCAGGATTATGATTTCAGTCGCTCAGAATGCGCTCCAAAAGATAAGAGATGAACTGTTTAAAAAGATGCAGACTCTCTCGGTTCGTTTTTATGATACTAATAATACCGGAGATTTAATGAGCCGCTTCAGCAATGACGTAGATACCATCGGCCAGATGCTGAGCAACACACTGATCCAGCTCTTCTCAGGAGCACTGAGCATTATTGGAACGCTGGCACTTATGATCTATACCAATATCTGGCTGGCTCTGGTGACACTGGCGCTGATACCGGTTATGATAAAGGCAGCCGGAATGATTGCTTCAAGAAGCCAGAAATACTTTTCTGCCCAGCAAAGCTCTCTGGGAGCAGTAAATGGATATATTGAAGAGACAATCAGCGGGCAGAAGGTAGTAAAGGTATTCTGTCATGAACAGGATGCAGAAGAGGAATTTGGTATTCTCAACGAGGATTTAAAAAATAACATGATACATGCCCAGTTTTTTGGCGGTGTCATGATGCCTGTTATGTTTAACTTAAGTCAGTTAAATTATATATTAACTGCCTGCATCGGCGCTCTTTTGTGTGTGCTAAAAGGATTTGATGTAGGAGGACTCACTGTATTTTTAAACTTTTCCAGACAATTCAGCCGTCCCATCAATGAGATCTCCATGCAGATCAGCAATGTTTTCTCCGCACTTGCCGGAGCAGAGCGGGTATTTGCAATTATGGATGAGGTCCCAGAGCCTGCAGACAGGGAAGATTCCATACAGTTGGAGCCTATGAAGGGATTTGTGGAATTAAAGAATGTGACATTTGGTTATAATCCGGATAAGGTGATTTTAAATGATATCAGTCTCTATGCAAAGCCAGGACAGAAAATTGCTTTTGTAGGCTCAACCGGAGCTGGTAAAACAACAATCACCAATTTACTCAACCGCTTTTATGATATACAGGGTGGAGAAATAATCATTGACGGTGTAAACATACACGATATCAAAAGGGAAAATCTCCGGAAAAACATCGCCATGGTGCTCCAGGACACCCATTTGTTTACAGGAACTGTAATGGAAAATATTCGCTACGGCAGACTGGATGCCACAGATGAGGAAGTGATTGAGGCGGCTAAAACTGCTTCTGCCTACTCCTTTATCATGAGACTGCATGACGGATTTCAGACAGTTCTGGAAGGAGATGGGGCCAATTTAAGCCAGGGGCAGAGACAGCTTATTAATATAGCCAGAGCCGCTATTTCCAAAGCACCCATTTTAATTCTTGACGAAGCGACAAGTTCCGTGGATACAAGAACGGAGAAACATATAGAAAGGGGTATGGATCGTCTCATGACCAACCGGACCACTTTTGTAATCGCCCACCGCCTGTCAACGGTAAGGAATGCCGATGCCATTATGGTGCTGGAAAACGGGGAAATTATTGAACGGGGAGATCATGAGGATCTGGTAAAACAGAAAGGCCGGTATTATCAGCTTCATACAGGAGCAGCGGAGTTGGATTGATCCATTGTTTTATCCGCTGGTATCAGTCTGGGAGCATTGGGCAAAGCTTGTAATGGGGAGAAATTTTCATTACTGGCATGCTGGATGCTCCTGTTTTATTATTATTTTTTTTAATAAATAAGTGGGTTTATTAATGAATAAAATTTATGAATAAGAAAGTTAATTTTCTAACAAAGGATAAAATTTAACAAAAAATTCACAATGCAAACTGTATAAAAATAAAAACAAATAACCTAAAACTTGATTATTTTGTTTTTAAATGGATACAAAAGGAAATGATTGTTTTTTTGCAAAAACAAAGTGCGCTGTTTTAAAATGTGATTGTTTGAAAATTAACAATAATTTCAAACTTTCACCAGGACATTTCTATCACAAATGGAAAGTTTTACATTAAGAACACAGTATACAATATGTAATTACGCATTGTTTCGCCCTGAAGAGTGTGTTATACTGTTTCCGGTGACAAAATAAGTTGATTTTGTCGGGAGAGATAAAGAATTGTAGAGAAAGAGGGTTAGTCTAATGGGTTTGGCTACATTTAAAGGCGGCATTCACCCTTATGAGGGAAAGGAATTGTCGGAGAATAAACCTGTGCAGGTACTGCAGCCAAAAGGCGAGATGGTGTTCCCGCTGTCCCAGCATATCGGTGCTCCTGCAAAGCCTCTGGTGGCAGCAGGTGATCAGGTATTAGTTGGTCAGAAGATCGGAGAGCCAGGCGGTTTTATTTCAGCCTGTGTTATTAGTTCCGTATCAGGAACAGTAAAAACCATTGAACCAAGAATGGTTGCCAATGGCTCCATGGTGATGTCCATTATTATTGAAAACGACGGAAAATATCAGGAGATGGAAGGATTTGGAAAAGAGCGGGATCCAAAATCCCTGTCAAAAGAAGAGATCCGCGATATTGTAAAAGAAGCTGGAATTGTTGGTCTTGGCGGTGCTGGATTCCCCACGCACGTAAAGCTGACACCAAAGGATGAAACAAAGATTGATACCATCATTGTAAATGCAGCGGAATGTGAACCTTATCTGACTTCTGATTACCGGATGATGTTAGAAGAGCCGGAAAGCATTGTGAAAGGTCTGAATATTATTCTTCAGCTGTTTGATAATGCAAAGGGAGTAATCGGTATAGAAAACAATAAACCGGAAGCGATCAGACTGATGACGGAGCTTGTAAAAGATGAACCGAGAATTACGGTTTGTCCATTAAAGACAAAATATCCTCAGGGCGGAGAGCGTTCCCTGATCTATGCGGTGACAGGAAGAAAGATTAACTCCTCCATGCTTCCTGCTGATGCAGGCTGTATCGTGAATAACATAGATACGGTTATTTCTATTTATTATGCAGTTGCAAAGTCAACCCCGTTAATCAGAAGAATTATCACGGTTACCGGAGATGCCATTGCAAATCCACAGAATTATAATGTAAGGACAGGAACCAATTATTCAGAACTTTTAGAGGCTTCCGGCGGATTTAAGACAGAACCGGAGAAAGTGATTTCAGGAGGACCCATGATGGGCCAGGCGCTGTTCAATATGAATATCCCGGTTACCAAAACTTCCTCTGCACTTACCTGTATGTCAAAGGATGAAGTTGCAATGAATGCACCAACAGCCTGTATCCGCTGCGGCAGATGTGTAAATGTATGCCCCAGCCGCGTTATTCCCCAGATGATGATGCAGGCAGCTGTAAGATCTGACATAGATACATTTGTAAAATTAGATGGTATGGAATGCTGCGAATGCGGCTGCTGTGCGTATGCCTGTCCGGCGAAACTGCCTTTAACCCAGGCATTTAAAGAGATGCGTAAAGCAGTCATTGCAAGCAGAAAGAAAGCGTAGGAGGGTGAACATGAGTAAATTATTAAACGTATCATCATCACCTCATGTCAGGGATCAGGTAACATCACAGAATTTAATGCTGGATGTTGCAATCGCCATGATCCCGGCAACTGCGTATGGTGTATATCAGTTTGGAATAAAAGCTGCACTGGTTCTGCTTGTCAGCATTTTATCCTGTGTATTAAGTGAATATGTATTTGAATCCCTGATGGGAAAACCGATCACTGTCAGTGACGGAAGTGCTCTTGTAACAGGAATGATTCTTGGGCTTAACATGCCTCCGGCATTACCTCTGTGGATGGCATTTTTAGGCGGTGTATTTGCAATTATCGTTGTAAAACAGCTTTATGGCGGACTGGGACAGAACTTTATGAACCCTGCGCTTGCGGCAAGATGTTTTCTTCTGATTTCTTTTGCAGGTCCCATGACCACGTTTACATACAATGACGCGGTCGTAAGCCCTACTCCTCTTGCAGCGTTTAAAGCAGGCAATGCAGTAGATGTGACAGCTATGTTTATCGGAAGGATTCCTGGTACGATTGGTGAGGTTTCCGTTATTGCACTTCTGATTGGTGCAGCATATTTAATCGTGAGAAAAGTAATTTCAATCCGGATTCCGGCAGCATATTTAATTACATTTTCTGTGTTTATCTTTATATTTGGCCAGCATGATCTGATGTATGTGCTGACTCACTTATGCGGCGGCGGTATTATATTTGGTGCGTTCTTTATGGCAACTGATTATGTTACCAGCCCTGTTACCCCAAAGGGCCAGATCTACTTTGGAATTCTTCTGGGTGTACTTACCGGTCTGTTCCGTCTTTTCGGAGGTTCAGCAGAGGGAGTTTCTTATGCGATCATCATCAGCAATATTCTGGTTCCTTTAATCGAGAAGATCTCTCTTCCAAAAGCATTTGGAAAGGAGGGCAAGTAGATGAAAAGTGGCGGATTTATGAAAGACGCATTGGTTTTATTTGCTATTACCCTGGTTTCCGGTTTCCTTTTAGGAGGCGCTTATCAGATTACAAAAGCACCCATTGAAAAAGCAACGATTGCTGCTAACAATGAGGCATACAAAGCGGTATTTCCGGAAGCGGCGGATTTTAAATCTGACGATCAGATGAAGGCTGCGATTGAAACCTGCAATACAGAACTGCCGGCACAGAACTTTGGCAATGTAGGCGTAAACAATGCGCTTCAGGCTGTAGATGGAAGCGGCACGCTGCTTGGCTATGTTATCACTTCCCATTCAGATGACAGCTATGGCGGTACTGTAGAGCTTTCTGTAGGAATCAAAGCAGATGGAAGTATAAGCGGTATTGAGTTTCTTGCAATCAGCGATACTCCGGGCTTAGGCCTGAAGGCAAAAGAACCGGCATTTAAAGATCAGTATACCGGAAAGACTGCAGAGTCACTTACAGTTACCAAGTCCGGCAATGCAGGTGACGCTGAGATCAATGCAATCAGCGGTGCTACCATTACATCAAGTGCAACAACCAATGCAGTTAATGCAGCATTGTATTATGTGCATCACTATATAAATCAGTAGGAGGTGGGAAGATGAACAACAAATGTACAGAACGTTTATTTAACGGTATCGTAAAAGAGAATCCGACCTTCGTGCTGATGCTCGGTATGTGTCCGACACTGGCTGTTACCACATCTGCGATAAACGGAGCAGGTATGGGACTTTCCACGACGTTGGTACTGTTATTTTCCAATATGATTATTTCTGCCATGCGTAAGATTATTCCGGACCGTGTGAGAATTCCGGCTTATATCGTTATCGTGGCTACCCTTGTTACGATTGTGCAGCTGCTTTTACAGGCCTATGTACCCAGTCTGTATTCTGCACTTGGAATCTATATTCCGTTGATCGTTGTTAACTGCATTATTTTAGGCCGTGCGGAATCCTATGCTTCCAAAAACGGCGTAATGATCTCCACCTTTGACGGAATTGGTATGGGCCTTGGTTTTACCATCGCATTAACCTGTATCGGTCTGGTTCGTGAGATCTTAGGTTCCGGTGCAGTATTTGGATTTAAATTCATTCCGGAGAGCTACCACATCGCTTCTTTTGTCCTGGCACCCGGTGCGTTCTTTGTGCTTTCGATTTTAACTGCTCTGCAGAATAAGTTTAAAGCACCTTCCGCAACCAATGGTTCCGTTCCGCCGTCTAAGTTAGCCTGCGGAGGCAATTGTATGTCGTGCTCCGGTTCTTCCTGTATGTCAAATCATGAGGTTTTAGAAACCAGAACGAGACAGGCAGAAGAAGGAGCACTTGCAGCTAAAAAAGCAGAAGTAGCCAGAAAAGAAGCAGAGTTAAATGCTGCAACTTCCAAGAAAGACGAATAGGAGAGTGGATCGATGAAAGAGTTATTAATAATTGCCATAGGCTCCGCACTGGTTAACAACGTAGTGCTCAGCCAGTTTCTCGGCCTTTGTCCATTCCTTGGAGTTTCCAAAAATGTGAAAACTTCTGCCGGCATGGGCGCGGCTGTTATCTTTGTTATTACTATCGCATCATTTGTTACCAGTATCATTTATAAGGGTGTACTATACAATCTTCATCTGGAATTTTTACAGACCATCGTATTCATTCTTGTAATTGCAGCACTGGTACAGTTTGTAGAAATGTTTTTAAAAAAATCCATTCCTGCACTTTATGAGGCATTGGGTGTATACCTTCCGCTGATTACAACTAACTGTGCAGTGCTTGGTGTAGCCCTGACTAATGTTCAGAAAAGCTTTAATATTCTGGAAAGTGTTGTAAACGGTGTGGGTACTTCTATTGGCTTCACCATTGCCATCGTTATGCTGGCTGGTGTCCGTGAAAGAATCGAATATAATGACGTTCCTCATTCCTTTAAGGGATCACCGATTGTTCTGATTACCTCTGGCCTGATGGCAATTGCATTTTTCGGATTTTCCGGATTAATTTAGAAGGAGGAGACGAAAGAATATGATAACAGGAATTTTAATTGCGGCAGCCGTTGTAGGCATTATCGGTATTCTGATTGGTATATTCCTCGGCATTGCCAGCGAGAAATTTAAAGTTGAAGTGGACGAAAGAGAAATCCTGGTCAGAAATGAGCTGCCTGGAAACAACTGCGGCGGATGTGGCTATGCAGGTTGTGACGCTTTGGCAAAAGCCATTGCTGCAGGTCAGGCTGATGTTGGTGCCTGCCCCGTAGGCGGCGCGTCCGTTACAGAAAAGATTGGCGAAATTATGGGCGTTTCTGCCGGTACTGCAGATAAAAAGGTTGCTTTTGTTAAATGTAAGGGTACCTGTGATAAGACAAAAGTTCAGTACAATTATTATGGAATTGATGATTGCCGGAAGATATCAGTTGTTCCCGGAGCAGGTGAAAAGGCATGTGTCTATGGCTGTATGGGATATGGATCCTGTGTGAAAGCCTGTGAGTTTGACGCCATTCACGTAGTGGATGGAATTGCAATAGTTGATAAGGAAAAATGCGTTGCCTGTGGAAAATGTGTGGCTTCCTGTCCTAACAACTTAATTGATCTGGTTCCGTATAAGGCAGAGCATTTAGTTCAGTGCAACTCCCATGACAAGGGAAAAGATGTAAAGGCAAAATGTGAAACCGGATGTATCGGCTGTACCATGTGTATCAGGCAGTGCGAATTTGATGCAATCCATATGGACAACAACGTTGCAGTGATTGATTATGAGAAATGTACCAATTGCGGTAAATGTGCGGCTAAGTGCCCGGTTAAAGTAATTATATAAGAGAAAAGCTGTCGCAAAAGCAGATGACCTGCTATTGCGGCAGCTTTTTTATGTCTGATTGCATTTCATTACAGCCAGACTGCCATATTCAACAACAGTGCGTTTTTTTGCAGAATTTTGTTGTATATTAGTCTGGAAGAACATACAAAAGAAAATGGAGGGTAATCAATATGAAAAAGTTAGCAGTTATGTTTCTCACAGTAACCATGGTTTTGTCAGCCTATAGCAGTTCCTTTGCAGGGCAGGGAAATTCAGGGAAAGAATTTATGGAAGCAAAAACCGTATCAGTCACTGGGGAAACCATGCCCTTAAGTCAGGATACCATGAAAGCACCAAAAGGTGCACGTTTAGCAAGACCCCAGGATAAATCCGGTGTTAAAGAACCTGATATGCTGAGTGAGAGTCTCTTACGCCAGTCAGCGTCTTCCTGGAAATATTTAAACGGGTATACCGTATATAGCCAGGTGACAAGCTATAATTGCGGACCTGCATCAGTTCAGGCGGCATTAAATTATCTTGGTGTCAACCAGAATCAATCGGATATTGCGAGAGGATGCAGGACTACGGTTAATGGTTCTTATATTGCGGATATGGTAACCTATATCAACAGACAGCAGGGGCGGAACAGATATGTGGGTAAATATAATGAATCGAAGTCTGAGATGACAAGATTATTATATAGTTCAGTATCAACTGGCAAAGCGGTTCCCATCATAGGATTAACATTTTCAACCAACGACGGATGGCTTTATTCCACAAATGGGCATTTCATGTCTGTATACGGAGCGAAAGGTGACAAATCTGCATTTGCACTGGGAGATCCCTGGATTGGTTATTCAGGTTCCGGACTGTACGGTGAGTCCTGGACATATACCAAATCTGCATCTACGCTTTATAAGGCATATAATAAAGTCAATATAGGATTTATGTACTAATTTCAGATTATGTCAGAGACGAATGTGATATATCAAAAATTGAAAGGCGTTATCGTATCTGTAATCATACTTTGCCTCATAACCTTGTCAGGCTGCCAGACTGAATCCAATCATGTAAGTCCTGCTTACCATGTGGCTTTTGATAATTTTGCATTAAGGACCTATATTGATCTTTATGAAACGAAATTGCTATATATGGAGACTGGTGATGCAGATACAGCCTTCTATATTTATAATTTTCAGGATGGCAGCAATAAGAAGATTTTAACAGTCGGTAATTTTGCGTTAAAAGGGATGAGCAATGCATTTATAGATGATGCCCTGTATTTTTACATGAGTTTATATCAGGGATCAGAATTGGAGAATGATCTGTATGTTGTGAATTTCTCAGAAGAACGCATGTACACTGTATCTAAAAACACATATTATCAAAAACTGATTCCTTTAACAGTCGTAGATGGCAAACTGATATCCCTACAGGGAGATTCTTCAGAAAACGGGACATTTCAATCGTTTATAGAAATGCAGGACAGCAGTCAGACAATGGAACGGGTCCAAATGCATAATGCAGCCAGTCAGCCCCGCCGTATCATTTCTATTGCAAGTGACAATACATATTTATATGCCATAGAAATCAGTGATTCTGATCCGGACAGGAAGTGCTTTATAGTAAAATATGACCGGAATTTTTCATCTATAAGTGAAACGGAAATAACTGAGATCCTGAAAAAACATGAAATAACCAGTGGAATAGCTTCTTTTTCTGTGTTTCAGAATTATTTCACTATTACGGATTATTCCAGTAATACCATTGTATGCAGCTTTGCAGGTGGGGATAATCAGGCTCTGCTATGCGAAAATGATCTTGTGTACGTACCCAATGATTCCGCGGGCAGTTCCCATGAGTTCTTATATAAAAGAAATACGAATGAAATCTACAGGCTGGATACAGAATCAGGAAAATTCGAGATTCAGAATTTCGATCTGGAAAATGAAACATACAGTATTCGGGTCATGCTTTCTTATGGGGATAATCTTTTGATAGTAAAGCAGCCGGACAATGGCAATGGGAAGGAAAATGTATATTTGATTCCTCAGAAATACGAAAAACAATAATCATATAATGAAAAAAGGTGCCGCAAAGACGCTGTAAATCAGCAGTTCTTTGCGGCACCGTGTATGAATGCCTTGTATTAGAATCCGAAATATTTCATAGCATTGTTGTAAGAAATCCCTTCAACAATCTCTTTTAATGCCTTCTGGTCATCCGGATATTCTCCGTTGTCTACCCAGCCGCCTACCAGTTCACAGAGAATTCTGCGGAAATATTCGTGTCTGGTATAAGATAAGAAGCTTCTGGAATCGGTAAGCATACCAATGAAGTTTCCAAGACATCCTAAGTTAGCAAGAGAAGTCATCTGCTCTGTCATGCCGGTTTTGTTATCATTAAACCACCATGCTGAACCCTGCTGGATCTTTCCAGGGTACTGGCTCTGGAAACAGCCGAGGATTGTTCCGATGGAAGCGTTATCGTTAGGGTTTAAGGAATAGATGATAGTTTTCGGAACCTCATCTGTAGCGCTTAATGCGTTGAGATAATCAGCCATCTGTGCAGAAGGAGCATAGTTGTTGATACAGTCAAATCCGGTATCAGGTCCTAGCTTTTCGAACATAAGAGCATTATTATCTCTCTTACAGCCGTAATGAAGCTGCATAATCCATCCCATACGGTTGTATTCCTTAGCTGCAAAGATCATAAATGCAGTTTTGTATTTCAGTTCTTCTTCCTTTGTAACAGCTTTTCCGGAAATGCTTTTTGCGAAGATTGCATCAAGCTCTGCATCGTCAGCAGGCACATGCATAACATACTCAAGAGCATGGTCAGATACACAGCAGCCCTGGCTGGAAAAGAATTCCATACGGTTCTTTAAAGCGGCCTTTAAAGATGCAAAATCCTTGATTTCCATCTTGCTTGCAGCAGAAAGCTTTGTAATATAAGCGGCAAAATCAGGTTTTTCAACATTCATGGCCTTGTCTGGTCTCCATGCAGGAAGAACCTTTACCTCAAAAGAGGAATCCGAAGCAATCTTCTGATGCCATTCCAGCGTATCAGCAGGATCATCCGTTGTACAGATTAAAGTCACATTGGACTGTCTTATTAAATTACGGACACTCATGGAATCCTGATGCAGTTTTTCATTGCATAAATTCCAGACTTCTTCTGCAGTATCTCCGTTTAAATAGCCGGTGTAGCCAAAATATCTCTGCAGTTCTAAGTGGCTCCAGTGATAAAGTGGGTTACCGATCAGTTTTGGCATGGTTTCTGCCCATTTCTGGAATTTTTCCCTGTCAGTGGCATCTCCGGTAATGTATTTTTCTTCTACTCCGTTGGAACGCATCTGACGCCATTTATAATGATCGCCGCCCAGCCATACCTGAGTGATGGTATCAAATTTGCGGTCTTCATAAATTTCCTGTGGATTGATGTGGCAGTGATAGTCAACGACTGGCATCTTTGCCGCATAATTGTGATAGAGATCCTTTGCAGACTGAGTAGACAGTAAAAAGTCTTTGTCCATAAATTGTTTCATATTAGAGTGTCCTCCTTAGATATATGTGATTAAAAATTAGTAGTACCTCGCTTGATCAGCTCCGGAGTAATGGAAGTTTTAGCAGGCACATTGCCTCCTTCCAGCACCCTCATCAAAGTGTTGACGGTAGTGGTGCAGAGCGCTTCCACCTTGTTGTCCACGGAAGTGATTTCCGGCGTTGTGCACCGGGATAATATGGAATTATTATATCCAATAATGCTTAATTCCTCGGGGATGGAAATACCGGTCTGATTTGCATATTTTACCGCACCAACAGCCAAAATATCCTCAGCAGCCAAAACAGAATCAAACTTAATACCGGAATCTGATAATTCCTTAAGCTGTTTCATGGCAAGATCCGGGTCTTTGGAGCAGAGAACCATGAGTTCGTCCTTTACCGGAAGATTGGCAGAAGAGGTAGCCTGCCGGTATCCTGAAAGCTTACATAAATTGCTGTAGGATGTGCCGGAATAAAGATATAACAGTGCAGACCGGCCGGATTTATAAAGTTTTGCTGCAGCAGAATAAACAGCAGCCTGGTCGTCACAGACCGTACTGTAAATCTGTCCGCCTTCCAGACAGCCGTTGACCAGCATAATGGGAATATCTCTTGCGGCTTCTAAAAGATAGGCATTGTCCCTGTCCCTGGCCTCCACATAATGGGAGCCGGCAAGAATAATGGCATCCACACGTTTGGAACGCAAAAGCTCCAGATACTTCTTTTTGGTTTCAGGAAGATAGCCGCTGCAGCATAAGATGGAATCATAGCCGCTGCTTCTCAATTGCTTTTCCAGATAATAGACAGCCTCAGCAAGCCATGGATCAGAGGAATCTGCGCACATGATTCCAATGGTTTTCATGGTGTTAAGTCCCAGACTTCTGGCGAACACATTCGGTGTATAACCAAGTTCATCCATGACAGCAAGAACCCGTTTTCTGGTTTTGTCACTGACATTGGGATTCCCGTTAATAACACGGGAGACGGTAGCGATGGAAACATGAGCATGTTCGGAAACATCGTATATATTCAAAAGCATCCCCTCCGTAATTGTAAGTATTTACATTCCTAGGTTATTATACATAATTATGATATATATTACAATCCCCCATTTGTCTTTTTTGCTAAATATTATAAAATATCCGTATAATCCTGTAAACACTTACAAATACTTCATATATGGTAAAATAATCTTGATTTTTTGTGGACCCCGGGAGTATACTAGAGCCTAGAAACGGAGGCTATACCATGAAACTTAACAGAACTACACAACGTACAGTAGAAATCCTGAAGCTTATTTCGAAGACACCGGAAGGCGCAACGTTAGATGATATCTGCCAGAAGCTGGATCTGCCGAAGACCAGCGCCTATGATATTATCACCACTCTGGGAGAGATGGGCATGGTCAATGTGACACGGGGGCAGAAGCAGAATTATACCATCGGTCTGATGGCATACCGGATCGGAGTCAATTATACCAATAATCTTAATTTTATCGGAACGATCGAGCCGGTTCTCAAGGCATTTTCAAAGGAAGTGGGAAAAACTGTTTTTTTTGGAATTCCATCGGATCACCATGTTGTATACATATGTAAGTTCGAACCGGAGAATCCTATTATTACAACTGCCACGGTCGGATCAAAAAATCCTATGTACTGTACTTCTTTAGGAAAGGTGATTCTTGCTTACAGCGATGAGGAGAACGCAGATCAGATCATTGGCCGCATACGGTTTAACCGGTTTACAGAACGTACCATTGAAAACAGAGAAGGCCTTCTTGCTGAACTGGAAAAGGTCAGGGAAAGAGGATACGCTTTTGATGCAAGAGAGATGGAAGAGCATATGCAGTGCGTGGGAGCTCCGGTCTTTGACCGGGATGGCAATGTGCTGGGAGCAATCAGCATCTCCAGCTTATATAAGCCGGCTGAGGATTATGATGCACTTGGAAAGCTGGTTTCAAAGAAGGGAATGGAGGTTTCCAGATTATTAGGCTTTCTTGGAAAAATATGAGGAATACTTATTGACAAAATGCCTTTAAGCGATTAATATTTCAAGTATAGGAATCGTAAATATGAAGTCAATTCGTATATACGAATTTAAAAAAGGAGAGAAGAACAATCATGAAAAAAGAACAAGTTTTATCTAAGATGAAAAAAGACTGTCTGGTTGCTGTTGTTCGTGCGAAAAGCCTGGAACAGGGCGAAAAAGTCGTAGATGCAATTATCGCAGGCGGAATCAATTTTATTGAAATCACTATGACTATGGATGAAGGAAACCCAATTGAATTCATCGCTAAGATGTCTGAAAAATACAGAAGCAATGAAGACGTTGTAATCGGTGCAGGTACTGTTCTGGATCCTGAGACTGCAAGAGCTGCAATCCTTGCAGGTGCCAACTATGTGGTAAGCCCGGGATTAAATGTGGAGACCATTAAGCTTTGCAACCGTTACAGAGTACCGATGCTTCCAGGCGTTATGACTCCTACCGAAGCAATCACTGCACTGGAGTGCGGCTGTGACATCATCAAGATCTTCCCAGGCAATATCATGGGACCGGCAGCAATCAGCTCCTTTAAAGGCCCCCTTCCTCAGGGAGATTTCATGCCATCCGGCGGTGTTGACGTTGATAACGTTGATAAGTGGATTAAGGCAGGCGCATATGCAGTTGGTACAGGCAGCAGCCTGACAAAGGGCGCTAATACAGGCGATTTTGCAGCAGTTACTGCTAAAGCAAAAGAATTTGTTGAAGCAGTGGCAGCAGCACGCAAATAATAGATTAAGAACAGCAGAATTAAGGAGAATACAAAATGGCAAAGATCGTAACCATGGGCGAGATCATGTTAAGATTATCTACCCCGAACAATGAAAAGTTTATTCAGGCAGATGAATTTGATGTAAATTACGGCGGCGGCGAAGCAAACGTTGCAGTTTCTCTTGCAAATTACGGACATGACGCTGAATTCGTATCAGCAGTTCCGAAGAATCCGATCGGCGAGTGCGCAGTTGCAGCTTTAAGAAAATACAATGTTGGAACAAAACACATTGCAAAAACCGGAGAGAGACTTGGTATCTATTTCTTAGAGACAGGTTCTGCAATGAGAGCTTCTACTGTTGTATATGACAGAGCTCATTCCTCCATCTCTACAGCAACAGCTGCAGACTTTAACTTTGATGAGATTTTTGAAGGAGCAGACTGGTTCCACTTTACAGGAATCACTCCAGCTGTAAGCGACAGTGCAGCTGAACTGACTGAAGCAGCTTTAAAGGCAGCTAAGGCACACGGCGTAACTGTATCCGTTGACTTAAACTTCCGTAAGAAATTATGGTCCTCTGAGAAAGCACAGAAGGTTATGACAAACTTAATGCAGTATGTAGATGTATGTATCGGTAACGAAGAAGATGCAGAGAAAGTTCTTGGCTTCAAGCCGGGGAACACGGATGTGACTTCCGGAGAACTGGAATTACAGGGATATGTGGATATCTTCAATCAGATGGTTGACAAGTTCAACTTCAAGTATGTAATCAGCTCTTTACGTGAAAGCCATTCTGCTTCCGATAACGGCTGGTCTGCATGTATTATGGACGGAGCTACACGTGAATTCTATCATTCCAGAAAGTATCACATCACACCAATCGTAGACCGTGTAGGCGGCGGAGATTCCTTCGCAGCAGGCGTAATCTGCGGTATGGCTGATAAGAAGGATTTCAAGGCTGCTCTTGAATATGCAGTAGCTGCATCCGCATTAAAGCACACCATTCCTGGCGATTTCAACCTTGTATCCAGAGAAGATGTTGACAGCCTGGCAGGCGGTGACGGATCAGGACGTGTTCAGAGATAATTTCTGACTGACTATTCCGGCAGATGATATGACTGCCTCTAACTGAACGAGGAAAGACATCGGGGGTCATTGCAATGACCCCCTTTTTTTAAAATCTATGGAGGAACGATCAAGATGAGTGACAGACCATTTGATTTATTAAGCCTGGGAGAATTGCTTTTACGTCTGTCTCCGGCTGGCGTAGAAAGGCTGGTCAGGGGTGATTCCTTTCAAAAGCAGGTAGGTGGAGCGGAGTTAAACGTAGCGGTAGGAGCGGCTCTTTTAGGGCTTCATACCGGTGTGGTAACGCAGCTTCCATCAAATGACATGGGAAATTTTGTAAAGAACAAAGTACGTTCCTATGGAATCAGTGATGATTATTTTGTATATGATGAAAGCTCCAATGCCAGACTTGGGCTTTATTATTACGAGTATGGAGCATATCCAAGAAAGCCCAAGGTAATTTATGACAGAAAGAACAGTTCTTTCTATAATATTACAGAGACTTCATTTCCGGACGATATGTATAAAGCAACCACCTGTTTTCACACCACCGGTATCACCCTTGCTTTGTGTGAGAATACAAGAAAAACTGCCATTGATATGATGCGTAAATTCAAAGAAAGCGGCACGATTATTTCTTTTGATGTAAATTTCCGGGGGAATCTATGGACAGGAGAGGAAGCGAGAGCGTGCATCGAACAGATTCTTCCTTACGTGGATATCTTTTTTTGTTCGGAAGATACGGCGAGGCTGACCTTTAAAAAAGAAGGAACAGTCAAAGAGATGATGAAGAGCTTTACAAAGGATTACCCCATATCCATTGTGGCTTCCACTCAAAGAATCGTACATAGTCCGAAGAGTCATACATTCGGTTCTATTATTTACGATGCTGCGAGAAATGAATATTATGAGGAAGAGCCTTACCGTAATATTGATGTTGTGGACCGGATCGGCAGCGGAGATGCATATATAGCAGGTGCGCTTTATGGTCTTTTAAGCACTGGCGGAGACTGCATGAAAGCGGTTCAGTACGGCAATGCTACGGCTGCTTTAAAAAATACGATACCGGGTGATCTTCCAACCTCAGATTTAAGCGAGGTTAATACGATAATCCGGGAACATAACGATAAGGGACCTCAGAGTGAGATGAGCAGATAGCACTGCAGGTTATAGAGAAGCGGAACAGGACATTAAAAATCCTGTTCCGCTTTTAAATGAAGGAAATAGGGGCCTTTGCCCTTGTTAATTTCCACACTCTACACTGATCTCGTTGAACTTCTCAAGAATGAAGTTGATATCCATACCCATTTTTTCCTGATCTGCGCAGTCCACAACTGCATTTCCCTGATGCATCATCAAAAGCCTGTTCCCATAGTCCACTGCATAACGGAGGTTATGAGTCACCATGATGGTTGTCAGCTGTTTTTCTTTCACGATCTTGTCTGTCAGCTGCATGATGATCTCTGCCGTTTTGGGATCAAGGGCTGCTGTATGCTCATCAAGAATCAGGAATTCAATAGGTGTCATGGTTGACATTAAAAGCGCCATGGCCTGCCTTTGCCCCCCGGACAGAACACCCACCTTTACATGCAGTTTATCTTCCAGGCCCAGACCTAAGGTATGAAGCTGTTCTTTATAATACCCAATCCGTTGTTTATTGGTTCCGGGACGCAGGTTAAAAGGCTTTCCTTTCGTATCCGCCAATGCCATATTTTCCAGAATAGTCATGTTAGGGCAGGTCCCCATAGCGGGATTCTGATAGACTCTTCCAATCCGTCGCTGACGGCGGTATTCCGGCATACTGGTGATATCGGTTCCGTTAATGAGTATGGATCCGCTGTCCAGAGGTATACTTCCGCAGATCAGATTTAAAAGGGAAGTTTTTCCCGATCCATTGCTTCCCACAACCGATACAAACTGCTGGTCCTTTATGGTTAAATCAAAATTGCTAAAGAGGCACATTTCATTGACAGTCCCGTGGTTGTAATATTTGTTTATATTCTTCAGTTCAATCATGCTTTCACCTTCTTTTCCCTTCCGTTGCTCAGTACCAGAATAGCTAAGAACAGAACCGATGTAATCAGTTTCAGATCAGAAGCTTCCATTCCCAGATAGATCGCAATAGATACGCAGGCTTTGTAAATAATAGAGCCTATAATGACAGCAGTGGTTGATTTGACAAATCCGACCCGTTTAAACAGCTTTGTTCCGATAATTACATTGGCAAGTCCTATAACAATGGTTCCCGTTCCCATACTGATCTCGAAAAAACCCTTTTGCTGGCAGTATACGGAACCAGCCAGGGCAGCAAGACCGTTTGCGATGGCCAGACCAACGATTTTAA
The DNA here is from genome assembly GCF_033342255.1 of Clostridium boliviensis. NCBI lineage: Bacteria > Bacillati > Bacillota > Clostridia > Eubacteriales > Clostridiaceae > Clostridium > Clostridium boliviensis. The sequence goes on from NZ_JAWONS010000099.1 coordinate 296,790, forward strand.
CCATTCCACGGTCCTTTGCAAGAGAAGTAACAAGTGTTTCATTATCGCCCACAGCTCTTAACAGATAACCGGAGCGGGTTTTTAAGTACTGGTCTAAGATGAATTTAACAACTAAAACGATGACTGCAAGAATGATAACTACTGTTACAGAGCTTAAAGACGCCGGAAACAGCCTGTTTACCAGGCTGTTTTCAAAAATGGTGTTCACATTGAAAAATGGAACATTGGCTTTTTGGGCGACTCTTAAATTAACGGAGTACAAAGCGGTCATGACAATAATACCAGACAGAAGATCCCGTACTTTTAATTTTACATGGATGAAACCGGTAATGCATCCGGCAAGAGCACCTATGGCAAATGCAATAAACAATGTTGCCAGAGGATTGAATCCGGCTAAAATAAGGGTAACGGTAACAGCGCCTCCAAGGGGAAAAGTCCCATCAACAGACAGATCCGGAAAATCCAGAATCTTATAGGTGATGTATACGCCCAGTGCCATAATGGCATAAACCAGACCTTCTTCCAAAACGCCAAGTATAATTGACATGATTTTACTTCCTCCACTAAGTTTCTATTTATTTTGTTCCTTTTGAAATATCAGTAAACATCTCAGCTGCAGAATCTGTCAGATCCTTTGGTAAGTTGATGCCCAGTGCTTCGGCAACCTTAGAATTACCGTAAAATGCTGCATCTTTGATTACTTCAAAGTTTAATTCGCTTGCTTTGGTTTCCCCCTTTAATACTTTGGCAGCCATGACACCGGTCTGTTTTCCTAAATCCACATAATCAAGACCCATAGCTGCGAGACAGCCGATCTTCACCTGTTCCACCTCGCTGCCGAAAACAGGAATGTTCTTCTTGCTGGCTTTATCAAGGATAAGAGGAAGAGAGCTGACTACTGTATTATCGGTTAAATTGTTAAGGCAGTCCACCTTTTCTAAAATGCTGTCAGCTGCCAGGGGGATATCAGCCGTGGCAGTAACCGGTCCTTCCACAATTTCAAATCCGTAATTACCAGCCGCCTCTTTATATTCTTTAATAGCTGTTTCTGAGTTTACTTCACTGGTACTGTATAAAATTCCGATTTTTTTTGCATCCGGAAGAACCTTGCGGATCATTTCCAGCTGTTTTTCAACAGGGAGTTTATCGCTGGTTCCGGTTATTTCGCCTACCGGTGTACCATCTTCATTGGCAAGTGCAGCTGCTGCCGGATCTGTAACGGCTGTAAAAATAACTGGTATATCCGCTTTTTTTGCTCCGCTGTAGGCTGCCTGTGCCATGGGAGTTGCAATGGCGCAGATCAGATTGGTCTTTTTGGCAAGAAAGTTGTTTACAATCTGACTTGCAGTACCTCCGTCTGCCTGTGCGTTCTCATAAAGGACGGTTAAATTCTTTCCTTCCTCCAGTCCTTCCTCAGCAAGCCCCTTTAAGAAACCTTCTCTGCAGTTATCCAGAGAACCATGCTCTGCAAATTGGGCGATTCCGATGGTGTAGGCTGATGCTTCTTCGCTTTTTGCAGTTGCAGCAGCGGTAGTATTAGTGCCAGGTGCTTTACCGGAAGCACATCCGGTGAGGGTGGCAGCAAGTGCTGCAAGTAACATGATTTTTACAGATTTTTTCATAATAATTCCTCCTGAAATTTATTTTCATTGATACAAAAGCTTTCATTGCATAAAAAAAGTCCCAAGTATGTTATTCACATACTTGAGACGAATCATACAATCCGCGGTGCCACTCAAATTGGCTTAATATAAGCCCTCTTTTCATATACTAACATATATGCCACATTATATAACGGTTGTGGATTCCGTCAGCCCTTACTTCCAATTGGTTCAAGACTGCCCTCAAAAGTCCATTCAGCTATCTGCACTATACCGCACTCACACCACCGGCGGCTCTCTGAAATACTGCTGGGAAAGCTTACTTTTCTTTTTCAACGGTTTCTTTTATTAATCAATATATTAATGCGTGAAAGGAATTTTGTCAACAGGTAATTGAAAAAACTTTATTTATTTCCCGTAATCTGTGATAAAATGGGAAAAAGACCTGCGATGGAAGGAGAACTTATGAGCAGACTGTTAGTAGTGGTGGACATGCAGAAAGATTTTATAGACGGTTCTTTAGGAACCAGAGAAGCGGAAGCGATCGTTAACAATGTGAAAAAGAAAATTGAAGAATATCAGGCAGCAGGAGAAGATGTGATATTTACTCTGGATACCCATGAGAATCATTATATGGATACTCAGGAGGGAAAGAATCTTCCAGTCCTTCACTGTGTTAAGGGGACTGCCGGCTGGGAATTGGCTGATGCCTTAAAAGAGATTCCGGGCAGGCGGTTTGAGAAGAATACCTTTGCCAGTAAGGCTGCGGGAGAATACGCGGCTTCAGGCAGTTATGAGTCCATAGAGCTTATCGGTCTGTGCACCGATATCTGCGTCATATCCAATGCACTGTTAATCAAGGCATTTCTTCCGGAAACTCCGGTTCTGGTTGATTCTTCCTGTTGTGCGGGAGTTACGCCGGAAAGCCATGAGAATGCGTTAAAAGCCATGAAGATGTGCCAGGTCACCATTTTATAATCAAAATATAAAAAGCAAAAAAACAAGTGATGCTGTTTTTTTGCTTATTTGTATTTAATCTGTTATTTTCCAAGACGTTCTAAATCCTGATAGAAACCGGGGTAGGAGATATTAACACATTCAGCTCCCTTAATTTCTGTTTCCCCTTCTGCACATAGTCCTGCAATAGCGAAGGTCATGGCGATCCGGTGGTCCAGCCTGCTGTCAATCACTGCTCCGTAAAGAGGTTTCCCCCCGCGGATTATCATTCCGTCCTCTGTTTCTGTCACCTCAGCTCCCATTGCAGAAAGATTCTGAACCATTACTTCAATCCGGTTAGATTCCTTTACCTTTAATTCCCCAGCATCTTTTATTATGGTTTCACCCTCTGCAAAGCATGCCATGGCGGCTATGATGGGAAGTTCATCAATTAAAGCGGGGATAATGGCACCGCTGATTTCGGTTCCGTGAAGAGTACTGGTTTTTACAAGAATATCAGCAGTAGGCTCACCGGAATCGGTGTTTTTGTTAAGCAGAGTGATATCCGCTCCCATATCCCTGCATACAGAAAGAATTCCGTCTCTGGTAGGATTGATTCCCACATGCTTTATGAGTATTTCAGAGCCAGGTATTAAAAGACCTGCAGCAATGAAAAAGGCGGCAGAGGAGATATCCCCCGGAACATCGATTCTGCTGCCATACAATTCCTTTGCAGGCCGTATGGAGGCAGTTGTGCCTTCTGCTGTTACATCAGCGCCAAAGTATTTAAGCATGATTTCTGAATGGTTTCTTGAAACATAAGGTTCGGTTACCTTTGTTTCACCCTCTGCATAAAGTCCTGCCAGAAGAATAGCTGATTTAACCTGGGCAGAGGCCACCCTGCTGGTGTAATGAATGCCGTAAAGCTTCTTTCCTGTAATGGTAAGAGGCGCGCAGCCATTGCCCTCTAAGCTTCTTATATCAGCACCCATGTGTGAGAGCGGGTCCATGATCCGTTTCATTGGGCGTTTTTTTATGGAATCATCGCCGGTTAAGGTGACATCAAAGCTCTGGGCAGACAAAAGACCAGTTATCAGGCGGGTAGTAGTGCCGCTGTTGCCGCAGTCCAGGATATCTTCCGGTTTTTTTAGTCCATAAAGACCGTTTCCGTGAACAATTACAGAGTCCCCGTTATTTTCAATAGCAATGCCCATCTTTTTAAAACAGGCAATGGTAGACAGGCAATCGGCGCCCTGAAGAAAATTGGTGATTTCTGTCGTACCTTTTGCCAGAGATCCGAACATAATACTGCGGTGGGATATGGATTTATCGCCGGGTATGGATAATTCCCCCCTTAAAGGGGAGGCTTTTGTGAATTTCATAGGATACCTCTCTTAATTGGAAATTAATTCATAATGATAGCTTTCCAGCTGCTTCCAGGCCTGATCCATGGTTTCCTTATTGTAAAATGCAATACGCAGGGCACCTTCTCCATGCTCCCGGTTATGATTGATCCCGATATTGCGGATACTGATTCCCTTGGAGGCGAGAATCACGGACAAGGTTGATATGGCACCCACTTCATCGGCCATGTCAACTGTGAAGGAGTATTCCGGTGCAATAGGGCCGGTGGCCCGTTCCGAAAAGGTATTCCGGTAATTCCTGGAGGTTTGAAACAGCTGGTTGATATAACTGCCGTTTTTCTGGTTTAACTGGTCTAAAATCTGATTTAAGGATGTGATATACCGTTCTAAAATAATAGTAAGGTTCTGCTGGTTTGTCATGCAGATCTGTTCCCACATTTCCGGGGAGGAGGAGGCAATACGTGTAATATCCTTAAATCCTCCTGCTGCCAGCCTTTTCATCAGACCCTGCTGGTTGTCAGAATCCTTTACTAAATTAACCAGACTGGAGGCGACGATATGGGGCAGATGACTGACTGCAGCCGTCACAAAATCGTGCTCGTGATAATCCAGAACAATGGGGATGGAACCGATCATTTCTGCAATACGGACCAGACGTTTCGTCTGATCCTGGGTAGTTTTGGCTGTAGGTGTAATGATATAATAAGCATTCTCCAGCAGATGGTCGGTGGAATTTACATAGCCTGTTTTCTCAGAACCTGCCATAGGGTGTCCCCCCACAAAACAGGATTCCATATCAAGGCGGATGACGGCCTCATGGATATCCGTTTTGGTGCTTCCTACATCGGTAACAATGGCTCCGGGTTTTAAAAATGGCTGAATTTTACTTAAATAGTCTGCATTGTATTCCACGGGTGTACAAAGAAATATGATATCACATTCCAACAGCTCATTCCCAATTCCGTCCAGAATGACATCGACGATACCATCTTCTTTGGCCTCCATCAGTCTGGAGCGGGTTCTCATATAAGCCATGATTTTAGTTTCAGGTGTTTCACGCTTGATCCCCCGGGCAATGGACCCCCCGATCAGACCAAGCCCGATAAAGGCTATTACGGCATCATTCATTTAAAACCCTCCCCGAAAGTTTTGCATAAGGCTGTAACTGGCTGGTTAACTGCTCAAACTGCTCAAAGGTGAGAGACTGTGGACCGTCTGATAATGCGCAGGAAGGACAGGGATGAACTTCCACGATTAAACCGTCTGCGCCCACGGCAAGGGCTGCCTTAGAGATAGGTTCAATGTAAGCCCTGACTCCGGTTGCATGACTGGGGTCTACGATAACCGGGAGATGGCTTTTTGAGCGGATAACCGGAATTGCGCTGATGTCCAGAGTGTTTCTTGTGGCAGTTTCATATGTGCGGATTCCTCTTTCACAAAGAACAATGTTAGGATTCCCTTCGGAAGCAATGTATTCTGCTGCGTTTAACCATTCATCGATAGTAGCACAAAGACCTCTTTTTAAAAGAACTGGAATCCCTGCTTTTCCTGCTTCTTTTAAAAGTTCGAAATTCTGCATGTTTCTTGCGCCGATCTGGATCATATCAACGTATTTCACTGCAGTTTCCAGTGCACGCAGGCTGGTCACCTCACAAACCACATTCAGTCCGGTTGCCTCTCTGGCTTCTTTCATGTACTGTAATCCTTCTTCTTCAAGTCCCTGAAACGCGTAGGGGGAAGTTCTTGGTTTGTAAGCACCGCCTCTTAAGAACTGGGCACCGGCTTTTTTCACTGCATAAGCAGTTTCTATAAGCATATCATGGTTTTCAATGGCACAGGGACCAGCCATCAAGGTAAGATGTCCCGGACCAATTTTCGTTTTACCGACGGTGATGACGGAATCTTCCGGATGAAACTTTTTGTTCACAACCTTGTAACTTTCTGTTACTGCAACTATTTTATCCACACCATCCATCATCTCAATATTCGCACCCTGAATTTTCGTTTTATCACCTACAACACCTACAATCGTTACCTGGGTTCCTTCTGATAAATGAGCGGTCAGTCCGCTGGATTCAATAAATTGCTTTACATTACTGACAGCTTCTGGAGAAGCATTAGGTTTCATAATAATTATCATATCTCTTTTCCCTCTCTTCAAACAAATGATTAATCCCCATTGTAATGGATAGTATGGAAGTTGTCAACGCTTTTACACGTTAAACTTTGACACTTTAAAGTAAATGTTATTATAAAGGATCTACATGACAACTTTACACATGGTAAAACTGGCGGAAACAGCAGTCTGGTCAGCTCCCTTTTTGTGTAGAACTTCTGTCTGAATGAGAAGAACAATAAAAAAAGTTACATGAAACATGGAAAATGCCATATAATTTTTTTGCAAAATTATTTAAAATAACAGTATGAGGCAAAATATCAAACAATATGCACCTATATCGGCGCAGTAAAGGATAAGACAATGGAAAAATTACAATTAAACAGAACCGGATTTCTTACCAACTATCTCATATCCGGTCCAAAAGAGACGGATTTTGTTAACAACGAAACAGACGACAACCAGCTTCGTTACGAACAGCATTTAAGATCTCTGGTGGCTGACTTAAGCAGAACCTGCCCCGAAGAACCGGTTGTACTTGGCCAAAACAGCAGACTTCAAATGCCATGGAAGTATTATTACCATTATGGAAACTGGTTTGTAGATGAAAGTACATTTTATTCCACTCTTAAGAAAGTGGAGCTTGATGCAGTGACTGAAATTCTGGTTGAAGAAGATCTGACGGTAAATGCTGTTGTATGGTCTTATGCAGCTGTGGACGTCTGGTGCAGCGGGGAATTGGTGTGCCGGATTGAAGCACCGGTCTACAAGCCCATTCAAAAGAAGAATATGACGCTCAGGCTGAAAAAAGGGAAGAATAAAATCTATGTCAGCCTCCAGACTCTTGGTGTCAGAGATACCAGAACATTATTCGGCATTCAAATCATGGATCATACAGATGATATTTGCGTTGTGCTGCCTGATGAGAAGCAGACGGATGAACTGGTCCGGACAGAACAGTGGCTTTCTTCCGTTAACATTAAAAATTCGGTTATGACTTACAAGGGAAGCGCTCCGGACGGAACGTATCTGGGGTATGACAGTCAGAGTCCGGATTTCGCCCAGGTGGATATCCGCAGGGAATGGCAGGAGATCAGCGGCAAAAACCAGGTGACTCTTAATGAAGAAAAACCAGGTGTGATCTTAGTCAGTGTTAAGAAACAGAACGGAACACTCACCAGAAAGGTGGAAAATATCCTGGCACAGAAGCCGGAATACTCTGAATTCAAAGACTTTGAAGATAATAAAAAAGCCATTTTCCGCAGGATTGGGGAAGCAGAAGGATTATCCAGAGGGGATAAATTTGGCTTTTCCATATCCAATATACTTGCAAGGAAATTTCTTGGCATGGACGGAAAACGGGATATAGAACTGCTTTATGAAACCATGGATCAGATTGAAAGCAGATATGACTGTTCCGATTTCCTGGTATGCGGTCTTGTGAGGTATCTGAAGAATTATCCGGTGAATGAGGATTTGGCAAAGCGGGCGAAAGAGGTTCTTTTAAATTGGCGCTACTGGATGGACCAGAAAGGGTCTGATGCCATGTGTTTCTGGAGTGAAAATCACTCCCTCATGTTCTATACCTGTGCGATGAATGCAGGAGAGATGTATCCGGATGAATATTTTCCCCGTGCAGACTTAAACGGCAGAGAGCTTTTTATAGAAGGAAGAAGAAAAGTAGAAGCCTGGCTGGCTGATGTGGAGGAGCATGGATTTGAAGAATTTTTAAGTACAGTATATATGTGCGTCACATTTGCAGCACTGTTAAATGTGATCGATTTTTCGGAAGATGCTATTTCCAGGCGTGCTGTCAGAATTACCGACAGGCTCCTTGAAATGCTGTGCCGCCATACCTTTGACGGCGCTGTCATTGCCCCCATGGGACGTGTCTACAGGGAAGTGGTTCACCCGTTTGAGCAGGGAGCACAGGCACTGATGAACTTAATTAATCCGGAAGTACCTTATTCCTATGGGGAGGGATGGCTTGGCTTTTATGCAAGCAGCAGTTACCAGCTGCCAAAAGATTTAACGGATCTGATGGAGAAGCCGGCCGATACCGCCTATTCTACCGGAAATGCTCTTATTAAATTGAAAAAGACCTCTGCTTATTGTATGACTTCCGTTCAGTCACCCAGACAGGATGAGGAATTTGAACGGTGGAGGAATCTCACCCTGGATCCGGATTCAGATCCTTCCACCTGCGAATACACCAAGTCTCTGAATGAACGGTTTCATGGAACCACCTGCTTTGAGCCGGGAGTATATGGTTATCAGCAGCATATGTGGTATGCTGCGCTTGATAAAGAAACAGATCTCTTTACAAACCACCCGGGCGGAACATGTGATTCCTGCTCTATGAGACCGGGCTATTGGTATGGAAATGGGGTTATGCCTGCGCTGACTCAGGAGGAAAATTTCCTGGGTGCAGTCTATCACATCCCTAATGAGCACCCGATCCATTTTACACATGCTTATTTCCCGGCACCAAAGTTTTCGGAAACGATGATTTCGGATCACTGGCTGCTTGGCAGAAAGGCAGATGGATTTGCCGCACTTTGGTGCAGCGGTATACTGGAACCCATTGATGACCAGCTGTTTGAATGCGAATACAGAACCTATGGAGATGATATCGCTTACTTCTGCGTATGCGCAGGATTCCAGGATTTTAAGAGTCTGGAAGAATTTGCCTCTTATGCAAAGGGCCTTCACCCGGAATTTGATGGGCAACAGCGCATTCTGACAGCAGGACCATTGAAAGTGAGATTTACTAATAACAATGACAGAACACAGTATATTTAGTGAACAGACCCGGACGGCGGTTGCAGCTTCTTCCGTTGTCTTTGAGGGAGATGCTTATTTTATAAGAAATTACAGCAGATGCCGGGAGCTTTTGTTAATAGAAAAAAATCCTGATGAAGCGGCTGAATCCGTGAGGCTTGGAATCATGCATGCCAGGCTCCTTCATTTAGATGGTTTTATGTTACCCCTTGTTTATATAGACTGGATGCTGCCGGAACTGATAAAAGATTTAAAGAAACAGGAAATTCCGGATACAGTGATTATGGAATCCTTAAAAGACATTGAAATCTGGATTCAGTCTTACCGCAAATATCATCAGGGGCAGGTGGGCCTTGACCGGTTTGAATGGGTGTTCCGTTCACTGGCAGGAATGGTACGCAGATTCGGTAGTTTGCAGTTTGAGGAAGTGACATATGAATTTCCGTTTCTGCTTCTGAAAAACAGACAGTCCGAAAAGCTTAAGGCGCTGGCATATCCTGGTCTCATTGCAGATCAGGACGGGTATTTCGCAGGCACAAACGCAAGAAAAACGGTGAGTAAAGTAAAAACACTGTTGGAGTGCCGGGAAGGGACCCTTTGCGGGTATAGTGCAGATTTGGAACGGGGAACACTGATTGTGAAACAAGAAACTTCGTATCGTATGGAGGATTGGGAAGTGATGCTTGTTCCGGGTGAGAAGGCGGTTGCCGTTCATATTCCCGAAGGTGCAGATTTATCTCCTGACAGCATTGACGCCTCTCTTCATGCTGCAAAGAGTTATTATGAGAATCGCATTCTTGTCTGTGAAAGCTGGATGCTGGATCCACATCTGGAGTTTATTCTGCCGCAGTACAGCCGGCTGGTTAACTTTATGCACCGGTTTTATAAAATTCCGGTTAAGGCAGACCGGCCTCAGATACTGGAACGGGTCATGGGATTTGATTTTACCATGGAAAAGCTTTTAGAGTTTCCCTGCACAACCTCCCTGCAGTCCTCCCTGAAAAAGTATCTTTTGGAGGGTAATGAGATGTTTACCACAGCAGGTTTTATGCCATGGAAATGACAACACAACTGGGAGGAATATTGGTTTATGAGAGAGTATTATGCGGGACTGGATGTTGGAGGAACCAATGGAAGACTCAAACTATGTGATCTGTCAGGAAATATGCTGGGAGAATTTACGGCTCCAGGCTGCAGCTTTAACACAGACGGGGGAGTAAAGAGCCGGCTGCGCTACCGCAATCTGGTGCTTCCAGCTCTTTTGGAACAAAATCTTACCCCAGGCAGCTGCAGAGGGATCTGTGTGGCTGCAAGCGGCATTGATTCTCCTTCGGATGAGCAGGAATGCAGATCCTTTTTTGAGGAAATGGGGTTTTTACCTGAGCATCTGATGGTAGTCAATGACTGTGAGGTGTTCCTTTATCAGACCAGACTGCCGGCTCTGGTTGTTGTATCGGGAACCGGCTCTGTCTGCTATGGCAGAGACGAGACGGGTGTCATACACCGGACAGGCGGCTGGAATCATATTGTAAGCGACGAGGGCAGTGGTTTTGACATGGGACTGAAGGTTTTAAAGGCAGTTGGCAGTGAGTTATCCGGACGGATCAAAAGTCCGGTTCTCACGCCTTTGTTTCTCAGGACAACAGGACTGGATACACTGGGGAAGATTGATGACTATATCAATGACAATCTTATGGAAAAGTCTCAGATAGCCCGATTTTCCCTTCTCGCCTTTCAGGCTGCAAAATCAGGAGATGAGAAAGCCATAAGGATTCACCAGGAATGTGCAGATGCCTTATGGGGGCTGATACGTGATACAGCGGCTAAAATGAACAGAGAAGGGACAGACCTCTGGCTATGGGGAAGTCTTCTGGTGAAAAACCATATTCTCCGTGAACTGGTGAAAGGTAAAGTCAGTGCAGAACTGCCTGGTATACGTGTGGACATCCCACGGATAACCGCTCTTAATGCGGCACTTCAGGCTGCTCAGAAGAAAGATTATATATGCTGAAATGTCGTATTTGGGTATATAAATAGCAATTTTAGAGAAAATTGATCAAAAGGGAGGCGGAAGCCTTCCTTTCTTTTATCAAAATATAGAAAAATGTCGAAAAATATTTGTGCAAATTGTACCTTTTGCTTGCAATTATAAGACATTTTTAGTAAAATATGATATATAAACTTATATACCGAACAGGAGGAATGTTTATGAACGTGTATGGAACCAAACAGATCCGTAACGTCGCCTTACTTGGGCACGGGGGCGCCGGCAAAACTACCCTTGCTGAAGCAATGGCGTTAGTGACCGGAGCCATCAGCAGAATGGGAAAAATTACCGATGGCAATACCATCAGCGATTATGACAAAGAAGAGATTAAGAGACAGTTCTCCATCTCCACTTCCATGATTCCGTTGGAATATGAAGGAGAGGAAGGACCGATCAAGATTAATTTACTTGATACTCCCGGTTATTTTGATTTTGTTGGTGAGGTTGAAGAAGCTATCAGTGTGGCAGATGCTGCAGTCATTGTAGTAAACTGCAAGGCAGGAATTGAGGTTGGTACGTTAAAGGCATGGGAGCTTTGTGAAAAGTACAAGCTGCCCAGATTGTTTTTTGTAACCAATATGGATGATGATCAGGCCAGCTATCGTGAGCTGCTTTTAAAGCTGGAAAAAGAATTTGGAAGAAGGATAGCACCGTTCCACCTTCCCATCAGAGAGAATGAAAAGTTTGTGGGATTCGTGAATGTAGTAAAAATGGCAGGGCGGCGCTTTACTGTTAACAGTGATTATGTGGAATGTGAGATTCCTGATTACAGCCAGAAGAATCTGGGTATTGCAAGAGAAGCTTTGATGGAGGCAGTTGCTGAAATCAGCGAGGAATACATGGAACGGTATTTCTCCGGCGATGAATTTACCCAGGAAGAGATTTCTTCTGCACTTCGGGAACATGTCATACAGGGGAATATGGTTCCGGTCATGTTAGGATCCGGAATTAATGCCCAGGGTGTTAAGATGGTTTTGCAGGCAATTGACAAGTATTTTCCATCACCGGAGCGCTATGAGTGTATCGGCGTGGATGTATCCACGGGAGAACGTTTTACTGCCAAATACAACGATAATGTATCGTTGTCCGCCCGTGTATTTAAAACAATCGTAGATCCCTTTATCGGAAAGTATTCCCTGTTAAAAATCTGTACCGGAACGTTTAAATCTGATTCGGCAATTTATAATGTAAATAAAGATACGGAAGAGAAGATCGGAAAACTTTATCTCCTGAGGGGAAAAGAAGCCATAGAAGTGCCGGAATTAAAGGCCGGAGATATCGGCGCAGTATCGAAGCTTAACGTGACACAGACCGGAGATACCATAGCCCTTCGTTCTGCACCCATTGTATATCACAAGCCCGAGATCTCCACCCCCTATACGTATATGCGGTATAAGACCAAAACAAAAGGGGATGATGACAAGGTTTCCAATGCTCTTGCTAAATTAATGGAAGAAGACTGGACCTTAAAGGCGGTAAACGATACGGAGAACCGGCAGTCCCTTCTTTACGCAATCGGTGACCAGCAGTTAGATGTGGTGATCAGTAAGCTGTTAAACCGCTACAAGGTTGAGATCGAATTAAGCAAGCCTAAATTTGCCTTCCGGGAGACCATACGCAAACGTGTGGAGGTTCCGGGAAGATATAAGAAACAGTCCGGGGGACACGGTCAGTTTGGTGATGTTAAGATGACCTTTGAGCCCTCTGGAGATTTGGAAACCCCATATATATTCGAAGAGACGGTATTCGGCGGAGCAGTTCCCAAAAATTATTTCCCGGCAGTGGAAAAGGGAATTGCAGAATGTGTATTAAAGGGCCCCCTTGCTGCGTATCCGGTTGTAGGTATTAAGGCGACACTGACCGACGGATCCTATCACCCGGTAGATTCCTCAGAGCTTGCCTTTAAGATGGCTGCAACGCTTGCCTTTAAAAAAGGTTTTATGGACGCGAATCCTGTGCTTTTAGAGCCGATTGCATCATTAAAAGTCACAGTACCGGATAAATTTACCGGAGATGTTATGGGAGATTTAAACAGGAGAAGAGGACGGGTTCTGGGCATGAACCCCAATCATCACGGAAAGCAGATTATAGAGGCCGATATCCCTGTGTCAGAGCTGTTTGGCTATAATACAGATCTTCGCTCCATGACCGGAGGAATTGGCACCTTTGAATATGAGTTCAGCCGTTATGAGCTGGCTCCGGGAGATGTGCAGAAGAAAGAAGTTGAAGAGCGGGCATCCAAGGTTGACCGGATGGAGGCATAATAAATTATGATTCAGGCGGACCCAGAACACATGTGGGTCCGCCGTTTTATGTTACCGGAAGACTGCTGGAGGAATTGCGTATTTTATGGTTATGTGATAAACTGGTAACAATTCAGCAGGAGGTAAGGGGCGAGTGGAAGAGACGAGAGCCGCAAGAAAAGCATTTGGAAGAATCGGAATTGGATATACCGGTTTTCTGAGTGCATCAATTGTTCTTCAAATTGTGTTAAGGATTTTTATTTATGTAGTTAATCGGGAAGGGATTTTAGATTTATCCCGCAACTGGTACTTATTTGCCACTTCCCTGGCCAATTATGCAGCAGGAGGTATGATTTTATTTTTGATTATAAAGAATATGCCTGTCACTCATAAGCCTGTAAGCAGGAAAGCGGATAAAAATTTGCTGGTCTGCTCATATTTTATCTGTATCACTGCATTGATTGCAGGTAATTTACTGGGGCGGCTGCTCATGAGCCTGATCAGCGCGCTGGAAGGAAGACCGATGGTAAATCCGGTGACGGAAGTGCTTAAGGGGCTGAGTACAGGGACTATTTTTGCAATTATGGTGGTTATGGCACCGGTATGTGAAGAAATACTTTTCCGCAGGCTTATCATTGACCGGATCCGCAGATATGGAGATAAGGCAGCTATTTTAGTGTCTGCAGTGATTTTCGGACTCTGCCACGGGAATTTTTATCAATTTTTTTACGCATTTGGAATCGGCCTTGTGTTTGGCTATATTTATACCAGAACAGGAAGAATCCGTTATACCATTGTATTCCATATGATCATTAACTTTTTAGGATCAGTGGCGGCAATCTATATTCAGAAATCCATGGCGATGGCAGCGATTTATGCCCTGGTTCTGTATGGATCCATGATTGCGGGAATCGTGCTGTTTATTATTAAAAGGAAAGACTGGATGTTCTGGCAGGGGGAAGAAGCAGTCTGGGGCAGGGGAGCAGGAAAGATTCTGTTTTTGAATGTCGGCATAGTATTATTTTTTATATTATCTGCCATTTCCTTTGTTATTACAGAGTTTGCATAAAATCAGGTTGACACCTCCCGGCAATTATGTTACATTTACAGTTAGCAAAAATACAGTGATCAGGAGTAGTAAGCAGTCTGAAACATTCAGAGAGCCGGCGGTTGGTGAGAGCCGGTTGGGGAAGACAGCTGAACTGGCCTTTGAGTAGCATACTGAAGAAAGCCATGGCTTTTGTGTAGGTATAGCCGGTTTCCCGACCGTTACAGCGGGCGGACAGAAGCATCTGTCCGGTTGAGTGCATACGCTTTGTATGAAATAGAGTGGTACCACGCGGTAGATTCTGCGTCTCTATAACCGTTTTGTTACGGTTGGAGACGCTTTTTTTTTTATAACTAAAGGAGGAATATTGTTATGGCATCATCTTATAATCATAGCGCCATTGAAAAAAAGTGGCGTGAGAATTGGGCAAAAAATCCGATCAATGTGGACGATGGAAAAAAACCAAAATATTATTGTCTGGATATGTTCCCTTATCCGTCCGGCAGCGGTCTTCATGTAGGTCACTGGAGAGGCTATGTCATCTCTGATGTCTGGAGCCGTTATCAGATCTTGAAGGGTCATTATGTGATCCATCCCATGGGCTGGGATGCGTTTGGCCTTCCGGCAGAAAATTACGCAATTAAGATGGGCGTGCATCCGGCAAAATCTACGGCTGAGAATGTAAAGAACATCAAAAGGCAGATTGATGAAATTGCTGCTGTTTACGACTGGGATATGGAAGTCAATACCACAGATCCGGCTTTTTACAAGTGGACTCAGTGGATTTTTGTGCAGATGTTTAAGAAGGGCCTTGCTTATGAAAAGGAATTCCCCATTAACTGGTGTCCTTCCTGTAAAACAGGTCTTGCTAACGAAGAAGTGGTAAACGGCTGCTGCGAACGCTGCGGAACTACCGTAACCAAGAAGAATTTAAGACAGTGGATGTTAAAAATCACCGCTTATGCAGACCGTCTTTTAAATGACTTAGATAAGCTTGACTGGCCGGAAAAGGTTAAGAAGATGCAGACAGACTGGATCGGAAAATCTTACGGCGCAGAGGTGGATTTCAAGGTCGAGGGAAGAGATGAGGCCATTACGGTTTACACCACAAGACCTGATACGTTATATGGAGCAACTTTTATGGTGCTTGCACCGGAGCATGCTCTTGCGTCTTCTCTTGCAGTACCTGAGACACAGGCTGCAGTGGAACAGTATATCTATGACGCTTCTATGAAATCCAATGTTGACCGTTTGCAGGATAAGGAAAAAACAGGTGTATTTACGGGAAGCTACGCGGTTAATCCTTTAAGCGGTGCAAAGGTTCCGATCTGGATTTCCGATTACGTACTTGGTGATTACGGTACAGGTGCTATCATGTGCGTTCCCGCTCATGACGACAGAGATTTTGAGTTTGCAACCAAATTCAATATTCCAATCATTCAGGTAATTGCAAAAGACGGCAAAGAAATTGAGAACATGACAGAGGCCTATACAGACGCTAACGGAACCATGATCAATTCCGGAGAATGGAACGGTATGGAATCAGCAGTTCTTAAAAAGAAAGCGCCTGCCATGATCGAAGCCAGAGGTCTTGGAAAGAAAACGGTGAACTTCAAGCTTCGTGACTGGGTATTTTCCAGACAGCGTTACTGGGGTGAGCCGATTCCCATCGTTCACTGCCCTCACTGCGGCAATGTTCCGGTACCTGAAGACCAGCTTCCTCTTACTCTTCCGGAAGTGGAAAGTTATCAGCCTACTGGTACAGGAGAATCCCCTCTGGCTGATATTGAGGAGTGGGTAAACACCACCTGTCCGGTATGCGGTGCGGCTGCAAAGAGAGAGACCAATACCATGCCGCAGTGGGCAGGATCTTCCTGGTATTTCCTCCGCTACGTAGACAGTCACAATGATAAAGAACTGGTTTCCAGAGAAAAGGCAGACAAATTCCTTCCTGTAGATATGTATATCGGTGGTGTGGAGCATGCTGTTCTTCATCTTCTGTATTCCCGTTTCTACACCAAGTTTTTATCCGACATCGGTGTGGTGGATTTTGATGAACCGTTTAAAAAGCTGTTTAACCAGGGTATGATTACCGGTAAAAACGGAATCAAGATGAGTAAGTCAAAGGGTAACGTGGTTTCACCTGACGAGCTGGTTCAGGATTATGGATGTGATTCCCTCCGAATGTATGAGCTCTTTGTAGGCCCGCCGGAGTTAGATGCCGAGTGGGATGACAGGGGAATTGAAGGAGTCAGCCGTTTCTTAAACCGTTTCTATAATCTGGTATCAGACAACTGCGGGAAAGACGTAAAAGCGACAAAGGAAATGATCTGTCTCCGCAACAAACTGGTATTTGACATTGAACAGCGTTTTAACCAGTTTAACTTAAATACCGTAATATCCGGATTTATGGAATATAACAACAAGTTTATTGAGCTGGCAAAAACAGCCGGCGGCATTGATAAAGAGACATTAAAGACTTTTGTGATTCTTCTTGCTCCATTTGCACCTCATATCGGAGAGGAACTGTGGCAGCAGCTTGGCGGCACAGATACTGTATTCCATGCAGCATGGCCGGAGTGGAGTGAAGAGGCCATGAAAGAGGATGAAATCGAAGTGGCAGTTCAGGTGAACGGAAAAACAAGAGCCGTTGTAAAACTTCCGGCTGATGTATCAAAGGAAGATGCAATTGAAGCAGGAAAAGCACTGATTCCCGATAAGATTACCGGAACCATTGTGAAGGAAATTTATGTTCCTGGAAGGATCATTAATATCGTCTGTAAATAAAACAAGCTGAATTATAAAACCATTAAATAGGCGGAAAATCTTGATTCTATAAGGGGCTTACCTGTTATAACTAATCGTGAGTTTCAAAGAAGCGATTTGGCAAGTCAGAATGTTAAAAAGAAATGGACACAACGATACCGAAACTGGGATTTGGTACTCAGCCAGTTGATGCTGTTGTATCCGGAACGATTGAATGAATAAATATAAAGAAAAAACGGGGCTGTTGAAAAAATAGATGAATAATCTATTGGAGCAATAGCTCCCCTTTTTACTTAAAAATAGAAAAACGGACTCCGAAGAGTCCGTAATCCATGGTATAATTAATTATGCCAATAACCAAATACACTACTAAACAACTGGTTTTGCCACTAAGTTTGGAAGGTTTTATTCCCTAAAAAGGTAAAGTACTTCACGACCGCCTTTTTTGATGCTTATATATACTTTTATGCAATTAAGTGGTTAATTGAATCCAACTCATAAAGCGTGAACGGGTCAATATCTATACTCTCACTTGGATCCCTGTTGCCTGATATGTCCCATGCTAAAGTATCGTTTAATACTGTGCATGTATCTTTAAATGTCTGAATATCTTGCAGTGGTTTAAATACTTCGCCTTGTAAAAGATTTGTTGCGTTATAATCGACAATCTTTCCATTATCAAAAAATACTTGTACATGATAATTGTCTAGTGGTATCACTTGTACAACCACAGGAAAATAATCTTGCATATTCACACCTCCTATATTAAAGGATTGATTCTATTTAATGGCTTTTGATCTTTTGTTAGTTCCCAGTTTTGCATTAATTCATCCTGATGGATTGTACACCATGCAAGTATTAAACGTAATTGCTTATTTGGCAATGAACCTCTTATTACTTGTATGTTAATAATGTCCACCAATGCTTTACTACCATTATACTCGGCATGAAAATGTGGTGGCGTATGATCGTTATAGTACATAGTTATGCGTATACCATAGAATAATGATATCTCAGGCATTTTATCACCGTCCTTTTCTTTATTATACCATGATGAGATTGTGATATGCAAGTGGATCGGCTACAATTAACTGATATATAATGGCATTTGTCAAGAATAAATTAGGGTGTCAGTTCCCGGCATTGACCAATCTGATATACTTGGATTGGTGTCTGGAAAATTGTTGTCAATCTAATTATAATTGCAACAATCTGGTTGATAAACCTGCATATTGAGTATATGATGAATTTGTAATGGTTAACAGATCAGAAAAAGGGGAAGAGTATGGATAAAATAGTATATAATAATTATCAATTCTATGAGTATGCCGCTTTGACTGAGTTGATAGAAAAGCAGAGTAAAAAGGGATATTCTCCTTGCGGTATGATAGGGAACTCTTCCAGAATTCTGAAATTTTGTCATACAGACACGGATGCACCAAAGGTGTATGCTGTTTTTTATAAATATTTAGATGATGATTTAGATGAAGAAATTGAGAAATTGAAGACTGGAAAAGGAGAGATTCTATGCCAGAATAATCGTTATATCATATTTGGATTTCCTTCCAGTGACGCTTATGAAAAGAGGTCACGGCTAATCGCAGAAAAGCAGAATAGATTACTAGGTATTCCTGTAAAAAAAACTGCAGCAATTGTTTGTACGTTACTTCTCATCTCCGTGATCACTCTGGTGCTGAAAATTTTATTGTTCTCAAAGGGGGAATTGTATTTTAACCAGTTGAATCTGGCGCTTTATCTGGCGTTAATTATTAATTTTCTGATTTACTTTACTGGCGATCTTCATGATATAAAGAAGGGAAAAGGAGTGTACATAGAAGGCACTATATACTTTTTAAGCCGTACAAAATTGAAAAATCTATTATTTCGGATTGGTGATATCCTTAGATGGGTAATACTGACTGGAAGTATCTGCATTAGTGCTGCGATCTTAATATCAGCAAAGGACATCGTACTGACAGTCAATCTTTTAAGGCTGTGGCTGATCTATGGCAGCGTTGGTTTTGTTTATCGGCTTCGTGTCCGGGGCTCTTATCTTTCGCTGCTGATAACACAACTGCTTCTGGCAGCATTTAGTTTCTTATAAAACAGAATCAGTAGCAGCAGATGGGGTAAATTATTATTGGGTAGATGATGATGGTGTATGGCAAAGTACGTGGACGACATCAGCCCCTGACCGCAGAAGATACAGAATTGTTGAAAATTATGCAACAATAAATGCATTTTCATATAGAAAGTTTGAATATAAATAGCGTGATTAGAAATAAAAATAGTACAATTGCAATAGGCTTAACTTTAGTACCATTTAAACTAATTCAAGTTCTTCTGGCAACATTAAGTTTTTAGTAAATTTGTATAAAAAACAGGTGCCAGGGCTTGTGTCCTGACACCTGTTTTTTATTTCTTTCCATTTCGTTTCATCATATTTTTCGAAAGCATGCGAATGGTTTCCACCCGCTGCCGGTCGCTTGGATTCATGTTGGCGCTGATAATGGAAATAAGAAGATCTGTTTCTTCGTCGCTGAACTGAATTCCTTTCTGATTCGCCTCTGCGCTCACACTCATAAGAGTCTGGAAAAGCTGGTCTTTTGGGACGGATTCCGCCCGTTTTGCAAATTCGGTCAGCATGGAAAGTTTCTGAGGATTCATATTTTTTAATCGTGGGTCCTGTTTCCAGTTTGTATTCATAAGTCGATACGCTTCCTTTCTTGTGCATATGTATAGAACGGGATGGGGGACAATAATGCTTTAATTCATCTGCTGCATGGCGTTCATCATAAGCTGCATGGTTTCCAGACGGGACTGCTGCTCCGGCGGCATGAAATTTTTCAGCTGCTCAAACGGCATTTTGCCAAATGGATTGTTTTGACGGTTGGCATTGTTGGAGCGGTTTTGTCCGTCGCCCTGTGTCTGTTTCTGTCCCGGTGATTGTGCCTGCAGGGGGATGGTGGAGCTGGGAACGGTTTCTGTGTAAGCATTTGCCAGATTGAATCCCTGGAAAATGTTAATAAACAGGTCAATTAAGTCCTGCTCGGAAGGATTCGCATAGGGTTTAATGGTATTTAACATCTCCAGGGGAGAGCCAGGCCGCTTATTTTCGCCTGCGGAACAGATTCCCATAGCAGCAACTTCTCCATCTTCAAATAGGTTTATGGTGCGCTGAAGTTCATTAAATTTGACAAAGGTGGAGATGAACCGTTGCTGGGGAGCATTCATAAAAGGCAGGGCAGCCTTCATCATATCAAGATGATTATCGCCGATACGGGAATCTAATTCATTTGCATGGACACTATTTTCATTATTCATGTCATGAGATCCTTACTTTTCTTGTTGACAATATATGCGGCTGCATATATTAGTATTACAGGAGAGTGATATATATGAGAAACAGACTAATCATAGATGGAAATGCGGTTTATGAAATTGACGATGAATGCATGAAACAGAAACAAAACAGAAACAGCCAGGAAGGCACGACCAGTCAGGCCTCTTTTACCAGACCGGGACAGAATAAAGGTCAAAGCCGGGGGTAAACGGAAACAGGACCCAAACCAAAGATGGTTCGGGTCCTGTTTTATGTTTTGTTTAGCAGCCGAATCCGCCGAATCCGCCGCCGAAGCCATTACCGCCGCAGCAGCACAGAAGAATGATGATCCAAATCCAACTACCACAACCATCATTTCCGCAACCGCCACAACTGTTGCCGCATCCGCCGCCGAAGCTATTACCGCCGCAGCAGCACAGGAGAAGGATAATCCAGATAATATTACAACCGCTATTACCGCATCCTCCGCTGTTGCAATCGCATCCGCATCCACAGTTAGTTGCTGCCAGATCACTCATATTGGTTCCTCCAAATATTTTGTTTACACTGTAATAGTATGAAAGTCAGCTTGCCACTGTTTCCATTTTTTATAAAAAATTTTAGATTTATTTTGATTGAACTGAAAGAAATGTTGTGTATAATTAGTTACAACAGGATTAAAAGGAGTAAAAGATGGAAAAATTATACTATGAGAAACCTTATGTGAAGCTGTTTGAAGCTGAAGTGGTTGAGTGCAGGCCGGATAAAGATGGAAAATATCTGGTTCGCTTAAGCCGGACGGCCTTTTACCCTGAGGGTGGCGGACAGCCGGCGGATACCGGAACTTTAGGAGAAGCTCTGGTTTCCGATGTGAGGGAACGGCCGGAAGGAATTGTTCATATTACAGACAGGCCCATTCCGGAAAAGACGCTGGTAACCGGGACACTTAACTGGGAGCGGAGATTTAGCCATATGCAGAATCATTCCGGAGAGCATTTGTTTTCAGGCGTGGTACATAAGCATTACGGTTACGATAATATTGGATTTCATATGGGAAGGGACGAAGTGACTGTTGATTTTAACGGGCTGCTGACTATGGAGCAGGCTGAAGAAGTGGAAGAAGAGGTCAATGAGCTGATCTGGCAGAATATACCGGTCCTGGAGACTTATCCGTCAAAGGAAGAGTTAGAAATGCTGGATTATAGAAGCAAAAAGGAATTGAGTGGTCAGGTACGGATTATTGAATTCCCGGGAGCAGATATATGTGCATGCTGCGGAACTCACGTAATGACTGCAGGAGAGATCGGAATATTAAAAGTTACAGGCGTGGCACGTTATAAGGGCGGTGTCCGGGTATCACTGCTGTGCGGCAGACAGGCACTGCTTGATTATCGAAGAAAATCAAATGCTGTCCAGGGGATTTCCGTATTATTATCAGCAAAGCCTGACAGCGTAGTGGAGGCAGTTTCTAAGTTAAAAGAGGATGGTCTTAAAAAAGATGGTGTCTTAAACCAGCTTACCAGAGAACTGCTTGAACGCAAGACGGCAGAATTCCCAGCATCGGATTCCCCTCTGCTGGTAATTGAGGATAATCTTATGCCTGCACAGCTCAGATTGTTTTGTACCATGCTTTACGAGGAAAATAAGGGCAGTATCGTGTTGGTATGTTCCGGGGGAGAAGGGACGTATCAGTATGCTGCAGGAAGCAGTGCTGGTGATATGCGTGCATTGAGCCGCCGGTTGAATGAGAGATTGAACGGACGTGGAGGGGGCAGCACCCTGCTGGCGCAGGGGACTTTTCAGGCGTCATTACAGGAAATTCAAAATGTATTTCAAGAAGAGTTATATGGAGGACTAAATGGAATTAAATGATAACACAATTAAAAAAATCCGCTGGTTGATCGTATTTACAGTGGTTGCAGTAGTAGCAGGTATTAATTATAGAAGTTTATTTGCACTTCTTGTACGCGTAGTTGGGATTATAACACCATTTTTGCTTGGCGGCGTATTGGCGTTTGTTTTAAATGTTCCGATGCGGGCGATTGAACGTATTCTGCCGGTAAAAAAGGAAAGTCAGTTTCGACGCCCCTTAAGCCTGTGCCTGACATTTTTATTTGTGATCGGGATTTTGCTTCTGGTTACTTTTGTAGTGATCCCCCAGCTGTTTGATACAGTATTAAATCTTCAGTACAGCCTGCCTGTATTTTGGAATGATGTAAAGCAGGGGGCAGAAAAGCTGTTTTCCCAATATCCGGAAATTGCAGATTACATCAACAATATCCAGATTGACTGGAAATCATATATTGAGAGAATTGTGCAGTTTCTATCCGTTGGCGCCGGAACGGTTCTGTCCTCCACGTTATCTGCAGCTTTAAGCATTATAAGCGGAGTCACAACCTTTGCGATCGGTGTGGTATTTGCAGTTTATATTCTTTTACAGAAGGAAAACTTATCCAGACAGATGAAAAAGCTTATGAAAGCGTTTCTCCCTGACCAGGCATCCCAAAGAATTTCAGAAATATTAAGTCTCTCCGGCCGGACATTTTCAAATTTTCTGACCGGGCAGTGTGTGGAGGCTGTTATACTGGGAAGTATGTTTTTTATCACATTATCCATATTACGTCTTCCATATGCGCTTCTCATTGGAGTGCTGATCGCCTTTACTGCACTGATCCCAATGTTTGGTGCATTCATCGGCTGTGCAATCGGAGCTTTTTTAATGCTGATGGTGAAGCCTTTTGATGCAGCATTGTTCCTCATAATCTTTTTTGTTCTGCAGCAGATCGAAGGGAATTTAATTTATCCCCATGTTGTCGGCAATTCAGTCGGACTTCCTGCTATTTGGGTTCTGGTAGCTGTGACAATAGGTGGCAGTGCCATGGGAATTGTGGGGATGCTGATATTTATCCCGCTTTCTTCTGTTCTCTATGCGATTTTAAAAGAAACTGTTAATAAAAGAATCAGGATCAGGGAACGTGAAAAACGTAAAAGAACGGTAAAACAATAAGAAAAAAGGATTCGAGGAAGCTGCATTCAGTCTTCTGTGAATCCTTTTTTCTATTAATCAAGGTCTGCGTGATAAACCTTTCCGCCGGAGTGAATGTCAATGGCACTTAAATTAAACTGATCTTCAAAGATCTGAATCTTGTACTCAAAGAATATTTCATCCGTTTTTTTAGACATGAA
This sequence comes from Clostridium boliviensis, assembly GCF_033342255.1. Classification (NCBI taxonomy): domain Bacteria; kingdom Bacillati; phylum Bacillota; class Clostridia; order Eubacteriales; family Clostridiaceae; genus Clostridium; species Clostridium boliviensis. The sequence goes on from NZ_JAWONS010000099.1 coordinate 320,200, forward strand.
CACATAAGCTCCGGGTTCTTTGTCGTCAATCTCATCACAGATTTCATCGTAGATATCCTGTCCGTTTACCTGACCGTCATATCCGGTGTTGCGAATGGCTTTTTCAATTGCCTGATAGAATTCATCCATAATACCGTACCTCGTTTCTGGTTCATATTGTACATCTGCTATTATAAGCAATCTTTTCCAATGCCGCAAGAATTACTTGAATCTTATTTGAGAGGGTGTATAATAGGACAGGTACAAAAGGGAGGTAAAGGAAATGGATTTATTATTCAGACCCAGAAGACTCAGAACATCTGAAACCTTAAGAAAGATGGTGCGGGAGACCAGAGTATCAAAGCAGTCCCTTGTTTATCCCTTGTTCGCAGTGGACGGGGAAGGAATTATGGAAGAAATCCCTTCTATGGAAGGGCAGTACCGATACAGTTTAGACCAGCTTTCTGTTATCCTTAATCAACTTACGGCTGCTGGAGTCAGTAAGGTGATCCTGTTTGGAATACCGGCCTTAAAAGACAGCTGCGGCAGTCAGGCTTATGATGATAATGGGATTGTGCAGAGAACTATTCGCTATATCAGGGAATATTATCCCTCTGTTTATATCATTACAGATGTATGTATGTGTGAATACACGTCTCACGGGCATTGCGGTATCTTAGACGGAGAGTATGTGGATAATGATAAGACTTTGGAGTATTTAAACCGAATTGCAGTTTCCCATGCCAGAGCAGGTGCCCATATGGTGGCGCCTTCTGATATGATGGATGGAAGAATCCGCTCCATAAGGCTGGCCCTTGATGACGCAGGATATATCAATGTTCCTGTTATGGCTTATTCAGCGAAATATGCGTCTGCTTTTTACGGACCGTTCCGGGATGCTGCGGGATCGGCTCCTTCCTTCGGAGACCGTAAGAGCTATCAGATGGATTACCATAACAGAAAGGAAGCAATAAAAGAAGTGGAGCTTGACGTTGCTGAGGGCGCAGATATTGTAATGGTGAAACCGGCACTTTCCTATCTCGATATCATTCGTGAGGTATCAGACATAAGTGACGTACCTGTGGCAGCGTACAGCGTAAGCGGAGAATACTCCATGATTAAGGCGGCTGCAAAAGCGGGATATCTGGACGAAGAAAAAACGGTCTGTGAGTCGGCTGTGTGTATCTATCGTGCAGGCGCGGATATACTTATTACATATTTTGCCATGGATCTTGCCCGCTATATGGATGAAGGTAAAATTGGTTAGTATGTAATTTGGGCAGGATGAGGTTACAGTCCCTTTTCCTGCCGTATTCTTTTTATATCATCAAGAAGCAGGGCTGATACCCGAAGTCCGCCTCTCCCGGTTCCTAAATCAATATCGGGTTTATTTGATCCGTGAAAATCAGAGCCGCCGGTGGGAAAGAGCTGGTATTTTTTTGCCAGTTTTTTTAATTTGCCGCTTTCATGCTGATTATTAGAGGAATGGTAAACCTCCAGGCCATGAAGCCCCAGTTCCTTTAAAAAGGAGACCAGTTCTTCCGTTTTTTTGTCTCCCAGATGATACTGGTAAGGGTGTGCGAGAACGGGTGAGGCACCGCAATTTCCCAGCATTTTCATGGCGTGCTCCGGAGTGATTTTTTCCTTGCGCGGACAGTAAGGGCCGGTGTAGCTTAAATATTTTTTAAATGCCTGGTCCATGCTTTTTACATATCCTTTTTCCAGAAGGATACGGGCAAAATGCGCACGGGTGATGACAGTGTCCGGATTACCGGCCTGAACTTCAGAAAGAGTGATATCGATACCGGCTTTTTGAAACCGGCTTATCATTTCCTCATTTCTTTTGATGCGTATATCTTTTAAATGGTCGGTTTGTGCAAGGAATTCCTTGTCGGACAGATCGACATAAAGACCCAAAATGTGAATTTCTTCTCCCAGATAAACACAGGAGATTTCAATGCCGGGAATGACTTCTAAAGGCAGATTTTGAGCAGCCTTCTGTGCCTCGGGGATACCTTCGATTGTATCGTGATCTGTAAGCGCAAAGGCAGAAAGCCCCTTTTGTGCCGCAAGCTCAACGATTTTAGCAGGAGTCAGGGTACCGTCTGAAGCATTGGAATGTACGTGAAGATCGACAAAATTCATAGTAACCTCCGAAATGAAATAGTTTATTAATACTATAGTAACATGTTTTTTTAGTTCTGTAAAATGTAGAATTAACTCGATAAATAATTAAGAAAATTCATAAAATCGTAATAGCATTTCCCACAAAGTATGGTATACTACTCAGTGTAATGCTACATTATCATGTAAAAAGGTGAAGTAAATGAGTCAGGAAGATAACAGACAAAAAAACGGGGGAAGAAGCAATTCCTCCAGGAACGGAAGCAAAAGAAATACCCAGAATTCCGGCAGAAGGACAAGCCAGTCTTACAGAGGTGGAAGTTCCTATCAGCCAAGGCGCGGGAAGAAGAGAAGAAGAGGGCCGCAGTACGGCATTACGAAGATTTTGCTGGCGGCTGTTTTCGCTGTTGCTTCTGTTATCAGTGTTATGGCTGCTGTCAAGTATATAGGGGGTCATAAGACAAAGGAGACAGATGTGAATTCTACGACAGTCTCTGACACCCAGCTGAAAAAAGAGGTCCGTGTAGATGGTATTTCCATTACGGGTTTATCAAAAACGGAAGCACGAAAAACCATTGACCAGTCTCTTGACTGGGGAATGAACGTTACTTATCAGGATAAAACCTATGAACTTAAGAATTTTCTGGACAGCAGGATTGATACTCTGCTGAAGGAAATTTACAGCAAGGATACAAAAGAAGAATATACCATCGATACTGACGGTATGGACGATGAGGTAAAGGCTGAGGTAAAAGCAATTGCACAAAAATGGGATGTGCCCGCTAAGAACGGCTCTATCTCAGGTTTTGATAAAAGCACCGGAACATTCGTTTACTCCGGGGAAGAGAAAGGAATCGCCGTTGATCAGGACCAGCTGACGGGCGATATACTGGAACAGATAAAGGCGAAGAATTATAAGGCAGCAATACCGGCGGCTGTGAAGGAGACTGATCCTGAGATAACGAAAGAGCAGGCGAAGGAATTGTATCAGGTGATAGGTACTTATTCCACTACCACCACTGCCAACAGTGACAGGAATAAGAACATTGAACTGGCTTCCATAGCTCTCAATGGTCTGATACTTCAGCCTGGTGAAGAGTTCTCTTTTAATAAGGCGACCGGAGAACGTTCCTCTGAGAAGGGCTACCGCCCCGCAGGAGCTTATTTAAACGGAGTTCTGATTGAAGAACCGGGCGGCGGTGTATGCCAGGTTTCTTCCACACTGTACAATGCAGTTGTTTTTGCAGGATTGACAACAACGGAGCGGCATGCTCACAGTTATGAACCTTCTTATGTAACGCCGGGTGAGGATGCCATGGTAAGTTTTGGCGGACCGGATATGAAGTTCATAAATAATTCATCCAGTGCCATTGCAATCAGAACCAGCTTTTCTGACCGCAAACTTAAGATTTCCGTAGTGGGAATCCCGATACTGGAAAAGGGAGTGACATTGTCAATGACCTCCCAAAAGACGACAGAGTTAGATGCTCCGGAACCGATTTATGAAGAGGACCAGACGATGCAGCCCGGAGAAGAAAAAGTCATTAAGCAGGAAACCAAGGGAAGCCGCTGGGTGACTAATCTGGTAACGAAAAAAGATGGTAAAGTGGTAAGTGATGAATTCTTCCATAACAGCACGTACCGCGGAAAGTCTGCTACCATTAAGCGCAATACATCCGGCGTTGTGATACCGGCGACAGATCCGGCAGGTTCTGTACCGGAAAATAACCAGCCTAATACCCAGGCTTCGTCGCCAGCTGGCTATGGTCCGGGAGTAAATGCAGGGGAGACGCCGGCACAGACGCAGCCGGCACAGACCCAGCCGGCACAGACCCAGAATAATGCTGCCACGCAGCCGGAGACCGAAGGTACAACGGAGGATAACAGCCAGAATGTGATTCCGCCCAATCCCATGAACCAGTAAAAAAGCAGCAAAATAAGACAGTATCAGGCGTATTTTACAATCTGATACTGTCTTTTTTAAATTGTTTTGAAAATAATACTTTATTTTCCTGTTTTAATATTTGCTTTTTGTTGAATAATTGTTATAATAATGTCAGGTCACTTTCCCTTAATGGGAACCAAATTATACAATATTCACATTTGCAGGAGGAAATCAAGAATGGCAAGAAAAATGAAAACCATGGATGGAAACCATGCAGCAGCTCATGCATCCTATGCATTTACTGATGTAGCGGCAATCTATCCTATTACACCGTCTTCACCTATGGCAGAAGCTACAGATGAATGGTCTACAGACGGAAGAACTAATATTTTTGGCCAGACAGTGCACATTACAGAGATGCAGTCTGAGGCAGGTGCCGCAGGTGCGGTTCACGGTTCCTTGGCAGCAGGTGCTCTGACCACCACCTATACAGCTTCCCAGGGTCTGTTACTTATGATCCCTAATCTTTATAAAATTGCCGGAGAGCAGTTACCTGGTGTTATCAATGTATCCGCTCGTGCAATAGCAAGCCATGCTTTATCAATCTTTGGTGACCACTCTGATGTATATGCTTGCCGCCAGACCGGTTGCGCTATGATGTGCGAATCCAGCGTACAGGAAGTTATGGACTTAACTCCAGTTGCTCATATGGCAGCTCTTGAGGGAAAAGTACCATTCATTAACTTCTTTGATGGTTTCCGTACTTCTCATGAGATTCAGAAGGTTGAAACATGGGATTATGAAGATTTAAAAGAAATGGTAAATATGGATTCCGTTGATGAGTTCCGCAAACATGCGTTAAATCCAAATCATCCATGCCTGAGAGGTTCCGCTCAGAACCCTGACATCTTCTTCCAGGCAAGAGAAGCATGCAATCCGTATTATGATGCACTGCCTGCAATTGTTCAGAAATATATGGACAAGGTGAATGCAAAGATCGGTACTGATTACAAACTTTTCAACTACTATGGTGCAGCAGATGCAGACCATGTAATTGTTGCTATGGGTTCTGTTAATGATACTATTGAAGAAACTCTTGATTATTTAGTTGCAGCTGGTCATAAGGTTGGTGTGATTAAAGTACGTCTTTACAGACCATTCAGCGCACAGGCTTTAATCGATGCACTTCCTGAGACAGTTAAGACTATTTCTACTTTAGACAGAACAAAAGAGCCAGGTTCTTTAGGCGAGCCGTTATACTTAGATGTTGTTGCAGCCTTAAAGGGAACAAAGTATGATCAGGTTAAGATTCTTACCGGACGTTACGGCCTTGGTTCCAAAGACACAACTCCTACCCAGATCACAGCTGTTTACGAAAACAAGACAAAATCTCCATTCACCATTGGTATTGTTGATGATGTAACTCACCTTTCTCTTGAGACAGGCGATGAGATCGTTACAACTCCGGAAGGAACTTCAAACTGTAAGTTCTGGGGTCTTGGCGCTGACGGTACCGTAGGTGCTAACAAGAACTCCATTAAGATTATCGGTGACAATACTGATATGTACGCACAGGCTTACTTTGACTATGATTCCAAGAAGTCCGGCGGTGTTACAATGTCTCACCTTCGTTTTGGACATAAGCCGATTAAGTCCACATATTTAATTCGCAAAGCGAATTTCGTAGCATGCCACAATCCTTCCTATATCCGTAAGTACAACATGGTTCAGGAACTGGTTGATGGTGGTGTATTCTTATTAAACTGCCCATGGGATAAGGAAGGTCTTGAAAAGCACTTACCAGGACAGGTTAAGAAATATATTGCTGATCATAATATCAAGTTCTATACCATTGACGGTGTGAAGATCGGTATTGAAACCGGTATGGGTCCAACTCGTATCAACACAATTCTTCAGTCTGCATTCTTTGAACTGACAGGAATCATTCCTGCTGAGAAAGCAAACGAACTGATGAAAGCTGCTGCTAAAGCAACTTACGGACGTAAGGGTGATGAGATCGTTCAGAAGAACTGGGCAGCAATTGATGCCGGCGCTAAGGGTGTTGTTAAGGTCGACGTACCAGAAAGCTGGAAGAACAGCGAAGATGAAGGTCTTGATTATAAGAAGATCACAGAAGGCAGACAGGATGTTGTTGATTTTGTAAACAATGTTCAGATTAAAGTAAGTGCTCAGGATGGTAATTCCTTACCAGTATCTGCTTTTGTTGATTATGCTGACGGTTCTACACCTTCAGGATCATCTGCTTACGAGAAACGTGGTATTGCAGTAAATATTCCTCAGTGGAATCCTGATAACTGTATTCAGTGTAACTTCTGTTCTTATGTATGTCCTCACGCTGTTATCCGTCCAATCGCTTTAACAGAAGAAGAGGCTGCTAAGAAACCGGAAGAGATGAAGACACTTCCAATGACAGGTATGCCAGGATATCAGTTTGCAATTACCGTATCTGCTTTAGATTGTACCGGCTGCGGTTCCTGTGCAAATGTTTGCCCAGGCAAGAAGGGCGAGAAAGCTCTTACCATGGTTAACATGGAAGCTAACAGCGAAGTTATTCAGAAGAGATTTGATTTTGGTCAGACTCTGCCGGTTAAGCAGGAAGTTATTGATAAATTTAAAGAAGCATCTGTTAAGGGCAGCCAGTTCAAACAGCCTCTTCTTGAGTACTCAGGAGCATGCGCAGGCTGCGGCGAGACACCTTATGCAAAACTGGTAACTCAGTTATTCGGTGACAGAATGTATATTGCAAATGCTACAGGATGTTCCTCTATCTGGGGTAACTCATCACCTTCTACACCTTATACTGTAAATGCTAAGGGACAGGGTCCTGCATGGTCTAACTCTCTGTTTGAAGATAATGCAGAATTTGGTTATGGTATGCTTTTAGCACAGAATGCTATCAGAGAAGGATTAAAGAATAAGGTAGAAGAGCTTAGCAATTCTGAAAAATCATCTGATGAAGTAAAAGCAGCTTGCAAAGAATATTTAGATACCTTCAGCGTTGGTGTTGCCAATGGTACTGCATCTGATAAACTGGTTGCAGCATTAGAGGGTATTGACTGTGATTTAGCAAAAGCTGTAGTGAAAGGAAAAGATTTCCTTGGCAAGAAATCCCAG
>NZ_JAWONS010000100.1:0-350 GCF_033342255.1 Clostridium boliviensis
CCATCACGCTGTCGGAAGCCAGTTTCCCGGCGCTCACCGACCCTTCCGCCAGGTGGCGCTCCGTCACGCTCTCCGGAGCCAGCTTCCCGGCGCTCACCGACCCCTCCGCCAGGTGGTGCTCCATCACGCTCTCCGGAGCCAGCTTCCCGGCGCTCACCGACCCTTCCGCCAGGTGGCGCTCCGCCACGCTCTCCGGAGCCAGCTTCCCGGCGCTCACCGACCCTTCCGCCAGGTGGCGCTCCGCCACGCTCTCCGAAGCCAGCTTCTCGGCGCTGACCGCTCCCTCCGCCAGGTGGTACTCCATCACGCTCTCCGGAGCCAGCTTCCCGGCGCTCACCGACCCTTCCGCC
>NZ_JAWONS010000101.1:0-532 GCF_033342255.1 Clostridium boliviensis
TGCGCTTGCTGATTTTCGTTCATCTCGACCCCGAACAGCCTCAAAATCAGGTTGGCGGTGCCGTTGAGGATAAAGATAAACGGTTTAAAGAGCCGGTAAAACCAATCCAACGGTGCCGAGGTCCACAGGGTGGTGGCTTCCGCTTTGCGTATGGCCAGCGACTTGGGCGCCATTTCACCGAGCACGATGTGCAGAAAGGTGATGATGGAAAAAGCCAGAGCAAAGGCCGTAGTGTGGATGAGCCAATCCGGAAATCCGAAGTGGAAAGCAACGGTTCCAGCATGCGGGCGATCGCCGGCTCGCCGATCCACCCCAAGCCCAAGGAGGCCAGGGTAATGCCCAACTGGGTGGCGGACAGGTAGGCATCCAAGTTGGCCAAGACTTTCTGCGCGATTTTCCCGCGGCGGTGTTCCAATTGAGCGATCCGCGTGGAACGCACTTTGACGATGGCAAATTCAGCGGCAACGAAAAAGCCGTTTAACAAGACAAGAAAAATCACCATGAATAAGTTCGTGGTGATTCCTATGACACC
>NZ_JAWONS010000102.1:0-157740 GCF_033342255.1 Clostridium boliviensis
GCTTTTTGTTGTTATCTCTCGATCAGCAACTCATTTATTCTATCATGTTGCCATTTCTTTGTCAACAACTTTTTTTATTTTTTCAACCGGTTTTAATCGGCCGCCTTTGCGTTATATTCCGCATCGGAACTATAATATAACATGTCCCCAATAGATTGTCAAGGGAATTTGTGTCATTTATTCATACAATTTTTTATGTCTTCTTTTCACTACTATATATATACGTTTTTACGGATTTTTTCTATATCTTGGGATTGGAATAAAAAACTGCGGAAAAGACATTTTCGTCTTTAACCCGCAGATTTGTTTTAATTGAATATATCATAAATACAATTGTTCTCTCAGATCAGCCCTTGCAGTACCCCCAGAACCATAAGGTTCAGAAGATTATGGCTATAAAGAAACGACAGCCATTGGCTCGATTCAATCTGACGGGTAACAATCATACCCCATTCTGTGCCGGAAAACGCAGTGACAAGCATACATGCCACCCAAAGGAACAGCAATCCCTCAAGCCCGCCGGCCAATGCTCCAGCTATTTTATTGATTCCTGATATAATCGGAAGTCTTGCAATAATATCCAGCCAGCGAATAACCATCTTAGACGCCAGATAGACCGCAGCAAACAGCAAGACAAACCCCGCTGAGTTAATGATTGTATCAGCAAGATAATTTCCAACATAATCAGTAAATGCCTGAACTCCCATCATCTGATAGATCTCACTGTTGTTATTCTCGATCAGCGCAGATTTAACCGGACCAGGTAAATTCAGGTTCTCTATTATGGTTCTTTGCGCAGATGGCTTTTCTGGGATCTCTTCCTGGGAACCTTGCTCCTGCCCAAGACCTGCAGCCTTAATAATATTTTGTGATACCGTCTGCTGAAGAGTAGTGTTCTCTTTTAGATAGGTGGTTACAGCCGGCAGTGACATACGGACAATGGTCAGGGATAAGATCATTGCAAATATTGATACTACCAGCCTTATAAATCCTCTGTGATGTCCGTAAAGAACCATACCGAGAAGATATACTCCGGCTATTACAGATAACCAGTTTTCCATATACAGCTTTGTCATATTTCCATTCCCAATACCAGCTTTCTGATGACAGAAGCTACTCCGTCTTCATCGTTGGTTCCTGTTACATAGTCTGCTGCTTCAATGAGTTCCTTGCTGCCATTCTTCATGGCAACTCCTACTCCGGCTTTTAAGATCATAGAAAAATCATTCTCCCCGTCACCAATTCCCATCGTTTGACTGGGACTGATTCCCAGATGAGACGCAAGCCGCAGGATCCCATCCCCTTTTGTTGCACCCATAGCATTGATTTCCAGGTTATTGGAGATCGATGAAGTAACAAGTATATCACTTCTTTTATCCAGTTCTGCCCTGAGCCTTGCTCTTTCTTCCATATCACCAAAAAAAAGATTGATCTTTTCAACGGGCTTATTGCTCATCTCTACAAACTCTATGATGTCAGGATAAACATCACGGGTATTATGGACCAGATTCTGCAGTTCCGGAGTAAGAACAAATTCTGATAAACGATCCATGAAACGGGCTTCTGTGATTCCCCGCCTGTCTATGTATGGATCGTACATTACATGGTATGGATCCACAAACCGCAAAATCTCCAATGCGAGATCACAGCTCAGAAGCCTGGTGTCAATCACTGTGTTCTCTTTCATATCCTCTACGACAGCACCATTGGTCGTGATCGCATACCGGATTCCAGGTATTTTTTTTACCTCATCCGGTATTCCATCAACAGTCCTTCCGGTACATGGAACAATGTGTATTCCTTTTTGAATACAGCTTATCAGAGTTTCCCTATTATATTCGGACAGACCTTTTCTGCTGTTCAACAAGGTTCCGTCCAGATCAATTGCAATGAGTTTTATATCCACGTTAAATCTCCATTAATAAATAAAATGTTCCTCTTTTAAAATAAGCAGTCCATCTTTATCATATTTCGTAGAAAACAGACCTTTAATGCGCTTGCCCATAGATGGTTTTTCAGCGCGGTCTGCAGCCTCCTCAATCAGGTTTTCTGCATTTTCTCTATTTAAAGGAACTCCGTCTTCTTCCATGATTTCAATTCTCTCATAAAGTGCCAGCATGCTCTTTCCAGTGATATTGCAGTCAATTTCATTGGCATATCGACAGGCATACTGCGCAAATTCATCTATATCCATCTCCTCACCGGTATACTCCGGTGCACCCTGCTGTCTATAAACGGGCTCGTCCGCAGGCTCATCGGAAGATTCGTCGTAAAAATCATCTTCCTGGTAATCAGCCGGCTGATTATATGAATCGGAGTAGTCGTATTCCGGCTTCTGGTATTCTACAGAACGGTCATAGTGAGATTCCCGATTGTATACGGCGCTTCTGTCTTCCCGTACCGGATTGCCTGGTACCGGTTCAGGAGCAAAAATTCCCTCACCACTTCCAATACATTCGAATTTACTTGCCAGATCCGGATGTTCCTGGTGCAGCGTTTCCATCTGCTTTGGATTATCAATTAAGACTACAATCATTCCGCTGGAATCTCGTTCCATAAGCTGGTTTAACTCTAAAAGAGCCTCCGGCGTCAGATCTCCGGCATCTTCTATTACTAAGTCTTTTCCGGAAAGCTTATCTGCAGATGCAAAAATCCCCCGCTTAGACAATTTTGATCCGGTAATCTTGGCAACCGGATTATTCACACCGCTTTCCCTGTGAATCTGCTTTAATGCATCGACTGCCAGCTGAAGTCCTTTTTCGGGAGTTCTGGCTTCAATCATAAGGTGATTGCGCACAGGGGGCTCCTGCAGATCTTCTTCCTCTTCTTCAGCATACTGATTTTCAAAATCCAGTTCTTCCTCTTCATCCTGCGGAAAATGATAACCGCTAGTATCAGGCTGGTATACTGCAGATTCCTCTCCCTCGTAATAATTGGAGTATTGTTCTTCATCGTAAACGTAACTCTCTTCCGGTTCAAGAGTAACGTCTTCGTCCTGTTCTGCAGTTGCAGCTGACGGGATTTGATAAACCTTATGGTCAAATTCCTGTGGTTCTTCTTCTTCGATAACCGGCTCTGAGTATAATTCCTGCTCTTCTTCCACTTCAGGTATATAGCTCTCCCTGGATCTGGGTATTACCGGGATGTCTCGTCCTACCCTGCGGATATCTTCCAGTATTCTGGTATGCTCCACAGCCGGTTCTTCCTGAACTGCTGGCTCATTATAGGTTATTTTGGACATTTCTCTGGCCAGAGACTCCTGAACTTCCGCCTCCTGCATACTGGCTTCATAATCCTCTTCCACTGATTCCTCATATACCATGTCCGGGTACTCATCAGTTTCCGACGCTTCCTGGTAATAGTCGGTATCCGGTTTCAGCTGTACACTTACCTTTTTCCCAGTTCCATACTCCTGCTCTACCGCCCGAAGTCTGGCTTCGTATTTGTCCCTGTTCTCGATGAGATCCATCTGGTAATTTGTCAGAGGGGCATACTGGACTTTTAAATCCATTGCCTTTTCCACATATTTTCCAAGACCAAACATAAGCATAATCCGGTCACAAGTCTCTACGCAGCGCTCCTGCATGCCTGCAAGGCTATAAAGCTCTGCCAGTTCATAAAGCCATTTCTCATCAAGCTCTACGCTGGTATAGGATTCAAGGGAATGAATGAGCTGCTGGGCCGGTGCCCCTTTTGCCTTTAAAATCATATACCGAAGAAGCTGCTGTCTGGGATCTTCAGATGCCAGATCTCCAAATTCCTTGTAGTAGCTTTCTGCTTCTTCGATATTTCCCTCTTTTACAGCAAGCTCAGCAAGTTTATAAAGAAGCCTCTTCCCTATAGGCGCCCGCTCATAGGCCTGTAAAAGAATCTCTTTTGCCTCTTGATAATCTTCATTTTTTTCATATACCAAGGCTACCATGGAAAGCAAATTGGTATTGCGGACTCTTCTCCAGTCGATTGTATCGGCGATCTTCATAGCCGTCTCATAGTCATTTTTGTTGACCATTTTTTTAATTTGTTCAACTTTTATATTAAACTCGTACTTATCCATTCTTTGCATCTCCTAACAAGGCAAATGAGTTACAGTTCGACTCTGCCCTCCAGAGCCCGTAACAATGTCACCTCATCTATGTACTCTAAGTCTCCGCCAACGGGAACACCGCTGGCTATGCGGGTAACCCTGATTCCTGTAGGTTTGATCAGCTTACTGATATACATGGCTGTTGTCTCTCCTTCGAGACTGGAATTCGTGGCAATGATCACCTCTTCCACATCTCCCTGCAGCCTCTGCATTAATTCTTTCAGCTTTATATCTCCAGGTCCGATTCCCAGCATAGGGGATATGGCTCCATGGAGCACATGGTAAACGCCATCAAACTTTCCGGTTTTTTCATAGGCAGCTAAGTCTCTGGTATCTTCCACCACCATAATAACCTTATGATTGCGTTTCTCACTCTTGCAAATAGGGCAGCGTTCCTGATCCGTCAAAGTAAAACACTCTTTGCAGTAATGCACGTTACGTTTCGCCTCTGTTATGGATGAAGCAAGACCCGTCACCTGTTCTTCCGGCATATTGATTATATGAAATGCAAGGCGCTGTGCAGACTTGCTTCCAATGCCTGGAAGTTTTGAAAGCTCTTCTATTAATCTGGTTATCTGACTGCTATAATAATCCATAATTAGAACGGAAATCCTCCGCCTAATCCTCCCAATCCTCCGGTTAATTTAGACATGGCTGAACTGCTGTCTTCTTCCATCTGGCGGAATGCTTCATTGGTAGCTGCCATGATTAAATCTTCCAGCATCTCAATATCATCGGGATCAACCACTTCCTGGGATAATTTAACGGAAGTCACTTCTTTTTTACCTGAAACCGTAACGGAAACTGCTCCTCCGCCTGCTGCAGCTGTATATTCCTTCTCTTCAAGAGATTTTGTTGTCTCTTCCATCTGACGCTGCATCTTCTGTGCCTGCTTCATTAAATTATTCATATTGCCAGGCATTGCGCCTGGAAAACCGCCACGTTTTGCCATGGTGTAAGTCCTCCTATATTTTGATAATCTTATTATTCTTCTATTGTTATATCCATTTGTATATTCGCTTTTAATTCCTCGTCGCTGACATAAATGGTATCCATACGTTCGTTTCCGCCCTGGAGCCTGGTCTGAAAGGCAATGGACTTTTTATAATGATCCTGCACGTACCGTTCAATTTCCTCAATCGTAGATTCCCGGCTTCCAATCAGGTAATTGCTCTGATCCGAAAAAACCACACAGAGGCGGCTTTCGCCTGAAGGTTCTACTATTGTTTCCCGGAAACTCGCCCGTATGGGACCTCCCAGTTCTCGAATGATATTCCCCCAGTCACCTCGGATTAAGTTTAAATCTTCCAGCTGTCCCTGGGGAAGTGCAACTCTCTGTGCCGGAGTCAGTGTTTCCAGCTCACTGGAATCAGAACCTGCCTCTGCAGATGAGGACGCGCCCTCTTCTCCTTTCTGGAGAAATGTTCCGCTCTCCAGCTGCTGTTCAATACTTTTTAACCGCTGAAGTATGGAATCATAGTTCTGCTCCATCTGAGGACGGGTCAGCTTAATGAGGGCAACTTCTATGAGAACACGTTTCTGGGAAGCATAGCGGAGCTGATTGGACAAATCCGAAAACACTCTTATATACCGAAGAAGTGTTTCATTGTCCGCAAGCGCACTGTCCGCTCTTAACTGAATCTGGTTTTCCGAAGACATATCAAGGAGATTATCTGCCTCGTCTACGGATTTTATAATCAGAAGATTTCTTAAATACCAGATAAAGTCAACTACAAACTGTCCGAGTTCTCTCCCCTGGATCACCATATCTTCCAGACAGGATATGCATTCTTTGGTTTCGTTTTTTGCTACTGCCTCAAACAGCCTGCCAAAAACCGTGATATCTACAGCCCCAAGTACATCAAGCACGTTATCATAGGTAAGAAGCTCCCCGTAATGAAAGGCGATACACTGATCCAGCAGGCTTAGGGCATCTCTTAACGCACCGTCAGCCGACTTTGCAATGTAAGTAAGTGCTTTCTCCTCTACCCTGATCTGTTCTGCTTCTGTAAGTTCTTTTAAATGTTCTGTAATCGTTTCAACCGTGATACGCTTAAAATCGTATCGCTGGCATCTGGATAATACTGTGATGGGAATCTTATGCACTTCTGTAGTTGCCAGAATAAATATGACATAAGAAGGCGGTTCTTCCAGAGTCTTTAGCAATGCATTAAATGCTCCTGTAGAAAGCATATGAACCTCATCGATAATATAAACCCGGTATTTCCCTTCGGTTGGAGGATACTGTACCTGCTCCCTGATCTCCCGGATATTTTCCACACCGTTATTGGAGGCTGCATCTATTTCCACAACGTTTAAAGAGGCACCTGCCGCTATATTCCTGCAGGTATGGCATTCCCCGCATGGACTGCCGTCCTTAGGCTGCTCACAATTGACAGCCTTGGCAAAAATCTTCGCGATACTGGTCTTACCTGTTCCCCGTGTTCCGCAGAACAAATATGCATGTCCGATACGCTGGGATATAATCTGATTTTTAAGTGTTTGCACAATATGGTCCTGCCCCTTCACATCTACAAAGGATGAAGGGCGCCATTTCCTATATAATGCCGTATATGACATGCTGTTACTCCTTATTCGTCTCCAAAACTGATTCCGATCATCTTGGCTTCCTTAACGATGGAACATTCCGGATCGACTGTTTTTAATTTACCTGCCACCTCTGCCAGGGGCACCTTAACAATCTCATTATTGTTAACTGCAACCATGTAACCGTATTCTCTGTTGCTGATCAGTTTTGCTGCTTCTGCCCCAAGGCGGGTTGAGATCACTCTGTCATAAGGACATGGATCTCCCCCCCTCTGCATATGTCCGGGAACAGTGACCCTGACTTCCTGTCCGGTCCGTTCCGTGATCTGCGCTCCGATCTCATAGGCCACAGAAGGATAAATCACGCCATTCTTCTTTTTTTCTTTCAGTTCCTTTTTTGTCAGGACCGCATTCTCTTTGGAAATCGCTCCCTCTGCAACGGCAATAATGGAAAATTTCTTGCCCTCACTGGTTCTTTTCTTTAGCGCTTTTATCACTATATCCAGATCATAAGGAATCTCCGGAACCAGTATAATATCGGCTCCGCCGGCAATCCCTGCATAAAGAGTCAGCCAGCCTACCTTATGACCCATGACTTCAACAATAAAGACTCGTCCATGGGAAGCAGCCGTTGTATGAATACAGTCAATGGCATTGCTTGCAACATTCACTGCGCTTTGAAAACCAAAGGTTATATCGGTTCCCCATAAGTCATTATCAATGGTCTTTGGAAGCGATACAACGTTTAAACCTTCCTCTCGTAAGAGGTTGGCCGTCTTTTGGCTGCCATTGCCGCCCAGGACAACCAGGCATTCCAGTTTTAGGTTTTTATAGGTGTGCTTCATGGCTTCTACCTTATTAAGGCCATTCCCGTCAGGTATCCGCATCTGTTTAAACGGCTGTCTGGAGGTTCCAAGAATAGTTCCCCCTTTTGTTAAAATACCGGAAAACTCTTCAGGCTTCATCACGCGGTATTGTGAATAAATAAGCCCTTTATAACCATCTTCAAATCCAACAATTTCAATATCATCAAACAGCCGGTACAGCGCTTTGGCAACGCCACGCATGGTGGCATTTAAGCTTTGACAGTCACCGCCGCTTGTAAGAATTCCAATTCTCATCATGAAAGCACACCTCTTCTTTGATTAGATTTGTTGTTTGGAAATAGGTACTATTATACCCATTTTATTCTCAATTATAATACAAAGGGGAATGTGGGGCAAGGGAAAACTTTATTTCATAAGATAATGTAAGGAAAAATTAAAAATGAAAAAACACCGCAAAGCAAATTATTGCTCTCCGGCGTCCTGAAAACTATATTTAATCCGTGCGTCTCACTTTGAACCGCTATCACAGGCGTTACCCTGACAGTTAACTCGGTCCAGGCACCCTCACGGCACACAGAAGGTTTCACTTAGTGCTGCTGCATTCCTGCCCTGACACGGTTCATGAAGATCTGTTGCGTAAGACCCAAACGTCATCGTCACTTATCAGGGGCAGCCCTGCAATAGTCAGCCCTGGGTGAGACATCACCCCTGCTGGAGCGGATTGCAGGTACAGGGCACCGCTATCTCCCCGGCTGCACGGAAACTTTATGACGTATTATGACTTAATCGCAGTTAAGTATACATGGAAACCTCCGGATTGTCAAGGATTTAAGGGGCAATTGTATCTTCCATTTTCTGTTTTTTGCTGTCACGTAATTCTTTGAAAAATTTTTTCATCATCTGGGAACATTCCTCTCCCAAAACGCCAGATTCCATTTCAACCTGATGGTTGAACCCGCTTTGATGAAATAAATCCAGAACGGAACCTGCACAACCTGCTTTTGGATTCATGCAGCCAATGACTACTTTTTTCATTCTGGCCTGTACGATTGCCCCGGCGCACATGGGACATGGTTCCAGAGTCACATACATGGTACAGTCTTCCAGCCTCCAGTCTCCCAGCTTTTTACAAGCCTTACGGATTGCTGTAATCTCTGCATGAGACAGTACATTCTTATCTGATGTCCGCCGGTTATAACCTCTGGCAATTACTTTATCTTCGTAAACAATGACACAGCCGATCGGTACTTCTCCTGCTGCCCCGGCTTTCTTCGCCTGTGTTACTGCCTGACGCATATATTTTTCATCTGTGGTCATAATCATTCCTCTTTGCTATTTAATATGGTATACTTGTCCTAAGTATACCATGAATGAAAGGAATGGTGAAGAGATGAAGCTATGTGGTCTTCAAAAAACAACACTTCTGGATTATCCGGGCCATGTGGCTGCCACGATTTTTTTAGGTGGATGCAATTTCCGGTGTCCATTTTGCCATAACAGCAGTTTGATTGGAAATGATGTCCAGTCTGAGTTTTCAGAAGAAGAAATTTTTAATTTTCTTATAAAAAGGAAAGGAATTCTGGAAGGTGTCTGTATAACCGGCGGTGAGCCCACACTTTCCGGAGATCTGGAGTCATTGGTCCGTAAAATCCGTGATCTGGGTTATCTCATAAAACTGGATACCAACGGCTATCGTCCTGATGTATTAAAGAAACTGATTACAGACGGACTTCTGGATTATGTTGCAATGGACATTAAATCCGGACGGGAGCATTATAAAAAGGCCGCGGGAATAAACGGTCTGAAAATAGGGAACATAGAAGAAAGTGCTGCTTTTTTAATGGAAAACCGTATCTCTTACGAGTTTCGCACGACAGTTGTAAAAGGGATTCATTCAATGGTTGATTTTGTGGATATCGGTAATTGGCTGGAAGGAGACTCCCTTTACTTTCTTCAGAACTATGTGGACTCAGACCAGGTTCTTTGTCCAGGTTATGCTTCCTTTTCAGACAGGGAATTGCATGGGTTTTTAAATATATTAAAACCCTTTATTCCCAGGACCGAACTCCGCGGTGAATCTTACTGACGCAAAACAGGGGGCCTTATCAGCCCCCTATTTTTATATCCGTATACCAAAATCCAAACCGCCCGTCTTCCATGGGCTGATCTTTTGAAAGCACAAAATTAGGAAAACCGAACATTGATGCCATATATCTCTCATTGCTGTAATAATGACCCGGAATCCCCAGCAGATAGCGGGGCGTTCCTTCAGGATTAAACAGCTTGGCGAGAATTAAATAACGATAGTTGTAGTAGCCGTGAAGCAGAAAACTGTTATTTCCGTATACCCAGGTGTCTCTGGGCAGAAGCCCGATATCCTGTGGTTTGATGGTCAGAATCTCACAGCCATCCTCATAATCAAATGCCAGAACTCTGGTGTGCTCTTTTCGCAGTTTATCCCAGATCACACTATGTAGATTATCTGCCAGATTTTCTTTCTGGCGCAACTGCTCCAGAACTTCTGGATCTCCCAGCTTGGGGTCTGTCTGATTTTGATTTTTTGTTTCCTTTATTACGGCGTCAGCGCGGTACAAGCGGGTAGTTCCTGCACTTGGTTCACTCAGTTCTTCCGGATCCTCAGCTAATATGGCAGAACTGGAGCTCATCTGGACCGGATCTTTTAATCCGGTATCGTCTGACTCTGTCATGACCGGTTTTGGCATGAGTGGTACCATTTCCTGCTGGCTTTGAACTCCATCCTCTGTTTCTTCCGGCTGTTCTTCCGCTACAGATTCTGCAGAGATGGGCCCAGTGGGCATTGGTCCCGCCGGTTCGGTCCTTGGCGGTGTTGGTCCGGTTGGTACAGGTACTGGTGCCATTGTTCCTGTTGGCATGGGTTCATTCATTGCCGGTTCACCTGGTGTTGGTCCGGTTGGACGCGGCTCCTGCCACCAGCCAGGAATTGGTCCTGTCATAAGCGGACGGGTATTTTGCCGCCAGTCCGATACTGGTGCTGTAATCGGAGGTGGATTTCCCTGCTTCCAGCCTGCAGTCGGACCTGTTACTGTTACAGGCACTGCCTGCTGGATCTCCGGTATGACAGACTCATCCCCCTGGGGAACCTCAGATTCTGGCCTCTGGCTCTCATCCATTCCACTTACTTTATCTGTTCCAACCTCTTCCTGGCTTGGCTCACTGCCGGCTGACACCGTGCCTTCTGTCCTGGAAGGAACATCCTCCTCCTGAGAGTTGAGACTCTCCGTTTCTTTCGAATCGCTCTCATTAAGCGGAAACTCTTTCTCTATCTCCTGAACAGCCTTTTTTATCTGTTCTTCCGATATGTCGGACGTGTCTTTAACAGCAGATTTGGTGTGCTCCAGATCTACTTCTGCCGCATGGGCAACAGCGTCCTCCCATATTGTGGTATAAGATCTCCATGTATTTTTTACATCATGTATGGTCAGTCCAAAGCATTGGTCCATATTAATCCCGGAATGTTCAATATCATTTACGGATACCGTGGCTCTGAATTCACCGGATCCGCCTCGTATGAAAATATTACCCAGGTATATTTCCTGCTCTCCGGCCAATAGATAAACTCCAATGTCGTTACTGCCTACATAAATTCTTTTCACGCTTACTGTAATTTTGCACTGGATTCCTCTCGTCTCTATCTTGGCAAATCCGATGTTTTTTCCTTTGATTCCGCCTTCATAGGCATAAATATATGAGATTAGTCTTCGATAGTTAGACATGCCACCACTCCTTTATCACTATTTTATGCACAGGAACATTTTTACATGACAGGAATTGTTTTAAATTTCCTTCAAAATAAAGAAAAACTTATCTGCCTCATATTTTGGTACAAATTTCTTAAATTCCATTGCATCAACAACATAAAAATGATATCCTAATAAAAGAATAAAATAAAAAATTTTTCCAAAATATGGAGGTTGATAAAAATGAAGCTCTACCGTGCAAAAGACTACTATGATATGAGCCGGAAAGCAGCCAATATTATTTCCGCTCAGATCATTATGAAACCCAACTGCGTTCTCGGACTTGCTACTGGTTCAACACCCGTCGGTACCTATAAACAACTGATTGAATGGTATAATAAAGGTGACCTGGATTTTTCCCGCGTTAAGACAGCAAATCTGGACGAGTACAAGGGACTTAACAGAGATAATGACCAGAGTTACTACTATTTTATGAAGAAGAATCTGTTTGAGCATGTAAACATCAATGTAGCCAATACACATATTCCTGACGGAACAGAAGCTGATTCGCAAAAAGAAGCTGCCAGATATGAAGAAGTATTAAGAAACCTGGGCGGTATCGACTTACAGATTCTGGGCCTTGGACACAATGGTCACATCGGTTTTAACGAACCATCTGATATTTTTCCAAAGGATACGCATATTGTTGACTTACAGGAAAGCACAATTGAAGCAAATAAGCGGTTTTTCGATTCTATTGACCAGGTTCCGCGCCAGGCATATACCATGGGAATTGGTACCATTATCAGAGCGAAAAAAATTCTGCTGATGGTAAGCGGAGAAGATAAGGCAGACATTCTCCATGATGCATTGTGTGGACCGGTAACTCCGAAAGTCCCGGCTTCGATTCTACAGCTTCATCCGGATGTCATTATTGTTGCAGATGATGCGGCCCTTTCCAAATGGGAAAACATCTGATCTTGACGTTATATGTTTTTAATGGTAAAATAAATTAATTTTTTAAGGAGGTGAGACGCTGTGAGACCTATATCCATTCAAACCACATCATTATGGATTAATATTGAAAATATCTCTGCAGTTTTCGGCAATTTTGATAAGTCCGTGTATCAGTACGCCCATTTTTACGAAAACGGCAGCGTCCCATCTGTGAATTTTTCTGTTAGCCGGTAGTTTTTACCACTGGTTTTACGGTTGATTTTCCGCCCGGATGCTACTGCACCGGGTTTTTTTGTGCGTTTTTTTAGAAATGGAGGTCTGAACGGAGACAATCCCATTTACCGATATCACACACAATGGAGGATCTGACCTATGAAACAGGTAAAAACTTTTCTGTCCGGCTGCGGCTTACAATCAAAAGCCGTATGCTCCACAATCTTCATCTGCTCCAAGCAAATATTTGACGGAGGCTTTCTTTGTATAGCAGGAGGCTATTTTGTACAATTTGTGCAGTTTGTCCTTCTGACCTTTATCTGGAAGACGCTAAACGAATCCAATGCCCTTCCTCCAGATGTCTCCCTTGACCAGCTAATGACTTATACACTGATGTCCACCATATTACATCAGGAGCTGAATATTATCTCTCCTGCCACTTCCTCTCTGTGGGAGGGTTCCGTAATCGGGCGTTTTCTAAGGCCTATGGCAATTGAGACCAGCTTTATTGCAGAAACTATCGGCAGATTCTGGATTCCCAACTTTTTATTTCTGGGTGTCCCATTGATACTATTCGCACCGGTGCTGTCTGTCCAGCCATTGCCTGCATCTCCGACTCTGGGAGTTCTTTCTTTAATTAGTTTGATACTGGCGGTTTCGATTGGGTTTGCAGTAGATCTTCTTTTTGCTTCACTTGCCATGAATTTGAAAAATGGTTGCTTTGCAGCCCTTGCAGTCAGGGATGCCATTTACTCCCTGCTTTCCGGAGAAATGATACCATTTTCCTTATTTCCGAAAAAACTGGGAACGCTGTTTTCACTCCTGCCTCTGGGTTCAGTTGCTCACGGACCTTTAACCATCTATACCGGATCTGCACGTTTCCCTTTTAAGGTTCTGGCGCTCCAGCTCTTCTGGGCTGTTATCTTGTGGACTCTGGCTGTTTATGTGTTTAAAAAAAGCAAAGAAAGGATGATCTCTTTTGGTGGATAATTTAAAAACTCTGATCAGGCTTTACAGGCACTATGCAAAAATGGATTTATTATGGTTTCTTAGGGATACCCGCTATTTCTTTATTCAGTTGATTTCTGATGTTGTAAGCGGTGGCTGCACCATTGCGGGTGTGTGCCTTTTATCTTTTCATTTTGAGAGTTTTTCTGGAATGACTCAAAGTGAAATTTTATTTATGATGGGGTATTCTCTTTTTATAGACGGTATTTTTATGGTGTTTTTTATCGGTAATAATACCGGTATGATCAGCAGGATCATTGGGCGTGGACAGTTAGATCACATTATGATCCAGCCAGTCCCTCTGTGGGCAGAGCTTCTGGCGCAGGGTTTTTCTCCTGTCTCAGGTTCTCCCATGTTGCTTTTTGGAATTGCACTCACATATTACGGTGCAAAAAAAGCTGCTATTCCCATAAATCTTTTTATGATTTTGCTGTTTCTTTTTTTCAGCATCTGTTCCATTGCTATAGTAATGTCGTTTATTTATCTGCTTTCCTGCCTGGCGTTCTTTGCACCTGCTGCCGCAGAGGAGATTGCAGGTGTGGGCAGAGATTTATTCTCAACCCTGAAAACTTATCCCCTGGGAAATATGCGAGGAATCCAAAAGCATTTATTCTTGTCTGTTATCCCTGTAGGTCTTTGTGCATGGTATCCTTCCATGCTTTTAATAAAAGCGGGGAAATACGGAGCAGGGGCGGTTTTAGTTACAGATGCGCTCTATCTGCCTGCTGCAGCCGCAATATTTTCAGTAATAACCATTTTTACATTTAAGAAAGGAATGAAGCATTATGAAAAATCAGGTTGTCCAAGATACTCCGGCTTTGGTCATCGATAATATTATAAAAGAATACTGCCAGTGGCAGCGAAGCGGCAATGTCCGCGATATCATTAAAAATTTGATTCACCCGGAAAAACGGGTGGTAACGGCTCTGAACCAGATATCTCTCCAGATAAACAAGGGAGAATTTGTTGCTTACGCAGGTGCCAACGGAGCCGGAAAAAGCACCACCATTAAGATTCTTTCCGGTATTCTTATGCCTACGGCGGGAACGGTTTCTGTACTTGGGCTAAATCCGGCCAGAGACCGGATTCGCCTCATGAGCCGGATTGGAGTCCTGTTCGGTCAACGGACAGAGTTATGGTGGGACCATCCGGTTCTATCCAGCTTTGAATGGAAAAAGGAAGTATGGAATATCCCCGATTCCACCTACAGGAGAAACCTGGAGATGGTTACAGAGCTCTTAGACCTGTCCGATATTTTAAAAACCTTTGCAAGGGAATTGAGTCTGGGGCAGCGAATGCGGGCGGATATTGCCATGCTCCTCCTGCACAGTCCGGAGTTGATCTTTCTTGATGAGCCCACGCTTGGTCTTGATGTGCTAGCCAAACAGCAGATGATCCGTTTTCTAAAAAAGATAAACCAGGAGAATAAAACCACTGTGGTAGTAACCAGCCATGACATGGATGATCTGGAGGAAATGGCTCAGAGAATGATTCTTATTAACAAAGGGCAAATAGCATTTGACGGAAACTTCGACCAGCTGCGAAATGTGATGGGCGGCTTTTACCGGATTGTGCTTACCACAAACTCAGAGGTTCCTCCTCTTTCTCTACCTGAATTGAGACTTCTAAAAACACAAAACGGAATCCATGAGTACGAATTTGACCGTAATATCCTGGAAATCCACATGGTTATGAAATTACTGTCCAGTTATCCACAGATCCTTGATATGGAAATAAAAAAAGCGCCCATCGAGGACGTAGTTGCTAATTTATATTTAAGCTGGCGGAAATAAACAGTTGGTTTTTTCCAACTATTGATGTAAAATATAGTTACATAATTTTTTAATGAAAGAGGTGTACATATGGCATACACATTTACAAAGGATCTGGAGACCGGAAACCAGTTAATTGATTCTGAGCACCGCCAGCTGATTGATGCAATCAACAATTTACTGACAGCTTGTTCCACCGGCAAAGGCCGTTCAGAACTGGCGAATACCACTAAATTTTTACAGGATTATACTGCCAAGCATTTTGAAGACGAGGAAAAGCTTCAGCTTCAGAGCCAGTATCCTGATTATGCTAACCATAAACGCTACCACGAAGAATTTAAAAAGGTAGTTGCAGGAATCTGTCAGAAGCTTGATAAGGATGGTCCTACCGTTGCTCTTGTAGGTGAAGTGAACAGTGCCATTGCGGGCTGGCTGATCAACCATATCAAGAGAGAAGATGTGAAGGTGGCCACTCATATCAAGAGTAATTCCTGACACACATGAATGTTATAAAACGGCAGCTTCTTACCAGATTTCTGGCAGGACGCTGCTTTTTTATTTTATGATACAAAATAATTGCTGCACTGTCTTTTCAATCTGTTCGGATTTTGATAGAATAGGTTCAGATATATAAAACAAATTACTGGAAAGAAGGTACATGATTATGAAAGACTCAAACTGCGCATATTGTATGAAAGGAGACTTAGTTGCCAAATTTGGTTATCCGATCTGTGAGATGGAAACCGGCTTTTTATATTTATTTAAAGAACAGAGTAAAAAGGGCAGAGTCATTCTTGCATATAAGGATCATGTCAGTGAGATGATTGATATCAGTGATGAAGAGAGAAATGCATTTTTTGCTGAAGTTTCCAAAGTATCCAGAGCCATTCACAAGGTTTTTAATCCTGATAAAGTAAATTACGGCGCATATGGAGATACGGGCTGCCACCTGCACATGCACATTGTCCCAAAATATAACGGAGGCGATGAATGGGGTGGTACGTTTACCATGAATCCGGATAAAGTTTATCTTACAGATGAGGAATATGAGAAGATGGCTGAGGCTATACGTAAAGCATTGTAAATAATACAGACCATACAGGGAAGGAAGGTGCCGGAGAATGTTAGATGACATCAGAAAACAGGCAGGGAAAGCTGCAAAAGAGCTTTTAGAAGCATCACATTTGAAGGAAAAAGATTTAGTGGTCATCGGCTGCTCCTCCAGTGAGATATCCGATCATAAAATCGGCTCACATTCCAGTGCAGAGATTGGCCAGGCAGTGTTCTCCGCAATTTATGAAGTTTTTCATAAACAGGGAATCTATGTTGCTGCCCAGTGCTGTGAGCATTTAAACAGGGCCCTGATATTAGAGAAAGAAGCGGCTGAATTCTATCATTATGAACCTGTTAATGTAGTTCCCCAGCTAAAGGCCGGAGGCTCCTTCTCTCTTGCTGCTTATCACGGTTTTGAACATCCGGTTGCAGTAGAATCCATTCAGGCTCATGCAGGAATTGATATTGGAGATACACTGATTGGCATGCATTTAAAAGCCGTTGCCGTCCCGGTCCGTATAAAAACCCAATATATCGGCTCTGCCCGTGTGGTAGCAGCCCGTACCAGACCAAAATACATTGGCGGTATCCGCGCTTTCTACGATGATACCATAGAATAATAAAAACCTGCAGCCTGGCGGTGTAATGCCGCTGGCTGCAGGTTTTACTGTTTTATTCCTTTGTGGCGTACATGAAGTACCAGTAGCCGTAAGGTGAATGCCATGTTCCCTTTATTTCAGGTCTCTGCAGATAAAAATCACTGGAATATACAAGAGGAGCTACCGCAGCATCTTCCATCATGATCTTCTCTGCCTGATGAAGCTTATCAAAATGCTCTGCTTTATCATCTGTACTTCTGGCCTCAGCCAGGAGTTTATCTACATCAGGGTTAGAGTACTTTCCATCATTGTTCCCGCTTTCTGTTGTAAACAGGTTCAGCATGTTGGAGGGATCATCATAATCATAAACCCAGCCTCCGCGGCAGATTTCAAAATCACCGGCACGGCGGGTAGGCGTAAATGAAGACCACTCCACAATTTTAATATCCATTCTGATTCCAAGTTCACTCCATGCATTCTGTAAGTACTCTGCAATTGGTTTGTTATAGCCGGCATCGTTGGTCATATATTCAATAGTCGGGAATCCCTCACCGTTGGGATATCCTGCTTCTGCAAGCAGTTCTTTTGCCTTTTCAAGATCTGCCTCATAATTATCCACGCTGAAGTAGTCTCCGCCGTTATTTTTCCGGCTTACCTCTTCAAATGAGGATCCCGCTTCTACATCAGATACACCAGGTCCAACGAAGTTAGCTGCAGGAGTTGCAGTTCCCATCATAAGGGTATCTGCAATATATCCGCGGTCAACTGCAAGAGTTAATGCACGGCGTACCTTTACATTATTAAAAGGTTCCTTCTGAGTGTTAAAAATAGTATAGGATGTTGCCATACGTGGCTCTAAATGAAATTCCGGTGAATCCTTAAGCGCCGGGATTTCCTCAGTAGGAACATCACGGATCATCTGAATCTCACCTGTCTGATATGCGCTGTATGCAGCATTGGAATCTTCCATAAGAACGAACTTTAACGTATTTAAGGTAATCTTATCTGCATTCCAATAATTTTCATTTTTAGCAAAGGTAATATGAGAACCTGGTACCCACTCGATCATCTTTAACGGACCGTTTGAAACATAGGTTTCAGGTGTCAGGGACCACTGGTCACCTTTAGCCTCAACGACATCCTTTTTGACTGGTGCCATACTTGCATGAGTAATAATCTTATCAAAGTATACGCAAGGACCAGAAAGCTCTACTACAAAGGTTTTTGCGTCTGGAGCTGAAACCGCCAGAGCATCAATGTTGCCTGCAGCTGCTTCGTCATATCCCTTGATCATAGAAAGCATATCTGCCGCATAGGGTGCTGCGGTCGCAGGGTCAGCCAGACGCTTCCATGAATATACAAAATCCTCTGCTGTGAAATCAGAACCGTCGCTCCATTTTAAACCATCTCTTAAATGAAATGTGTAGGTAAGACCATCATCACTGACATCATAAGATTCTGCCTGACCTGGAACAATGTTATTCTTTTCATCAAATGTGAGCAGAGTCTCAAATGCATGCAAAATCATATTGGATGCATCAATTGATGAGTTAAGAGCCGGATCAATGGTTTCCGGGTCCGGTCCTATCTCTACTGCCAGGTCAAGACCCCCTGTTGAGGTATTGGCCGCTGCCTCTGTCGTGGTGCCGGTCTTTCCAGAGCCTCCGCATGCACTTAATAACAGGCCAGAGACAAGAACAGCTGCTAATACGAGTGCTGTTTTTTTCATAATACTTCCCTCCGTATCTATGTTTTGTTTCGTCCGTCCATCAAGGACAGCACGGGATATAGCATACCATAAATGGACTAATCATGCAATCAGGATTTTTTCGTTAAACTCTTGTATTGTAAGGTGTTAAAGCGATAACGCGCAAAAGAGCCAGACAAATTGTATTACTTATTGTCTGGCTCACAGAGACATTTTAATTTTTTAGCGATAGGCTGTTTGTACTGCTTTCAGCAGTACCCCCGGATTTTTAGCATGAGGAGTAACCGGACAGATCTTCTTATCAATTCCCATCAATGTATATACGGCAATTCTTGCAGCACGAACTGAATATTCCTCTGTAAAGACCATATCCTCCGGTATTTCAACAAACTGGCTGATCATTGCAAAATTTGTGGACCCATCCGGTACGACCTCCGGTCTGTCTGCCATCTTTCGTGGCTGGAATTGCGCGTCTACATAAGGCATCATGCAGGGAATTACATTAATTACATCTGCCATAACTTCATCCTTATGATCCTGCATATGAAGGTGAAAGAGCAGTTCTGTAAGAAGTTCTTCTCCGGTACAGTCCTTCATTGGTTTTTTCACATAATCTCCTAATCTGTCCGTATAGAGGCCATAACCCCAAAATATGGTCTGATCCATTGGCTGATTGACAAAATGAGGCTGAGCCGCAACTACAATGCTCATCAGCCAGCTGGAATCCTTAAAAGTCATTAAAGCTCCGCTGCCTGGTGTATTGCCGGAATAATTCTCTATAAGCTTCAGTAGTCGGTTTCCTTTGCTTGTCACAGTGAAGCTTTCCCAGTTTGTCTCACTGATATCTCCGAAAAATGGATATGGATTACCAAGTCCCTGCTTTTTAGCTGCCACCATACTCCATAATTCTCCGGAAATCGGTTTTAGAACTGGTGCCGGTGCTGGTGTATAAAGATCACCTAGTGTAGCACTGTCTGTCATGCATGCATTGGTCATAATGCAGATATCGTTTTCTTCCAGTTCCAGGGTACGTGTAATACCAAGATCATTTAAATGGAGAACTTTTGCGGTAATCCCTTCCACTTCTGCAAAATCGATATCTGTTACTGTACAGTTCTCCGCAAATACAACCCCTTCTTTTCTTAAGTATGCTTCCAGAGGCCGAATCACGCTGTCATACTGGTTGAGAGGAGTTCTTGTTACTCCTTCCAAAGTATCTATACGGGAGAATTCCAGTATCATCCGGCGCATATACCGGCGGAACTCAAATAAACTGCTCCATTTCTGAAACGCAAAGGTGGTCTGCCACATATACCAGAAATTAGTAGTAAAAAAGTGAGGCATGTCCGCAAACCACTCTTCGATTGTCATATCGTCAAGCTTTTCTTCGGGTGTATTCATTAGTCTTAGAAGAGCCATACGTTCGCTCTGAGTAAATCCCATACTTTTCACATTAAGAATATTCCCATCTTTATCTATCAGTCTGGCTTTTGCTGATGTGGGATGGGCGTGATCAAAATCCAAAATCTCATCAGTCACACTTCTATCAGGATTGCCAAGTGAGGGTATGGATCGAAACAGCTCCCAGAAATTCTCATAAGTTTCTTCATTGAGCATACGTCCTCCCCTGCAGACAAATCCTTTCTCAGGAGTACCAATGCCGTCATTGCTTCCTCCGAATATCGGCATACCTTCAAAGATAGTAATCTGATTCCCAGGCATTTTTCCGTCTCTGATTAAATAAGCGGCTCCAGCAAGGCTTCCTAAACCTCCGCCTACAAAATATGCCTTTCCTTTGGGAATAGTGCTGTTTTTCTTATCGATACTACGCTTTTCCTTTCTTGCTTTACCTGTACGTGAATAAAGTGTTTTGGCCGCCACACCTGCTGCTGTAGCTGCAAGCCCCAGTACCAATAATTTTGCCATATTGCTTTTTTCCATTTTTTTCTTCATAAGCCACGCTCCAATCTCATTTTACATCAGCTAATAAGCCTATATTATCATACTACATTTTTTACGTCACCATACATGCTTTTATTCCTGTATAAAAAAACGACACCACAAAAGCGATGTCGAAAAACCAGACAATTTAACTATTTTGTCTATCGTAATTTTTATGATATTCTTTTACAATGAGAGTAAAGATTAAGGAGGACAATCCATGTCGGGTACATTACACAAACATATACGGGAAAGCGTTTTAAAAACAGCGCTTCTTCATCAACTAAAAAATGGTCAGAAAGCACCTGAACGGACCGCCCGCAACTTGAAAGAACTACTGGTGAAATTCAGCCCTGCTTCCAGCGAACTTTTCACTTATGATGAACTGCTCATTATGATAAAACGATGTTCCAGAGAGGAATGTCTGAATCTAATTATACAGAAATTGGCTTAAAGCTCCGCCTGGCTGCGAATGTATCCAATCCGTTCCGTAGCTCTGGCGAGGCTCTTTAACCGGTTTGATACCTCTTTGGGCTCCATCTTCATCCCTTCTCTCACCCAGTCCATAATCACTCCGCACAGACCATAGGCATAAAACCCTGCATCGAAATCCCGTTCTTCCTCTGTCAGTTTTCCCTTTTCATCCAATACCTCAATCGCTTCTGAAAACAACGCTTTTGTCATCTCATACAGATAGCTCTCAAACGTATGCTCCTGCTCTTTTATCGTATTCATATAAAAGGTTTTTTCCTGCTTTATATTGTTTAGCAGCTCATAGATTTTTATATTCCAATTCAGAAGACTGATATCTTCCGCGATAGCTGCAAAATTTTCATTATAATAAATCCAGCTTAACAATTCATACTTGTCCTGAAAGTGATAATAAAAGGTCTGCCGGTTCAGACCACAAACTGCAGTAATATCTGATATGGATATCTTATCAAAAGGTTTCTCTTTGCATACCTGCTTCAATGCTTCTGCAATCGCACGTTTTGTAATAAGTGAATCCGACATAATCCCTCCTGTTATACTATTTCTACATTCCAGTAAAGCAGTTGGCAAGTGCAGCAAACTGCTCTAAATTCAGAGCCTCTCCTCTAACAGACGGGGAAAGCCCCAGACTTTCAATGGCTTTTGCGATCTGTTCTTTTGTATATGGAATCGCAGGAGAGTTATTCAAACCGTTTTGAAGTGTTTTTCTTCTCTGGTTAAAGGATGCCCGGATCAGACGGAACATCAGTCCAGAGTTCTGTACATTAACGGGAGGATTTTTATGCCGAGTTAAGCGGATCACCGCTGATCCCACATTGGGGCGGGGCATAAAGCAGTTCGGGGGAACGTTGGCTACAATATATGGTTCTGCGTAATACTGAACAGCCAGTGAAAGCGCACCGTAATCCTTGGAACCCGGTCCTACCTGCATACGGTCTGCCACTTCCTTCTGCACCATGACTGTAATGTTATCAATGGGTACCTGACCTTCAAAAAGTCCCATAATAATGGGTGTGGTAATATAATAGGGCAGATTTGCCACTACCTTTATAGGGCGTCCACCGTTAAATTTCTGAGTCAGCTCATTGATATCTGTCTTTAATATATCTGCATGAATTACAGTTACATTATCGTATTCAGCCAAAGTTTCCTTTAGGATCGGTATTAAGTTTGAATCGATCTCTACTGCGACTACATGGCCTGCAGCTTCTGCCAGGTACTGAGTCATAGTACCGATTCCAGGACCGATCTCTAAAACACAGTCATCCTTCGTTACACCTGCCGCCGAAATGATTTTATCAAGTACATGTGTATCAATTAAAAAATTCTGTCCGAACTTCTTTTGAAATGCGAACTCATATTTTCGAATGATCTGGATTGTATTTTGAGGGTTGCCTAATTTATTTTGCATACACATTTTCCTATCGTTTTTTATTAGTCAATGGTATCTTATTATAAACAAAAAGTCAATAAAATATAAGACGGGTCCGAAGCCCGGATACCCTTTCTACAGATGATACAGCTTTTTTGCATTCCGGTTGGTGACCTCTACAGCCTCATCCCTGGAAATTCCCTTTATGGCGCTAATCTCATCGATAACATAAGAAAGATTCAGGGAAGAATTGCGCTTTCCCCGATTGGGTACAGGGGCCAGGTATGGGCAATCTGTCTCTAGTACCAGTTGATCTAAAGGCATATATTCCACTACTTCTTTCAGCTTTCTGGCATTTTTAAAGGTCAGGACACCGCCAATACCCAAATAAAAGCCCATATTCAGATATTCCCTCGCCATCTCTTTCCCATAGGAAAAACAGTGAATTACACCGCCCGCATCTTCGGAATGCTCCGCCTTCATAATATCAAGCGTATCTTTTGCCGCATCACGGCTGTGAATAATAACCGGAAGCTTTACTTCCTTAGCAAGATTCAGCTGCCGAACAAACCAGGTCTTCTGTGTTTCATGATCTGGTTCTTCCCAGTAATAATCAAGACCTATTTCTCCAATGGCGACTATTTTGTTACGGCTGGAATTTTCTTTCAGCCAGTTTAACTTCTCATCGTTTAACTCAGCAGTCTCATTGGGGTGAACACCGATTGCCCCATATATATAAGAATACTTCTCTGTGAGTTTGATGGTATTCTCTGATGTCTTTAT
Organism: Clostridium boliviensis; assembly: GCF_033342255.1. Classification (NCBI taxonomy): domain Bacteria; kingdom Bacillati; phylum Bacillota; class Clostridia; order Eubacteriales; family Clostridiaceae; genus Clostridium; species Clostridium boliviensis. Next base: position 23,076 of record NZ_JAWONS010000102.1, read on the forward strand.
GCTGGCGCCTACATTAGTAACTGCTTCTATTCCATGAGACTGCAGATTTTCAAGCAGCTCTTCTCTGTCCTCATCAAATGCCTCATCATCGTAATGGGCGTGTGTATCAAAAATCATAGATATCTCCTTTAAAACGTTTGTCAGCCTGTAATCAATAATCGCAGAATATAAAGCAGAATTAAATGAAGAGGATAAAACCAGTAAAATAAATATTTTAAATTCCTCTCACCCTTTTTTCCGTTATACATATGAATGGGCACAAGAGAAAGTGCCCCGGCTCCAAAACAGCTTACGCTGATTAATGCCGACGTAATCCCTGTAAATACAGCCTGAAGCTTCTTATTATCCCGAAATATATAGATAATCAAAATCAGTACTATTCCGTATATGTTGTAATCTGATTTCAGAAGAATGGATGCCCCGCATCCCGCTCCAATTGCCAGAAACTGCCGCAGCGGATCTCCCATAGCCTTCTGGTACCAGACAAGAACCCAAAGACCAATTAAAAGTGTAAAGAATACATTCTGATATCCGGGGTGAAACCAGCTGTCAAATACTGCAAGATCAAAAGGGATCTCTGAAATCAAGGCGAAAACCAATAGCCTGATCCCATACTTTTTAACATCTCTGGTGTGAAGAAATCCCTCTACCAGCAAAAAGCAGAAAATAGGAAAGGCAATTCTGCCAATTGTCCGGAGAACAAAATCAATGATACTCCACCTTGCGCCCTCCGGCGTTGCCAGTATTGTCTGCATCAATAAGGGATTCTGATATTTTAATATTCCGTTTTCAATCACAACCGCGCCTATATGGTCAATCAGCATGGTTATAATCGCAATCATCTTTAAGGCATTTCCAGTAATTCCCTTTTTTCGGGTAACGGCAGACTCTGTCATGGAATCCTCCTTTTAAACGATAAGACCGGATTATCAGAATCCGGCCTTATCTTTATCTAACCTTAAAACAGCTGATTATCAGCAGATTTCCGCTCCGGATGGCATTGTCTTTTCCGGAACCATAAGTGATAAATTGCCCTGTGCATCTTCCGCGCATAAAAGCATGCCTTCAGACAACACGCCGGCCAGCTTTGCTGGCTTTAAGTTTACCACAACCATAACTTTTTTACCAACCATTTCTTCCGGTGAATAATGTGCTTTAATTCCGCTGACAATCTGTTTTACCTGACTGCCTATCTTTACTTTAGAGCATAAAAGTTTTTTCGACTTGGCCACCGCTTCACAGGCAATGATTTCACCTACCTGAAACTGCAGCTTTGCAAAATCATCATATTCAATTTCCGGTTTGGCTTCTATATCAATTCCATCATCCGCCTGTACTTTAGTCTCTTCTTTTCCCATGTCTTCTGCTGCATGCATTGCTTCCACTTTCTCCATCACTTCCTTTACATCCATACGTGCAAATAAAATCTCCGGCTTGTCAGTTACCTTGTTTCCAGATGGGTATAAGCCAAATTCATTCATCTGGGACAGCTCTCTTTTCGTTGTATGAAGCTGTGCAAGAATTTTAACGGAGGTGTCCGGCATGAACGAAGCCAGAAGGGAAGCTCCAATAGTAATTGCTTCTGTCAGGTTATAAAGGACTGTTTCCAGACGGGACTTTGATCCCTCATCCTTTGCAAGCGTCCATGGTGCTGTTTCGTCAATATATTTGTTACTTCTTCTGAAGATGTTAAAAATAGAAGTCATTGCATCTGCTACACGGAGTTTCTCCATCTTTTCGCTGACCTTCTTCACCTCTTCAAGTACAACTGCCTTTAACTCCTCATCGAAGGAATCGGTTGTTTTTCCATCTGTAACCACACCTTCAAAATACTTATTGGACATGGATATGGTCCGGTTTACAAGATTGCCCAGAACATTAGCAAGGTCAGAATTCATGCGCTCAACCATTAGTTCCCATGAGATAATTCCGTCATTGTCAAATGGCATTTCATGAAGTACAAAATAACGAACAGCATCTACGCCAAAAAAGTCCACCAGTGTATCCGCATAAAGTACGTTACCCTTGGATTTACTCATCTTACCATCGCCCTGCAACAACCAGGGATGACCAAATACCTGTTTTGGAAGGGGGACATCAAGTGCCATTAAGAAAATAGGCCAATAAATGGTATGGAAACGAATGATATCTTTACCAATAAGATGAAGGTCTGCAGGCCAGAGTTTTGAAAATTGACCGCTGTTATTTCCATCGCAGTCATAACCGATTCCAGTTATATAATTTGTCAGTGCATCCAGCCATACATAAGTAACATGCTTTGGATCAAATGTTACCGGGATTCCCCATGTAAAGGTGGTTCTGGACACGCATAAATCCTGAAGCCCCGGAAGAAGAAAGTTGTTCATCATCTCATTCTTTCTTGATACTGGCTGTATAAAGTCAGGATTTTCATTGATATGATTGATCAGACAGTCTGCATATTTGCTCATACGGAAAAAATATGCCTCTTCCTTCGCCGGCTTTACCTCCCGGCCGCAATCCGGACATTTTCCATCTACCAGCTGTGACTCTGTAAAGAAAGATTCACAGGGAGTACAATACAATCCCTCATAGTGTCCTTTATAGATATCTCCCTGATCATAAAGCTTCTTGAAAATTTTCTGTACCTGTTTTTCATGCTCCGGATCTGTAGTACGGATAAATTTGTCATAGGATGTATTCATCAGATCCCAGATTGTTTTGATCTGACCTGCCGCCTGATCTACGAACTCCTTAGGCGTTATGCCTGCAGCTGCTGCTTTCTCCTCAATCTTCTGTCCGTGTTCGTCAGTTCCTGTCTGAAAGAACACATCATAACCTTCTTCTCTTTTAAAACGCGCAATGGCATCAGCCAAAACTGCCTCATAAGTATTGCCAATATGGGGCTTTCCGGATGCATAGGCAATAGCCGTAGTAATGTAATATGGCTTTTTGTTCGAATCTTTACACATAATCTTTTCCTCCAGAAATATAATGAGATGCAGGGTAATTCATTTTCCAACAAAGAAAAACCCGTCTTAAAAAATCCCAACAGGAATTTTAAAGACGGGGTATTATCCCGTGATACCACTTTAATTTATCCGTACCTTACGGTACAGACCTCACCGGCTGCGTTCTAATCAATAGCTTCCCAGAATGAAGCTTATGGTATATAATAACAGTCTGACACGATAACGGGTGTGACCGTCGAAATTTAAAGGCTTACTAAGCCAATTCAACTTCGCTGCTCCAAGGCCATGTTGGGAAATACGCTCAGGCTTCCTTTTCAGCTACCGGAATTCTCTGTACATGAGGCGGGTTTCTTACTCTTCTCTTCTCAGCATTCTCAAATGAATCAATTGTCAGTAACCCTAGTGTAATAGTTTCATTCCCGTTTGTCAAGCAGGTAACTTTCAGGATCTGACCTTTTGTCATTACTTTTTTCATGTAAACATATAAATAATATTAGTGAATTGCGGAGGATCTTAATATGAAAAATAATATTATCAGGCAGGGACGCCGTATCCTTTCCATTATCCTGGCTGCTTCTCTGTTTTGTGCCTGTACACCGCCTCCAGGACAGCCAGGAACGCCATCTGATGCTCAATACGAAAAATACCATGCAGCTGATTTATCTATGCAGAAATCATTCGATCAGTTTACTGCTGATCTGTTCCGGGAGGAAATCAAAGAATCCGGAATAAGTTTTCATTTCAGCATAGCTGATCCTGCTTCCAGGGGAATCGATACGGTGCCTTTAACTCTTGGTGATTATTCTCTGGATAAAATGAAACAGGGTACAAAGGATCTTCAAGAGACAAAGAAAAAGCTGGACGAATTTAATCCTCGCAAGCTGACCGCCGATCAGAGGCTTACTTATCAGATTCTATACTCCTATATCGAAACAGAATTAACTTCAGACGGAATGGAACTATACGCCCAGCCGCTTACCACCACCATCGGAATCCAGGCTCAGCTTCCGGTTCTATTTGCGGAGTATACCTTTTACAACAAAGCTGACGTAGATCATTATTTATCCCTGCTATCCACCATTGATGAATATTATGCACAGCTTATAGAATTTGAAAAAAAGAAGTCGGCGGCAGGGCTTTTTATGTCAGATTCAGCAGCTGATCACGTTTTAAAATCCTGTGAAGCATATTTAATTCAGCCGGATCACAGCTTTCTTGCGGAAACCTTCAATACAAGAATTGATGCCCTTACAGACTTAACCGACGAAGAAAAAGCCGAATATAAGGAGCAAAATCTAAAAGTCCTGGGAGACCATTTCATTCCGGCCTATAAGAATTTAATAAGCGGAATTACCGCTCTCATTGGTACCGGAACCAATGACAAAGGGCTGTCCTTTTACCCTGACGGGAAGAAATACTTTGAATATCTGGTTCATTCTAATACCGGAACGTCTTACGATTCAGTTAAAAGCTTAAAAAGAGCAATTGAAAAGCAGATGAGTTCCGATATTAAAGCATTGGGTCAGATTACAAAGGATCACCCGGAAGTTATTGACTCACTGGATCACTATTCCTTCCGATATACAAAACCAGAAGATATTCTGGAATCACTGAAAACCCAGATAACCACCGACTTTCCAGAGCTTCCCCCCTGCAATTATACCGTTAAGTATGTGCCAGAGGCTTTGGAGTCTTCATTAAGTCCCGCATTTTACCTGGTCCCCCCATTAGACCGGTATCAGGATAATGTAATTTACATTAACAAAAACCCGCGTTTTCAAAATGAAGATCTATATACAACGCTGGCTCACGAAGGTTATCCGGGACATCTGTATCAGAATGTATACTTTTTAAGCAAAAAACACGATGATTTAAGAAATATACTTTCATTTTCCAGCTATTCGGAAGGCTGGGCTACATATGTGGAGTATTATTCTTATACACTAGACAACGGGCTGGACCCTGAGCTTGGGAAATTACTGGCTCATAACACGGCTATTACACTTGGAATCTATGCATACCTGGATATCTGTATCAATTATGAAGGCTGGGATAGGGACGCAACCGCTAAATATCTGGGAACCTTCTATAACGTGGAAAACACAGATATTACAGATTCTATATTTAACAGCCTGGTTGAAAATCCAACCAATTACATGGAGTATTACGTTGGTTATCTGGAAATTATGGAAATGCGCAGCACCGCAGAACGAATTCTAAAAGATGACTTTAACTTAAAGGATTTTCATACATTTCTGCTTGATGTGGGTCCTGCACCTTTTTCTGTGATTCAGCCCGCGTTCCGCAACTGGCTGGCAAAGCAGCTGAGGAGTTAAATCAAATAAAACAGGCAAAAGCCCTCAAAAAGCTTTTGCCTGTTTTTTATTTGATTTCCTTATAATCCTTTTCATATTCCAGATAATCATTATCACCCAGCTTGATCGAACTATTGGAATAATTCTTGCCGTTTACCAGAAGTTTTAATTTAGAGAGTTCAAAGTTCTCAACAAAAGTATTGCCGATTGAGGTAATGATAAGCTTGTCATCACTCTTTGGTACTGCAGATAAATCCAAAGTCCCAACTCCGTCAGCAGATTCATATTTCAGAACCGTTGTACCTTCCTCTAATACGCCGTACTCAATAAGCTTGGACACTAATGCTTCCGCAGTCAGCTTGTCTACTGCATCCATTGCCTGATTTAAGCCAGTCTTATCATCATTCATGCTATATACGGAGATAATCTCCATAGGCTCTGCATTTGGGTCTGGAACTTTATCACTAGCGCCACCTGTTGATGCCATAACCTGGGGATCCGGCGGTGTTGTTTCCATCTTCGGCTGTGTCGGTGTACAGGCTGCCAGGGATACCATCAGCATTGCGCTCATTAAAAACAAGATGATTTTTTTCATAAATGCGTATTGCCTCCTTTAATTCTGTTAAAAACTCCGAAACCACTTATTCAGCTTGGTCAGAGCTTTGATTAAAACTTCTACCTCATCCTCACTTAACCCTTCTATCACTCCGGCTATCATCTCCCGATGAAATGTGGCATGATGCTCATAGGCTTGTTTTCCTTTTTCTGAAAGAGAAATATAAACAACGCGCCGGTCTTCTTCTCCTCTTTGGCGGGTCACATAACCTTTTTTAACAAGACTGTTCATGGCTATAGTCAATGTCCCCACCGTGACGGACAATTCCCTTGCTATTGTGGACATATTCTTAGGTTCTCCGACTCCGATTGCCTCGATTACATGCATATCATTATTGGTAATATTATTAAATTCCTGTGTAATGATAGCCTGCTGCTCGATATCCATTATATCCCGAAACAGTCTTACCAGTACTTCGTTAAGAGTTCCGTAAGTATCCACGTTTATCCCCTTCAAATCTTTATGACAATAAAAGCTTCTTCGTAATTATACATGATTATGTATTTTAAGACAACCACTTGAATTCTTATGAAATTCTTAAATCAGAATGATTCATTTCCTTTTATACCAAAATCCGGCTTAAAAACACACTTGCTGCTATTCCGGCTGCCGTTGCAGTTAATGCCCCGGCAAGAGTATATCTGGTTTTTCTGATTTTTACAGTACCAAAATAAACACTCAGGCAATAGAATAATGTCTCTGTACAGCTCATCAGTACAGAAGTCATAAATCCGATATAAGAGTCTGTGCCATATTTTTTGAAAATATCCAAAACAAGACCGGTCGCCGCTGAATTCGAGACCAGGCGAACTAAAATAACCGGCACAACCGGTGCCGGAAGAAATATATAAGAAGCCGGTTTTGTAAGCAGCTTTGCCAGAAAATCCAAAAAGCCGGATGCCCTCAATACTCCTACAGCTGTCATGAGTCCGATTAATGTTGGCATTATGCCTGCAACCGTTTTCATTCCATCTTTTGCTCCGTTTAAAAAATCATCAAATACAGGTCTTTTTGATAAAATACCAAATCCTACAATATAAAAGATGATCAGCGGAACTGCAGCCTCAGAGATAAATATTAAAAATCCCATAGTTTAACTCACTATCCGTTCATTATTATAACTTATTCCGGCTTTTTCCTTTTCATTCTACGTATTTTTTATAAACTTATTCCGAATAATTAAGACAGGCTTATGTAAGCAGCAAATAACGAAATTACAGAAGTGAAGAATTATCAATTGCCTTCTTACAATGGTTTTTGCTCCTCTTTTGTTAAGCTCGGTCATAATTTTCTGGAATTCATCCGGCGGCGGCGCCGGGACATCTGGTGTTAATTCGGGATGTTTTAGCATATAATCAAGCAAATGTGCTTCCAGTTTCTCTTTTGAAATCTGATTAAGCTTCACAACTATACCTCTTTAGCATTGGTTATTCTTTGCTTACCTCTCGCTTTGGGGTTGACTTTTTATCACTAACGTTTACTATAATAGTATATCGAATTTGGAGGCAGCTTTTCTATGAAAAAAATTATTTTAACTGGCGGCGGGACAGCCGGTCATGTTACCCCGAATCTGGCTTTGATTCCTTTACTGAAAGAAAAAAACTATGAGATTCGTTATATCGGCTCATATCAGGGAATAGAACGAAAGTTGATCGAGAACGCAAAGATCCCATACAGCGGAATCTCAACAGGCAAATTCCGAAGATATTTTGACATCAAAAATTTTACAGATCCCTTCCGAGTAATTAAGGGATTTGGAGAGGCGTTAAAATTAATAAAGAAATACAAACCTGATTTAGTCTTTTCCAAAGGCGGATTTGTGGCCGTTCCAGTGGTACTGGCCGCAAAACATCTAAAAGTTCCGGTAATTATACACGAATCAGATATGACACCCGGCCTGGCTAACCGGATCTGCATTCCCTCCGCAACCCGTGTCTGCTGTAATTTTCCGGAAACCCTTAACTATCTTCCAAAATCCAAAGCAGTACTGACAGGTTCCCCCATTCGGAAAGAACTACTGGAAGGTGATCGTATGACTGGGTTAAATTATGCAAAGCTCAGCGACAATAAGCCTGTTATCCTGATTATCGGAGGAAGTCTGGGGTCTGTTACAGTAAACAACGCCATAAGGGGCATCCTGCCTAAACTCTTAAACAATTACCAGGTAATACATATCTGCGGAAAAGGCAATCTGGATGAAAGCCTTACGAATCTTCGGGGATATGTTCAATACGAATATGTGGATGCCCCTTTGAAGCATCTTTTTGCTGCTGCAGACCTGATGATTTCCAGAGCTGGTGCAAACTCTATCTGTGAGATACTTGCACTGAGAAAGCTCAATATTCTGATTCCGCTTTCAGCCGCAGCCAGCAGAGGTGATCAGATATTAAATGCCAGATCTTTTGCCAAACAAGGCTTCAGCTATCTTCTGGAAGAAGAAAATTTAAATGCAAATACCCTGCTGCAGGCAATCACAGAAACGTTCGCGAATCAACAGACCTATCTGTCAAAAATGGAAAGCAGTGAACTCCATGATGCTGTGGATACAATTATTAATATGATTGAATCCCTTATATCAAAAAATTAATCTAAATTATAATTAGGACCAAGAAGATTCTTCAAACAGACTCTTGTCCGATAGATCCGGGAGCGGCAGACCGTTCCCGGTATTTCAAGCCTTTCACAAATCTCCGGAATCGTCAGCTGTTCCAGAAAATACAGTATGGCCATTTCCTTCCACTCATCTCTCATATTAGATATCTCGCTGGTAATATTTAATATAGACTCCTCATCAAGAACAACCTCCAGAGGGTCTGTCACCACAAACCTGTCCAGCAATGCAATCTGGTTGGAGGCAGCCTCCTCATCAAGACTGACTTTCTCATAATGGCCATTTTTACGAAGACAGTCAATACATTTGCGTTTTAATATCTTGATCAACATACTCTTTTTCCGCGTATCTGTCCAGGTTAATGAATAATTTTCAAAATAAGAGATAAATGTCTCCTGTACCACATCATCAATTTCCAGATCCGGTACGTTCAGTGTTTTTGCTATTCGGCGCAGCAGTCCCTGGTATTTACCATATATTGACTGCAGCAGCTGATTTTCATCCTCATGTATGCTCATATCATATGCCCCTCTGATTACAGGGCGCTCCTGATGGCGGCTCCTGTCTGTGCTAATTCTTCCGGACTTGCTTTACCCGGCATCCATGAAACCATAGCAGGACCTTCCTCATAACGGGGAATCAAATGCACGTGAAAATGAAAAACTGTCTGACCTGCCTCTTTTCCATTATTCTGCACTACATTGAACCCGGAGCATCCCAGCGCCTTTTTCATGGCGGCTCCTATTTTAGCTGCTAATGGAAGAACCTTTGCTGCCATTTCTTCATCCAGATCACAGATATCTCTGTAATGCTGCTTAGGAAGAATCAGGGCATGCCCTTTGGAAGCCGGTCCTAAATCCATAATTACCCGAAACATATCATCCTCATAAATTGTCTCTGAGGGTATTCCCCCATTTGCGATTTTGCAGAAAATGCAGTCCTCTTCTCTCACACAATCACCTCCTTCCGGCATTAGCGTTCTTATATCTGCTTACTGCTCCTGTACCGGGGTCTGCGATATAAAATAACTCCCATAATAATTCCAATGATCAGACCTGAAATATGGGCTGCATTATCAACCCCTGTACTGGTAAACCCAAAATAAAGGGAACATAAAATTACAACTACAAGCTGTCTGGTGCTTAAATCCTCCAGCTGACCACGATTAACTGCCACAGCATATAAAAGGCCTCCGATTACTCCAAAAATTGCTCCGGATGCGCCTGCAGATACCACACTTCGATATCCGGATAAATTCACTATCATAGAAGCAACATTGGCTCCCACACCGCAAATGATGTAAAAGATCAGATATTTAATATGACCAAGTGCACGCTCCAGATTATCTCCCAGAATAAACAGAATCAGCATATTATTCATAATATGATTAATTCCAAAATGCATGAAGGTAGAAGTTATAAGTCTGTAATATTCTCTTCTTTCAATAACCAATGGTGCATACATGGCTCCATGTGAAACCATAAACTGAGTATCTTCGGTTGATCCACTCATCTCCAGGTATAGAAAGTAAATGATATTCAACGCAATAAGACTCATATTCACATAGGCCTTCCTGCGACTGTTAAGTTCATCCATTATCGCGCTCCTTCTGAACCATAATATGCTTATTTTATCATAAACTGACAGATTATGTAAATATAAACGCAAAATTTGCTATAAAAATTTCATCTCCAGTCTCTAATCTCACAGCCTCATTTGTTTCCAGAAGCCTTCCGTTCACATAAGTACCATTTGTTGAGTTCAGATCACAAATCCAGTAATCATCGCCATCCTTTTCAACTTTTGCATGAATGCGGCTGATTGCCTCCCCCTCAAGAACGCAGTCCACTAATCCTTCCTGCTTACCAATGAGATACGGAGTATACGTAATCTCTATATCCTGTCTGCCAGGATCAGTTGATTTTAATATCCGGACTTTAGAATCTCTTTTAACATTTGTCAGTAGTGCCGTCTGTACCATTTCTTCTTCAACTGCTGTTTTTAACGGAGTACCAGGTTCTTCCTTTTCCTCATAAAAAGCCAGCTGCCACGCCTCCCGCTCCGACTCCGGCTCTATACCGGTATCTCCTTTTTTACTTTCTTCCCCATAATACTTTTTGTTTTTCATGCCTCCTGATTTGATTATTCCATACACAGCATTTAATATTCCTGCTATTGGCGGAGCGTACCAGTATTTAATGATTCCTTTATGACCAGATATCAGCCATATTATGACTGCAGATCCAGCCATGGTTGACAGCAAAAGGAGCAATGGCTTCCAGAGGACAAATCCAGAGGATGTTGCTTTCTCTAACTGGTTAAACTCCTGGAATACCTGTATCTGATCTTGATCTGTATCCGTAAATATAATCTGTTCTTCACCGTCTTCTGATCCGGACGGGGACACTGTGACTTCCTTTTCCCGGCCTTCCCCGGCATGTGGGGTGCAGACAAGCTCTGCTAATGTGTCAATACCGTAATTATCCTTTAAGCTCTCCTGATATAAGGCATATGCCATTACTACACATTCCTTATCCTGATGATTGACCTTGCCCAAAAGATAACGGAGTAATTCCGTCATATTCTCACTAAATTTTCTGTATCTTCCCGGTACCAGGCATAGAGAAACCAAAAAACGCTCCGGCTCAAGATAGATATATTCAGGCTGAAGAAGTATCTGATCTTCATTAAGCAAATAAGCAGGTAAGCGGTTAAAAACCTGTGCAATTCCAGTAATCAGATTCTTCAGTTCTGCTTTATTCAGGCTGTGAATTTCCAGGATCCGGTTTAAGGGCTGCCTGGAAGTGATTTCATAATAGAAATACTTATGATTATCAATCTGTTTTAAATGAAATTTCAATAATCCGTTTATTTGATTTTCTCTCAGCATGGAAACCTCATATCCCTCTGTCCCGGATATATCCTGCTCTATAATCAAATAATTATGCTTCATTTCACGCCTGTATGTAACATTCATCTCATTCCTCCTGATTGATCAGCGTCAGTTTTCTTAAAAAATCCTCAGGATCAAAAACTCTCTGTTTCAGTTCCAGGCTCCATTTACCACCCAATCCTGTTCCTGTGACCCGTCTGCCCGTAAGAAAATTTCCCGAAGTGTCTAGTTTAAATTGGTATTTCTCCCATGAAAAAGGGCTTCCTGCCCTGTGAGCCGCCCATTCTGAGGCATCCGCTGGGGATTCCGTCTCATTGTGTCTCAGTCTTTGTACCGATTCTGCCAGTGCCATGGACCCAGTAACCTCGTCTCTTAAGCAGTAAGCGGACTGAATTGTTAACATAAGTGCAAACAGTATGACTGCCATAACGAAAGCTGCCTCGACCGTATAGCTCGCGTTTAAGCGCCCCTTCATCTCATCACCAGGAGCAGCCAGACCGGAACCAGAAAAGGAATAAATGGAATCTTTTCTTTTCCAACATCAATTCCTTTCAAACGGTTTACCAGATAAAAAAGACCACAAAAAACACCGCTCAGGCTTAAGCCGTATAGAAGCAGCTTTAAGTTAAATAAAACAGGTAAGAACAGACCGCTGGTCAGAAAAAAACACCCATCTCCTGTTCCCACCGATTCCCTTGTCATTCTGCTTACTGCCAATAATGCAAAACCAACCAGGCAGCTGGTCAGCCGGCTGACCGGATCTTGTCTCTGTAAAACACACAAAGCGAAACCTGCTGCTCCGGCAATGATAAAGACCCAAATACTAATACTTTTTTTGCAGCTGTCTTCCCAGGCTGCTGTTAGAAGAAACAATCCAAAAATAATATCGTTTATTTGCTTAATCATTTTTCCTCCTTACTGGGAGCAATAAGAACACGGTCCCAGATGAATTACCTCCGATAATGGAACAAGCCTTACATACGCAGTAATTGACGTACACTCTTGATTGCTGTGATATTTTTCACCTGACGGCATGATATATACAATTCCATCATCTCCATTAAGACCCGCACATCTGCTGCAGGGCTTATATTTTCCTCCATTTAAATTGCGAATAGTTTTAAGATCTTCTTTATTCACTGCTTTGATTTGATTGTATATATAGTGACATGTCCTTTTTCTATGATATCTGGTACTATCTCTCCCCACATATACCATTTCTTCTTTGTGGCCGGATTCCCGGTCCTGAAGCAGAGTATTTCCAATCCAGGCTCTTCGCCGGCATCTGGCAGTCATCGGAACACTTTTTAGCCCTAAGATGGAAAATGGCAGACGGATCCGATAATCCATAATCAAATCAAAGGTTTCTTTATCTTTTAATACAGAGGAGTGGGAAAATGATACCGATTCCAGACATTGACAGACCTCTTGCCTGCTCATCTTCATTCTTACATAAAGGAGAACCCCCTGCTCAGTTAGTTCGGATATAAAATCGTCTGGTATTTCATCTAAACCTGCTGCATTAAGATTCTCTGCTTTCTCCAGCTCTTTTAGAACTGCTGCATATTGGCTTAACTCTTCTCCCGTATTCTCAAGTGCTGTCTGCACTTTTCGCCCATCATTTATAAGTTTCATTGGCATCATCAGGGTTATTACAGCAAACAGAAAAATCGGCAGTACCATTGCGGCTTCTATGGTCAGACTCCCTGGTTCTGATTGAAAGGAGGCGTATGACAATACCCTTTTTACAGAGAAATTTCTTTTTATCAAGGGGATTTGTACCTGGAGAGTAACTTTTGCTTTCTTAATAATTATTCTAAGCGCTCTGAAAAAGGGCATGATCACTCGCCTCCTTATCTTAATATGCTTTTTCTGTCCGAACCTCTATTGGATAATCTGGTTTAAGTCCTCCAAAAAAGAGATGACGCGAAACTCCTCTCCCTTTAATTTCTGCGCGGTATATACAATGGGTCATGCGAAATGTCTCATCCGCTGCCCTAAGATTCATCTGAATGACATCCATAAGCCGGTAATACTGCCGGCTGCCGTGAGAGACAAAAAGAATCAGTTTTAAATAGCCGGTGTAATTAATGCCGTTATCATCACTTCCCTCTCCCTCAAAAGTTCCCCGGTTTCCTGAATCCAGCAATCCCTCCATTGAAAGCTTCCAGGTATCCTTTGATTTAATAAGCACAACCTTTTCCCCCTGAAGAAGCCGCCTTACATCGACAATGGCTTCCCCCATTGCCCAGATACCCATTATAAAAAAGGAAACAAGTCCGTTCAGGGGAGCCAGCCCTGTAACTCCGGTAATTGCAGCTGCCAATGCATTTGCTTCCTCCCTTTTTTCCTGATCTGTCAGAATATGTACAAGATTCAGACCTTCTCTGATGGCTAAAATATCCGAAACTGCACTGGAGAAATTTTTCTCATCTGTATTCAGACCTCCTATCAGGTATTCCAGCTCATACTGAACGTCCTTTCCGCTCTCTGATAAATAACTGGTTAAAAATTGGCTGCAGTACTCCTCAAATAAAATCCGGTCTATCAGTCCATCTGTTTCTTCTTGTTCTTCCGTATAAATCAGTGACGGAAATGAGTTATTATTTAATACCCCTTTTGAAATCTTCTTTCCTTCCGGAAGAACCAGCGATATAAGACCATCTTTTACAAGGTTTTGTACTTTTTCTAAAACTTTTTCTTTTTGTGTATCCTTTACACCATTTTTATAGGAAAGCGTTGAGATATGTATCTCACCCCAGATATCCATAACTGATCCCCACAAATGGGATAAATCCGGTCCATCATCATCATCATCAGAACTGCTGTCCCAGTCATCTATTATTTGTTCTACCTCCTCGGTACGTTTTACTGAACGTTTAATCTTATCTTCTATAACTGAAACATTTACTGCGAGAGCTTCAATTGCTTTTCTGCGCTCGCCATCCTGTCTGACATAGGAATCATACCAATTGGTATCACTGTTTAATGTCATCTGTATTGGATCACTTAACTGATTGAATGATTCTTCTTTTTTACTTTTTGTCTTCTGTAATTGGATATTTAGCTCATCTGCAATCTTACCGTACGTTTTTATCAGGGTTGGAATCCGGTTAATCTCTTTTTCTAATTCATCCGCTTTTTTCATGAAACCATTCCCATTATAATGACTCAAATATGAATTTGCTTCCAGCCAAATGGTTCTTTGTTTTTCCAGGGAATCATTAATCTCTTTAATCACATGTTCCAAACGGACCGCTTCCTTAGTGTGTTCCCCATAGGACTTAGAGAGATCTTCTACGGCAGCGGCTTCTTTCAGACCAGCAAGCGTAGTAACAGCACCTGGTTCATCCGGAATATTATTAAAAATCCCATATCTCATATAATCCAGTATTTCCTGCTTCATATGTCTGCCACTGTCATCCGTAATCAGAACCTTCTGCATTAAATTTGCGTCCTGCATATCCATGGAATACCAGCCGGAATAATCTATATAAGGTTTCATATATCCCAACCATTCCTCCTCTAGTTTATCTCCGCTTTTATCTTCAAGAAGAAAAATCCGGTACTTCTCCCACGCTTCTCTGTGATATCTGCTGAATACAGAATCCATTGCAGAATCCGCCGCAAGTTTTAAATACCATCTTGTTCCGGCAGTCCGTGCGGACTCCAAAAGTCCGCACATCAGGCTGAATATGCATAAAAAGGCTAAGCTGAGAAAAACCGTTATATGACCTTTGTTATGCATTAGTACACCTCTTTCGACTGCTTATTAATCTCAACAAATATACTATCCAGCAGCTTTTTAATATTGGATTTAAAAATAATAACCAGACCAATTAGAACCACCAGGATTAATACAATTTCAATAACTCCAACTCCATCCTCCTCTCTCATAAAATCAAACATCTGTTTATTTAACAACTCTGCCACGGTATCACCTCCTTTCTCTAGTAAAATGCAAGAAATGCCGGAACTACTATCATAATCATTACCACCAATAGCATTAGAAGAAGCGGGAGCAATAGTTTGGTACCTGCTTCTTCTCCAAGCTTTTTGGCTGCATGTTTTCTCTGTTCGAATGCCGAACTCATCTCGAGATCAAGAGCATTTCTCAGTTGTCTGCCACCGTTTTTTTGATTCTGTTCCAGTAAAGCTGCGAGCTTGATGTATGGCTGAAGGCTGCACCGCCTTCCGAATTCATTGTAAGCACGTCCTTCCGGCAGACCGCTTCTTAACTGTACAGCCGTCTTAACCATCTCTTCGTAAGCAGGTCGAATGGACTGCTTTTTATTTTTCAAAGCCTCCCCGTAACCAGTTGCAATCCGTTCCCATGCTCCCCTTACTGTATATCCCGCTCCAATATACACCACAAGCTTTGAAACCACCTCTGAATAATCAAGTAAAAGCTGCTGTTCTCTCAGCCTGTACCTTTTTTGTTTTTCAACCTGAGTTCTGATCTGTAACAGAACTGCCAGTGCCAGACCAAGTACAGGCAATATCCCATAAGATTCTTCTTTTGGTTTAAAATACTCCAACGGTTGTCCTTCAAATATATCGGGTAAAGTCAGTTGGTCGGCCGTCTGCTGCTTCATATCAATCTCATCGGCCCATTTTTTGAAAGCTGCTTTTTGTTTCTCTTCTATTGTCAGTGCTGGTGGTATTACCTTACCTTTGAACCGATAGCTGTGTCTATGGATACCATCAGAAACTGCAGCAGTGATGTAAATCTCCTTTCCTCCCTCCAAAAGCCCCTCATTATAAACCGTTCCAAAGGAATCAATCAGGTCAGGATTGCTGGTATCCCAACGCACTGACACTCCAAAGCTGTCCATTCTATTTATAAAATTCAAATCATGCATTATGGAATTGAGGGAATCATTATCCGAAAGCATTAGAGTCTGCAGCTCCGTTTCCAACCTTTCAAACAGCTCCTCGGACTCTTTCTTTGTATAACGACGCTCCCGTACAGGAATATCAATAAACAGTTTTTTATCTCCCCGCTCCTGATTCAATCCTTTTACCACAATTTCATAAATTCGTTCTCCCTGCCCTGGGCCGGCTCTTTTTAACCCCATGCCTTCTTCCAATACATTCTGACTGCCCCACAAGGATATAATCTCCATAACTATGTACAAAAGGAATCCTCCTGCCACGCATACAGCCTGTGCCTTTGTTACAGGCTGTTTCCATCTGAACTTATAATGACCTTTCATCAGACCTCCTGGTTATAATTCAATCTCCATCATTTTCTTTGCCAGCCAAAACGCAATCATATAAATCCCCATGCAGATGGTCATCAGAATTTTTCCCGCCCCTGTGGTATACATGATCCTGAAAAAACCAGGAGAAGTAATATCAATATAGATGACAATAAAAAACGGAATGAGATTCATAATCTTCTGTTCAAACTGTTTGGAAGCTGTCATGGTGAGTATCTCCTGCTTTACCTGCACTTTATCCCGGATCACATCTGCGGTATGGCTGATGATTGAAACCAGCTCGCCTCCGCTTCGTTTTGCAGTTGCGAATACTTCAGCAAAATTCTTCACATCATCCAGCCCGCTTCTTGTGGCAAACTCCAAAAATGCCTTTTCTACCGACCGGTTAATGCGGATCTGACTTTCCATCAGCCGGAATTCCTTTGTTATAAGCCCAGCCTCACCATAGAGTACCGCCAGCTCTTTTGAAGAGGACAGGATTGCGTTTTCTACAGAATACCCGGCACTTAAAAAAGAGGAAAGAAGCAAAATACCCTCTTTAAATTCCAGATTCAGCTGCTGCAGCCGTTTTTCTTTTAATTCTTTTCTTTTTGAAACAGGGATTAGAATTCCTAATGGCAGCAAAATCAGAAATGCCGTCAGACTGCGGTAAAATACATAAGAAAAAAGTATTACAATTAAAACTCCCTGTCCACTGTAGATCAGCCACTCCTTCAGAGTAAGCACATACTTATCATAGTTTAATGCCTGCTGCTTCCAGTTTTTCTGTGTTTTCAAGATTTCCCACTTTTTTAAGAATCCCACTAACTTCTTTTGTTTTTCCCTGAGCCCCTTTATTCTCCTCAAACCGGTAAATGGGGTTAAGTCTGATTTCACCAGCCTCATATCCTGCCACCTCCACAATTGATAATACCCGTCTGCTTTTATCTCTCAGTCTTCCTAAATGAATTAAGACATCAATTGCAGCCGCCACCTGACTTCGGACAGCCAAAAGAGGTATATCCGTTCCCATAAGCACCATGGTTTCCAGCCTGGACAACATATCCTTTGGACTGTTGCCATGGCCTGTGCTTAAGCTTCCGTCGTGGCCCGTATTCATGGCTGATATCATATCGAGCGCCTCTCTTCCTCTGACTTCTCCAACTATAATCCGGGAGGGATTCATACGAAGAGCTGCCTTAATTAAATCTCCGATGGACACTTCCCCCTCGCCTTCTCCATTGGCACATCTTGTCTCCAGACGGACCAGATTGGGTATATGGGTAATCTGCAGTTCTGCCGAGTCCTCTATGGTTATAATTCGTTCACTTTTGGGTATATAGGCAGATAAGGCATTTAAAAATGTACTTTTACCGGAATTCGTACCGCCGCTGATAAAGATGTTATAACCGGCTTCCACAATGTTTTTTAAAAAATCAGCAGCTTCTCTGGTAATGGATCCAATCCTTAATAGCTTTTCTATGGTGATTGGCTCCGGAAATTTTCTGATTGTGACTGCAGGACCATCAAGGGATATCGGCGGCAAAACCACATGAACTCTGGAACCGTCACTCAGCCTGGCATCTGCTACCGGTCTTGAAACATTTACGTTTCTGTTAACACGGCTGACAATCTGTTGAATCATGTCTTCCAACTGTTCCTGACTTTCAAATACTTTATCCCACTGTTCCATACGCCCGCTGCGCTCAATAAAGATATGATCAGGCCCATTTACCATGATTTCTGTCACAGTCTTATCATCAACCAGCTCCTGAAGAACTCCCAACCGCCTGAACGAATCAAATAACCAGTCTCTCAGCCTAAGCTTATCTCTCAAGGGCAGATATCCTGTTAATCCCACCTCCATTATTTTCTCATCAATCATGGCATATAGTTCTTCATCAGAGATCTGATTCTGCTGATTTAATTCCGACATGATGTCCTCCCGCATCATTCTGCGCTGCTCTTCAACCAACTCTTCACCTCCCTATGGCTGCTTTCTTAAAAGCTGCCGGGTAAAATCTCCCAATTCGCTCCATAAAAGCTGATCCAGATAATTATCCTTTCTTCCAAAGGTACAGTGATACGGAAGCCTGATTTTCTGTATCCGCTTTGTAACAGTTCCGTGACCGGATGCATTAAGGTATGTCTCAAACTCCGCTACCTTTGCGGCGGACACGCAGTCTTCTTTCACAGGCATATAGATGCAATCACAGATTTCCAGAATATCCGCTGCTCTTTTCCCCATCTGTCCCAGATCAAGTATTATGGTTCCGTATGTACTTTCTTTAGCAATCTGCCTGATTAGCCCTGATATCTCCTGAGAGGAAGCAAAGGCAAGATCTTCCGGATACTGAACCGGAGGTATATAATCCAAATCTCCCCATGTGCAGACAGCAGCACCAAGTCTGGCAGAAGAAAAGGTGCTTTGTCTGTAATAATAGAATAAATCTGACAGCCCCCTCTCATACTCTTCTCCGGTCAGCTCTGCCAGTCCGGAACAATCCTCCAGATTTAGATAAAGAACTTTTAAATCCCGGGACAACACCTGTGCCATAGTCAGGGAAAACGATGTCTTTAAACAACGGTTTATCGGTGAATAAACACCAATCACCCTGCTTTTTTCAGACAGCACGGTATACCCCTGATCTTCGAAAGCCAATCCGTACACTTCCATAACCTCCTGAAGAAGACGGTCTGCGGCCTGATACTTATAAACACAGGGATACCGGTCATTAGGGGAGATCAGCCTCTCCTGAGCAAGGAGAATCACCTTTTCTGCTCTGATCTGTTCAATCTCCCCATCTGATATACCACAACTGATCAAAACAAGTTCAATGTCATGGCCGAAGCTGTAATCAATCAGTTCCTGTACCGATGTAAAGGACACCATGAACAGCAAAGACCGCTCCTTCTCATTTACAAACTCTGCAAACCGTTCTCCGAATGCAGCGTCTTCATCGCATATTGCCATAATGCGTTTTGTCATAGCAAACCTCCTGTTAAACCAAAATAACAGCAAGCAGCGTTCCCAAAAACATGCAGAATCCCAGCGGAATAACTGCATCATACCCATCCCGGGATGAACTGTAATAAGCTGTAATTTTTTTTGTTTGGAATAATGACCTCAAGTAGGTCAGAAAATAAGACAACCGTTGAAAGGTACTGCCTTTCAACGCCATAAGAAACAGAGACCAGAATGCCCCTATTATAAATCCGCCGGCAACCGCTTTAAAACCAGTGCCAAAACCAAGATATCCGAATATGAGGGCGGCTGTTTTAATATCACCCGCTCCAATCATACGGCATACAAACAGCAGAAAAAATGCTGCTGTAACTACTAAGAATCTTCCTGCAAATGCCATCATCTCATGCAGAACAGCCAGATTCCCGTCTTCAACTGCTTCCTGCAAGGTTAAACAAAGTCCCATCACAATACCCGTAAATACCAGGTAATTGGGTATACGGTGTTCCCTTACATCAAAATGAGAAGCAATAGCCAGTATAAACAATAATACGAGAACTTTTACAATATCAACTCCTTTTTACTAAATTATAAATCTGGAAATAATGCCGGAAATTCGGCTTTGAATAATGAATAGTGAACCGTATACAGAACGTATGCGAGATTCTGACTTTATTATGCACAAGGCAGATTCAAAAGTCAACTCTTTTTTACAAATTTTTCTATTTTGCATTTGATATGAACCATCAGATGATTAGTCATTTTGTGTTATAATATACAATTTTTTATCACATTTTCAAATCTTATAAGTAGTTTTGTACAATATCTGTTGACCTTTTTCCGCCCGGGTGTTACTATAATATTAGTTTACTATTTTAAACCAAAGGAGATGTTTCAGGTGGCGAATGGAGATTTTCCACAGCTTTTTAAAAGCTGTATGCCGCTTTTTATTGCATTAGGAGACGAGGTCCGGCTTACGATTATTGAAGTTCTGGCCAATGCCTGCATAAAAAAGCAGACTGAACTTTGCGGAATGAATGTAAATGAAATTACAGATAAGACAAGTTTATCCCGCCCGGCCATTTCTCATCATTTAAGAATATTAAAAGAAGCAGGACTTGTATCGTCACGCCAGGAAGGAACTGCCAATTATTATTTTCTAACCTTTGGAGAAAGCACAAAAAGGTTATGCACACTTGGGCAGTATCTCCAGAATTATATGGATCAAGTCTAATAATTTTATGGATATTCAGGTAATAGATGAATAAAGTTCCAATTTCCAGATATAATGAGTTTTATAGATACTCGTTAAATCTTAATCTGGAGATGATTATATGAAAAATTTATTATTAGGGAATCACTTTTCTCTTACGGAAGAGGAACGGACTTTACGCAAGGAAATTGAACGTTCCAAAACCGCCATTGATGCAGCAAGGAATCATTTCGAACAGGTCGTTGACCCAACTTTAATTGACTGCTATATCTACGAACTGAATGCAGCGCAGCTTCGCTACCAGTTTCTTCTGCGCCGTTTTAAGAGCCGCGAGGTATAATCAGGTATAGAATAAGCTTTGATACTGACCTGTTACAAAGGCTGCTTCAACATGGGAATCGTGTACCAATATGGAGGGGTGAGCAAATGGAGAATGTAACAAATGAATTGGGAACAGGTTTTATTACAGAGCTTGACCGTTATTTATACAACAACGGCCGTCATTACGAAATTTATGAAAAACTGGGCGCTCATCCGAAAACATACAACGGAAAGCAAGGGGTGTATTTCGCCGTTTGGGCACCTCACGCAAGTCAGGTTGGGGTAGTCGGAGATTTCAATGGATGGAACCCCGACTTAAATCCCATGGTCCCCCTGGCCGATTCCGGTATCTGGGAGGTATTTGTTCCGGGGGTGGCACTGGGACAGCTGTACAAATATTCTTTAACTACTCCCAGTGGAAAAATTCTTTTTAAAGCAGATCCCTATGCCTTTCATGCAGAATTCCGCCCTCAGACCGCTTCTGTTACAGCCGATTTATCCGTATATACGTGGAACGACCATGCTTGGGTAAAAAAGCGGGAAAACCAGGATATGCTGTCTGAACCGTTAAGTATTTATGAGGTCCATCTGGGCTCCTGGAAACGAAAAAACCGGGAAGAAAAGGAAGGCTATTATACATACAAAGAGGCTGCCTGCGAACTGGCAGAATACGTGAAGAATATGGGCTATACCCATATCGAACTTATGGGCATTGCAGAACACCCATACGACGGCTCATGGGGTTATCAGGTAACCGGTTATTATGCTCCTACTTCCAGATACGGAACACCCGACGAGTTTATGTATTTTGTTGATTACATGCATCAGCATGGAATAGGAGTTATTCTTGACTGGGTTCCGGCACATTTTCCCAAAGATGCCCACGGACTTTCCGAATTCGATGGGGAAGCCTGTTACGAATACGCAGATCCGCGCAAGGGGGAACACCCTGACTGGGGAACCAAAGTCTTTGACTATAGCAAATATGAAGTGGATAATTTTCTTATTGCCAATGCTCTTTATTGGGTGGAAAAATATCATATAGACGGGCTGAGAGTAGATGCCGTTGCTTCCATGCTGTATCTGGATTATGGACGCAGCAGCGGCGAGTGGGTTAAAAACCCCCACGGAGGGAATGAGAATCTTGAAGTCATTGAGTTTTTTAAACACTTAAACAGTGTAATAAAGGAACGGGGAAAGGGCGCTGTTGTCATTGCTGAAGAGTCTACTGCATGGCCTAAAGTAACAGATCAGCCCGAGAATTCCGGACTTGGCTTTACTTTTAAGTGGAACATGGGCTGGATGCATGATTTCCTGGAATACATGAAACTGGATCCCTATTTCAGAAAATATAATCATCATAAGATGACCTTTGGACTTACATATTTTACCTGTGAAAATTATATACTTGTATTGTCGCATGATGAAGTCGTCCACTTAAAAGGTTCCATGATTAATAAAATGCCAGGACTTCTTGAGGATAAGTTTTCAAATTTAAAGCTTGGCTATACTTTTATGATTGGACACCCCGGAAAAAAACTGCTTTTCATGGGACAGGATTTCGGCCAGTTCCATGAATGGGATGAAAAAGATTCTCTTGAGTGGTATCTGGCTAAAGAGCCTCTTGGTGAAGATCTGAACAATTATGTCCGTGATCTTCTTCACCTGTACCGAAAATTTCCCGCACTCTATAATAATGACTACATCTGGGAGGGATTTTCCTGGATTAATGCCAATGACAATGAACGTAGTATTTTCAGTTTTATCCGGCATGGAAAAGGAGTCAGAAACAGCCTGTTGTTTGTCTTGAATTTCACTCCTGTCAAACGTCCTGATTTTCGGGTGGGCGTACCAAAACCCGGGAAGTATACTCTTGTTCTTGATACAACACATGGGCTGTATCAAGAAAAGGAATCCGGTGTGGATTTTAAATCTGAGAAGACTCCATGGGATGATCAGGATTATTCCATTGCTTATCCGCTTCCAGCTTTTGGGGCCGCTATATTTCGTTTTTAATTTACGAATTATTTGGTTATTTTTTATATATTTTTCTATAAAATACTATACTTTTTCGTTATTTAGTAGTAAAATATAAGTATAAAATTACTTAATATGCTAGACTCAGAGATGGAAGGAGAGGTTCATATGGCAGCAGAATTAATCGCTACAACAGCAACAAAGAAGGTATTTCATGATGGTGAAAAGGCAATTAAAGTTTTTAACGCTGAGTTTCCTAAGGCTGAAGTTTTAAACGAAGCACTCATCAGCGCCAGAGTAGAAGAAATTGGCGGTATTCATGTTCCACGAGTACTGGAAGTCGGTGTTTTTGAAAACCAGTGGTCCATTACCTTTGATTTTATAGAAGGCAAGACCCTCCAGCAGCTGATGGATGAGAATCCCGAGAAACTGCCGGAATATATGGAACAGATGGTAGATCTGCATCTGAATATCATGTCTAAGCATTGCCCCTATTTAAATAAGCTGAAGGATAAGATATCCAAACAAATTCAGGATATTGAAGAACTTGGTGACGTAACCAGATATGACATGCGCACACAGCTGGACAGCATGCCAAAGCATACCAAACTCTGCCATGGCGATTTTAACCCCTCCAATATTATTGTAAAGAGCGATGGAACTATGTATGTTCTGGACTGGGTACATGCCACTCAGGGTAATGCCAGTGCAGATGTTGCAAGAACCTATCTGCTGTTCTGTCTGCAGGATCAGAACAAGGCGGATATGTATATGAACCTGTTCTGTAAGAAAACGGGAACTGCCAAAAAGTATGTTCAGTCCTGGCTTCCCATTGTCGCAGCTGCACAGCTTTCCAAAAAAAGGCCGGAAGAAGAGGAACTTCTGAATAAGTGGGCCGGAGTTTGTGATTACCAGTAACTTGATCAAAAAGGGAGTGGACCTGAACCGTCCGCTCCCTTTCTATGAATCATATTGTGCCATAACCATTTCGTAATATCTGCATCGCTTCAAGATTCTTCTTTACCGGTCATTGTCTCATGCTCTTTTTTAAGTTCCTGATACAAATCGTAAAAACTCCATTTTGAGTTGGTATCTGTTATTACAGCCTTTAATGCTATTTTGGATACTCCTGACCGCTTTAAATTCATCAGCAGTTCATCAATCCGTTTGCTGGAAAAATTCTTCATAACCAGAATCTCTTCCTCAACCACCGGACATTCGCCTGCAGGCTGTTCCTCAAATCCCTCACTTCCCGCCAGATAACCAATCGTCTGGCTCGTCTGATCAGGGGAAATATTCTTAATGCGGATTCCCATCTGGATCAGAACTGCCTTTAACCTGGCAACCCTGGTATTATTCCCTTTCTGACTTTCCTTTTCCGGGCAGTAATATAAAACCATTTCCTTCTTCACTTGCATTTTATATCCTCCTTTTGATGTCTATAGCAGCTGTTAGATCTTCACTGCTTAATATGCTTAAATAAGATGGCGGGATATCAAATACGGTTTTGCAACCGTTCATCCCTTCTTTATTGAACCGATATGCCGCTCGCGCATACGCATGATTACGACGGATAGCGCATTCCACTCCTTTTCCAAGATTACCATAGCCTAAGATTCCTATTTTAATTGTCATAATTCATCTGCCTTTCCCAAAATATTACTTTCTATTATAGTTTACAGGATGTGTTGTGTAAATCCTGTTTTTTAATGATTCAGCATGAAAAAATCCGCAGCCGGATTATTCCAGGCTGCGGATCAAACGTCTATAGTTACTTAAGCAAGTGCTGCTGCGACTTCCGGCATCTCAAGAGCTGTCGTCTCATACTTATCTAAAATCACTTTCTGGATCATATCCCGGGTTCCTGAATTAATGGGATGTGCAATATCCCGGTATTCCCCGTCTGCAGCCTTGCGGCTTGGCATGGCAATAAAAAGGCCTTTTTCTCCTTCAATAACCTTAATGTCATGAATCACAAATTCATTGTCCAATGTTATGGATACAATCGCTTTCATCTTACCCTCTTTTTCGATGCGTCTAACTCTTACGTCTGTAATCTGCATGTTAAAGCCCCTTCCCGTCACATTTCCTATAATGTGTATCTCTCGTTTTTTTCTATGACAATTTTTACATTGTCTGGCGTTCCTATATAGGTGGTGTTGGCCCGAATCGTATCCCGGCTTTCCACGATACAGTTTTCTATCACTGTATTGTCCCCTATATAAACATCATTTAAAATGATGGAATTCCTGATGACACAGTTGTTACCGATATATGCCTTTTTAAATAAAACAGAGTTTTCTACCACTCCATTTACGATACTGCCGCTGGATATCAGGCTGTTTTTCACAGCAGCACCGGGATTGTACTTTGCCGGTGGCAGATCGTCAATTTTCGAATAAACATCAGGATACTGCCGGAAGAAATAATCCCTGACCTCCGGTTTTAAAAAGTCCATATTGGTTTTATAATAGGACTCCACAGATGCAATGTTTCTCCAGTATGTATTCATTCGGTAGGCATATATTCTTTTTAAATTCCTATAGCGGATCAGTATGTCGCTGACAAAATCATAACGGTCTTCCATGGCACACCGTTCAATTAATTCAATCAGCTGACGTCTGCGGATTACATAAATCCCGCAGGATACTGTATTGGAGGATGCAACCATTGGTTTTTCCTCAAATTCTGTGATTCTTCCGTCGTCATTGGTCTTCACAATTCCAAAGCGGGTGGTATCTTCCCCTGCCGGAAGTTCTGTGCAGACAACGGTAATATCAGCCTTTTTTTCAATATGATACTCCAGGACTTTTCCATAATCCAGCTTATAGATTCCATCCCCAGCTGCAATAACCACATACGGCTCATGGCTGTTTTTTAAGAATATCAGATTCTGATAGAGGGCATCGGCTGTTCCCCTGTACCAGTCACTGCTTTCTGCTGTAATTGTGGGAGTAAATACAAACAAGCCTCCCTGCTTTCTTCCAAAATCCCACCATTTTGAAGAACTTAAATGCAAATGAAGAGATCTGGAATTATACTGGGTCAGAACCGCCACATTCTGTATATGAGAGTTTGTCATGTTACTGAGCGCAAAATCAATGCTCCGGTAATTCCCTGCAATGGGCATAGCGGCAATGGCTCGTTTATTGGAGAGTTCCCTCATTCTTTTGCTGTTTCCGCCTGCTAATACAATTCCTATTGCTCTCATCTCATACCACCTGCCTTTATGATGTAGTCACCGCCTGTCAGCTCTCCGTCCGGATAATCCTCCGGCCTGGTCTCACCAACAATTGCTGTGTTCTTACCCACCTTAACATTGTCTGGTATGATGGAATTTTCCCCAATAGTCACCAGATCGAACTGATAAACCTTAGGATCATATTTGCTGGGCGCAAATTCACCTTTTCCCAGTTCACAATCAGCACCGACAGTAACATTCTCAGCAATGATTGCTTTCCTGATCGTGGTGTTCTCCCCGATTGTACATTCCCTCATAATAATGGAATCTTCAACTACAGCTCCTGATTTGATTACTACACCGGCACCAATTACGGAATTATGAACCTCACCCCAGATTTCAGTTCCTTCTCCGATAATGCTCCGGTCAATGACAGCCTCTTCTGCTACATACTGAGGCGGAATAATATCACTCTTCGTATAAATCTTCCAATACTCTTCATAAAGATTAAACTCAGGAATGATATCAATCAGTTCCATATTTGCTTCCCAGTATGAGCTTAAGGTACCTACGTCTTTCCAGTAGCCGTTATACTCATAGGCAAATACCCTGTTTCCGGACTCAAAACAGTAAGGTATGATATGTTTGCCAAAGTCACAGCCTGGAACATCAGACATGCGGATTAATGCTTCCTTTAAAACCTTCCAGCTGAATATGTAGATACCCATGGAAGCAAGATTG
Source organism: Clostridium boliviensis (assembly GCF_033342255.1). NCBI lineage: Bacteria > Bacillati > Bacillota > Clostridia > Eubacteriales > Clostridiaceae > Clostridium > Clostridium boliviensis. Next base: position 50,061 of record NZ_JAWONS010000102.1, read on the forward strand.
CTTCTGGGGCTCTCCGGCTTCTCCTCAAATTCTGTAATCCGGTTATTCTCATCGGTAATAAGAATTCCAAAACGGCTGGCTTCTTCAATAGGAACTGGCATGGCAGCAATAGTGATATCAGCATTATTGGCTTTATGATACTCAAGCATTACCTCATAATCCATCTTATAAATATGATCCCCTGAAAGGATAAGAACATAATCCGGGTTATAGGTCTCCATATATTCCAGGTTCTGATAGATGGCATTGGCTGTGCCAGTATACCAGTCACTTCCCTTGCTTCTTTCATAGGGAGGCAGAATCGTGACACCACCAACGTTACGGTCTAAGTCCCATGGAATACCTATCCCGATATGAGTGTTTAAACGTAATGGCTGATACTGAGTCAGGACCCCTACTGTATCGACTCCTGAGTTAATGCAATTGCTGAGCGGAAAATCAATAATACGATATTTTCCGCAAAATGATACTGCGGGTTTTGCCACCTTCTGCGTCAGAACACCTAACCGGCTGCCCTGACCGCCTGCAAGAAGCATGGCAATCATCTCTTTTTTAATCACGTTATCACCTCTTGCTGTTGATATTTATTGTACTAGCATTATAACATACATTCGTAGAATAGTGAACAAATTTTTGAATTATTGTGTTATTTTTTTGTGCATTTTCCGACATTTTTCATGCTTTTGTCTTTTCTTTTACATTTTAGCGTTTATCAGTAGTTTTTGCACCCCATACCCCTTGAATCAAGGCCGGAAATACAGTATAATCTTATTAAGTATGCGAACATGTAAAAGGAGAAGCCATTATGGATTTAACCGCGGTAAGACAAATATATAGAGACAAAGATTCATTTCTTAATAAAGAGATTACAATCGGAGGCTGGGTAAGAAGCTTAAGGGATTCTAAGACCTTTGGTTTCATCGTGTTAAATGACGGAAGCTATTTCGAAACGCTTCAGGTCGTTTACCATGATTCTATGGAAAACTTTTCAGATATATCTAAGCTGAATGTTGGTGCTGCAATTATCGTCACCGGAACCCTGGTTCCGACACCGGAAGCCAAACAGCCGTTTGAGATTCAGGCCGCAAAAATCGACATTGAAGGTTCCTCTGCTCCGGATTATCCCCTTCAGAAAAAGCGCCATTCCTTTGAATATTTAAGAACTATTTCACATCTGCGTCCGAGGACGAATACGTTTCAGGCAGTTTTCCGGGTGCGTTCTCTCATCGCCTATGCCATCCATCAGTTCTTTCAGGAACGGGATTTCGTTTATGTACACACTCCTCTCATCACAGGCAGTGACTGTGAAGGTGCCGGAGAGATGTTCCAGGTAACAACTATGGACTTAAAAAATATTCCTATGACCAAAGAAGGAACGGTAGACTTTGCTCAGGATTTCTTCGGAAAGCCTACCAATTTAACCGTTAGCGGACAGCTGAATGCCGAAACTTATGCTATGGCCTTTCGAAACGTTTATACCTTTGGTCCTACCTTCCGTGCTGAAAACTCCAATACAACCCGGCATGCGGCAGAATTCTGGATGATTGAGCCTGAGATGGCATTTGCAGATCTGCAGGATGATATGGAACTGGCTGAATCTATGCTGAAATATGTGATTCGTTATGTTCTGGAGCATGCTCCGGAAGAGATGAACTTCTTTAACCAGTTTGTGGACAAGGAACTGTTAGACAGACTGAATCATGTATTGAATTCTGAATTCGCTCATGTGACCTATACGGAAGCAGTTGAACTTTTAGAAAAACACAATGAAGAATTTGATTATAAAGTATTCTGGGGCTGTGACTTACAGACAGAGCATGAACGTTATTTAACTGAACAGCTATTTAAAAAGCCGGTATTTGTCACTGATTATCCAAAGGAAATCAAAGCATTTTACATGAAGATGAACCCTGATAATAAGACCGTTGCTGCAGTGGACTGCCTGGTTCCCGGTATCGGTGAGATCATCGGAGGAAGCCAGAGAGAAGACAACTTAGACAAGCTTACAGCACGTATGGACGAGCTGGGTCTGAAAAAACAGGATTATGATTTCTACCTTGACTTGAGAAAATACGGTTCCACCCGTCATGCGGGATTCGGACTTGGTTTTGAACGCTGCGTTATGTATTTAACCGGTATGGCCAATATCCGTGACGTGGTTCCATTTCCAAGAACCGTTAACAACTGCGAACTATAGGCCGCTGAGGCTGCTGCCAATAAATCAGACAGCCTCTTGATACAGGAACCATGTATAAAGGGAATCTCAAATTTCTTTTATATGTGGTTCCAAGTCTATGAAAGAGGATACGTACAGCAAACATCAGATTCTTTCATGCAGTGCTGTACCAGCGAGGTATTGACGATGAAATTTATACATATTGCAGATGTACACTGGGGTATGAGCCCCGACAGCGATAAGCCCTGGAGCCGGGAGCGCTACCAGGACATTAAAGACACATTCGCAAAAGCTGTGAACCAGGCGAAGACCATGGAAGCTGACTGTCTTTTCATTTCCGGTGATCTTTTCCACCGCCAGCCACTTGCCAGAGATTTAAAGGAGATTAATTATTTATTTTCCACTATTCCGGGCGTTCGTGTGATCATTATCGCTGGAAACCATGACCGCATTCGGAATAACTCTGCTCTATTAAGTTTTACCTGGGCGCCGAATGTAACTTATCTCATGGGAGAAGAGCTGGAAAGCGTTTATTTTAAGGAAATTAATACAGAGGTCTATGGTTTTAGCTATCACTCTGTAGAGATACCTGAAAACCGCCTTGACCACTTAAAGGTACCTAATAACGGAAGAATTCATGTCCTTTTAGGCCACGGAGGAGATGCCAACCACATCCCCTTTGATAAAGGTGCCATGTCAAGCCTGGACTTTTCCTACATCGCCATGGGACACATCCACCGCCCTGAGATTCTTATTGAAAATCGTATGGCTTTTGCAGGCTCTCCGGAACCCCTGGACAAGACAGAATCCGGTCACCACGGTATGATGGTTGGGGAGATCAATGAGGTAACCCGTATGGTAACCTCCCTGAAATTCATTCCTCTCGCAAAGCTTCAGTACATCTCTCTTGCAGTCAATGTCACCCCAGCCACCACCAATACAGAACTCGCCATGAAAATTACACAGGAAATCCAAAACCGGGGCATAGAGAATATCTACCGGTTACGCATACGGGGCATGAGGGATCCGGATATTACATTTGATTTAGACATGCTCTCTGCCCGGTTTAAGATTCTTGAAATGATTGACGAATCAGAACCACAGTATAATTTTTCCGCTCTCTTTGCCGAACACCCCAGCGACATGATCGGTTTCTTTATTCAGGCACTTCAGAAACCAGAGATGAGCGGGGTAGAAAAGAAAGCACTCTATTACGGAATTAATGCTTTGCTTCGCACTACGGATGAAAGGAGCTGACCATGAAAATACTGGACATCTACATCAATGGATTTGGAAAGTTCCATGGCAGGAACTTAACGTTCCATGATGGTATTAACATTGTTTATGGAAAAAATGAGGCAGGTAAATCCACAATACATACTTTTATCCGCAGCATGCTCTTTGGAATTGAACGCCAGAGGGGACGAGCATCGAGAAATGATCTCTACTCCCGTTTTGAACCATGGGAAAACAGCGGAACCTATGAAGGACAGATCCGCGTAGAACATAAGGAACATATCTACCGCATTGAACGGACTTTTCAGAAGAATAAAAAAGAGTTTAAGATCGTAGATGAAACTGCAGGACGGGAAGTCGAGCCAACAAAGTCATTCTTAGATGATCTTCTCTGCGGTTTAAGCGAAACCTCATACATCAATACCATCAGTATCGGACAGTTAAAAAGTGCAACAGACGAAGGTATGGTTACGGAGCTGAAAAACTATATTGCCAACTTAAATACAACAGGTAATCTTGCTCTTAATATCACAAAAGCGGCGGCTTGTTTAAAATCCCAGAAAAAAGAGCTGGAAGCGCAAATGGTTCCTGAAGCAGCCCGGACCTATACCTCACTGTTAAGTGAAATCCGCAATATTGAAAAAGAAATCTCAGCTCCTGAGTATGAGAACCAGATTAAGTCTTACCAGAAGCTTCGCCAGGACATGAAGGCTGACTTAGAAGAGCGCCAGGCAGAAAAGGAAGAACTGATCAAGAAAGTAGCAAGAGGCCGGCAGGTTCTCACAGGCAACCATTTTACTGACCACGAATCCATTCAATCCTGTTCCAGAAAGGCGCAGCAGCATTATGATGAATATGTAGAGGCGCAGACAGCATCAAACCGTAAACCGAAAAAGATCGCCTCTGCTGTTTCACTGATTGTCGCAACCCTTTTACTATGCAGCACTGGTATTATTTATTATTTAGGAGAATCCAATTACTTCTCTGCCTATTATGGCATTGATCTCATCCTGCTTCTGAGTATTTTTGTAAGCGGTGCTCTTATTTTCTATCTGATTGGCTTAATCCTGTTTTTAAGGATCCGCCACCATCAAAAGGATATGGAAATGAGCGGCAAGATTCTTCAGGAAATCCTGTCCAGGCATCTGGGAGAGACCGATATTACTTCGGATTCCATACAGGCATTTCAGAACCGCATGGCAGAGTTCACACGGCTCTGTTCGGCCGTAACCAAATCGGAAGCAGCCATTAACCAGAAGGCGGTCGAGATTGAAGAACTTAATAAAAAGCTGGAAGGATGCGGCGAAACCATTGAGACACAGCAAAAAAGCCAGTGGGAGCTTGAGAAGAAGCTGGATCATCTATCTGGCTGTAAAACCCAGGCCGAAGGGCTGAAGCATATTATAGCTGAAAATGACCGCTTACGGGAGGAAATCGCTGCTGTGGACTTAGCGTTGGAAACCATGACCAGCTTATCTTCCTCCATCCGTGACTCGTTTGGTCTTTACTTAAATAAGGCAGCCTCTGATTTGATCTCAGGAATTACCGGCGGAATCTATACCAGTATGAGCGTAGATGAAAACCTGAACATATTTTTAAATACCAAAACCAAGCTGGTTCCTTTAGAGCAGGTCAGCAGCGGAACCATGGATCAGGTCTATCTGGCTCTTCGCCTGGCTGCTGCAACTCTGATCCAGTCTGGTGATGAAAAAATGCCGTTTATCTTTGATGACAGCTTTGTACTATATGATGACGACCGGTTAAAGACCGGATTAAAATGGCTGTCTGGTACTTATAGCAATCAGATTATTATCTTCACCTGCCATCAGCGGGAAGCACAGATGCTGACTGCCAACTTAATGCCTTATCATTTAGTCGAAATATAAAGAAATCCCTGAGAGAGACAAAAATCTCTTTCAGGGATTTCTTTATATTAATCATATATTTCTAAAAAAATCAATTACAACTCCAATTATAATTCCCAGGATCGCTGGACATATCCAGGCTAGCCCAGCAGAATAAAGCGGAAGAACAATAAGTGTATCATGCAGAAATCTGGCTCCTGCCTGTTCCAGCGCCAGCAGAACTCCCGTGATTCCTGTTAATCCCATGGAGCATACATATACCGCTCTCCAGCGTTTTCCATCCCTAAACGCAAAAGAAAGAATGATCAGCACGATGGATATTGGGTAAAGAGCATTTAAAACAGGTACTGATATCTCCAGTATCTTGTTAAGTCCTGCATTGGAAATAATCAGACTGATGAAAGCAAATAAAAACGCCCATGTCCGGTACCTCACTTTAGGTATAATGGTGCAAAAATACTTACTGCAGCAACTGATCAGGCCAATACACGTATTCAGGCATGCAATGAAAAAAACAGCCGCAAGCAGAATGAGACCGGCTTTTCCATATAAGAATTGTACCGCCTGATTTAAGGTCTGAGCACCATTTTCTTTAACACCAAATGTTCCTCCGGTCACTGCACCCACATGAGATAAAGCACTGTAAACTAACAAAAGGATTCCTCCGGCAAAAAATCCGGCTTTAATGGTCTCCCGAACCACATCTGCTTCTTTCGGGATACCCATAGCTTTAATATTCAAAGATATAATAATCCCGAAATTCAAAGCTGCAATGGTATCCATCGTCATATAGCCTTCCAGAAATCCTTTCACAAACGGAGCTTTTTGATAGGTTTCGGCTGGCTGTCCATAAATGCCTGCCGGATGAAGGATGCAGCCGGCAAAGATCACTGCGATCAGTACCAAAAGTATGGGAGTCAGTATCTTTCCCAGCCTGTCCGTCAGCTTATCAGGTTTTAAAGCAACGGCAAACGCTATGGCAAAAAAAACAACGGAATATAGAAACTGCATCCAGCCAGTGGCACTTCCCGCCTTTAGAAACGGTACGACTGCCATCTCAAAAGACGTACTTGCTGTTCTTGGAATTGCAAGGCAGGGTCCGATGGATAAATAAATTAACAGGGTAAATATAAATGCAAATTTGGGGTGAACCCGGCCAGCAAGCTTATCCAGTCCGCCGGACTGCGCTACTGCCACCACGCCCAAAACCGGAAAACCAATCGCGGTTACTGCAAATCCTGCTACTGCAATCCACACAGATATTCCCGCTGATGCGCCTAAATAAGGGGGGAATATCAGGTTTCCTGCCCCAAAAAACATGGAGAAAACCGTTAAACCTGCTAAAACTAATTTTTCTTTTGTTAATCGTTCCATAATCCCCCCTGGATTAACGGTCTCCAGCGCGGTAACGCTCCAGCAGACGGTTGATTCTGTTTGTTGGATTGAGCAGTGGGCTCAGGGAGGCATCATGGTTTAAATTATCAATGATAAGAGCGATGTATTTGCTCATATCGACATTAATATAATAAGGTCTGGACAGAAGATCCGGTGTCTGATGAACCAGGTTTGTGGTTAAGATCCTGTCGATCAGTCCATTTTCATAATATTCATCAAACTTTGCAAGGCCGTTGGTAAAGAGTCCGAAGGTAGCACAGACAAATACTTTTTTTGCCTTTCTCCGTTTCAGCTCTTTTGCAACATCAAGCATACTTTCGCCAGAAGAAATCATATCATCCACAATAATTACATCTTTGCCTTCCACGCTGCTTCCCAGAAATTCATGTGCAACAATTGGATTGCGTCCATTCACAATCTGCGTATAATCACGCCGTTTGTAGAACATACCCATATCAAGTCCCAGTACATTGGCAAAGAACACAGCACGTCCCATACCGCCTTCGTCAGGGCTGATTACCATCATGTGATCGCTGTCAATATCCAGTTCCTTCTCTTCTTTTAATAAGTATTTAATAAACTGATAAATTGGCTGAACCGTCTCAAATCCCTTTAATGGAATCGCATTTTGAACTCTGGGATCATGGGCATCAAATGTAATAATATTCTCCACACCCATGCTCACAAGCTCACGAAGCGCTAATGCACAGTCCAGTGATTCTCTTCTGGAGCGCTTATGCTGGCGGCTCTCATATAAGAAAGGCATGATCACGTTAATGCGTCTGGGTTTACCCGCAGATGCTGCAATCACACGTTTTAAATCCTGAAAATGATCATCGGGGGACATGTGGTTGGTCATCCCACACAGAGAATAGGTCAGACTGTAATTGCAAACGTCAACCATGATATAAAGGTCATCTCCACGCACCGATTGCTGCAGTGTTCCTTTTGCCTCTCCGGTTCCAAATCTGGGGGTGCTGGCTCCAATGATATAACTCTCTCTCTGATAACCGGAAAAAGCGATGGTAGACTTATGTTCACTTTCCCGATCTTTTCTCCATTCCACCAGATAATCGTTTACTTTTTCTCCCAGTTCCTTACAGCTTTTTAAAGGAATTAAGCCTAATGGTCCAACCGGAATGGTTTCTATCGTTTTCTCTTCGTAAAGCATTGATTTCTCCTCCAACGTGTCCTTATGCATTGCAACGGTTCTTTTATAACATTATGCGCGAAAATAGTCAAGTTAATCGGATAGTTTTTGTCATTCTCCACGTTTGGATTTTTTCCTGATTCGGATATCATCTCCATATAGGGGAATTACTGTATAACGGCTGATCAGCCTGGAAGTAACCCGTTCCGTATAACGGTCCCGCAATTCATTAATCGGGTGATTGGTAGAAATAATCGTCGATTTTGATGAATTAAGCCGCTCATTAATACAGTAGAAAAGTTCGGAAGAGGTAAAGCTGTTATTTAACTCTGTACCAAGATCGTCGATGATTAAAAGATCACAGTCCAGAATGTATTGATACATTCCTTTCATATCATCCTCGTCCTGATAATCAAATCGATTTTTGGAAAACACTTCAAAAAGATCATTGGCGGATAAATAGATCACAGAATAAAAACGGTCAATCAGCTCTTTGGCGATACAGTTGGTTAAAAATGTCTTCCCCACACCAGTCGGTCCAGTAAACAGAAGATTCCCATGCTCTTTCGGAAGGTTTGTCACAAAATTCCTGCAGGTTTCCGTTACCTGCATCATATATTGTTTTACTGTCCGGTTCAAAACCGGGATCACTCTGGTATTATCAAAGTACTCATAAGAAAATGTTTCAAAATTTTCTACTGCAATAATCTGTTCAATATTGGACTGTGCATATAAATATCTCATCTCACACTGTCGGAAGCAATGACACTTTATGCCATCTGCATAACCGGTATCCTTACAGTCCGGACATAAATACTGCATCTCCATATAATCTGCGGGATACCCGGAGGATTTAAGAAGAACCGCCTTCTGTTCCCGCAAATCCGTGATTTCATCTCTCAGCTCCTTTAGAGCCTCCTTGTCCCCATCTAAAAGCCTGCGGGCACATGCTACGGCTCTTGTGCTGATGGAATCGTCAAGTTCTTTTATTACAGGAATTTTTAAATAAACTTGCGCAATCCGCTTTTCCTGTTCATGCCGGTTCTTCAACTGCTGCTGCCCGTAAGCCCGCATGATGGCGTCATATTGTGAATTGCTCAGTGCCATAGCTACCTCCGTTCCTGTTGTGCTTCTCTTTGTTATTTAAGCTCTGTAAGCTGTTCAAGAATAAGAGCATCATAATCAATCTCTCGTTGAGGAAAGTTCTGAAACTGATTCTGCCCGTTCCTTCCCTTCCCACCAGCTGTATTCACTGCTGCCTTACCAGCTTTATCATTGCCGCTCTTTTTCCGGTCCGCATGCTGCTCATCCAGCTTACGGATGTCTTCCATCGTACGGACTCCGGCTTTCTTCCAGCCTTCTATAATCTTGTCCGTATAAGGAAAGCTGGGTGAATGCGTCGCTGTCAGAGTCCGGTTGCATGCCTCAATAACCAGCTCTTTGGTGAATCCGTATGTACGAAACCATTTATCCATATATTCCCGTTCTGAATCTCCGGGATTACGGTCACTCAGTCCAAAAGCTCTCATCACTGCAAATGAGTCCTTTGAAAATGTAAGTGCATAATTCTTGGCATCATCTACTGTCTGAAAGCCTTTTTCATGCCAGTTAATGGCCACTGTTTCAATATAACGTATGCTGGTATGTCCACCCTGCACACAATACTCCACCACATATTCCAAAAGCTCTGAGGGCATATGAAGGCCATCGTAAAGGTAAGCAAATACCTCGCACTCCCTCTGGGTGAAAACTTTGTTCATATATTTCTGGGCAATATAAAGCAGCTGGGAAAAATCCTCATCTCCTGCCAGCCTGCTGATCTGATCCGGAGTGTAGGACTTACGCTCTGGAGATTCCACGGCCTTTTCCTTCTTTCTTTCACCAGCCGGTCGTACGGAACATGCCGTCTCCGACGCGGCAGGAGAAAGCTCAGGCTTAGACACTGCCGACTCGCTTAATACTCCGGCTTTTTTCCAGTAAGATAAGGCACGCATCACATCGGCCTCTGTATGATTTAAGGCATCAGCAATCATGGAAACGGTCACCTCTTCACCCTCATGACGCATCAGGAACAGATATTCTTTAATATATTCACCATTAGCCGAAGCCATAGATTCATCTATGAATTGATTTGATATTATCGTACCATTGATCTTAAAACTGCTTTTAAAATTCACCGCCATAACCTCACCTTTTTATCGTATTCATATCATACCACAGGTCTTTCCAAAAGAAAATAGGGGCAGTTATCCACTAAATCAATTGTGGATATTGTGGATAATGTGGAAACCAAGTATACATAATCTTAGTTTATCCACTTTATTCCTGTCGAAATGCTGATAAAATCTAGATTTCCTAAATTGTGAGACGATAATTTATGTAAATTAAAAAATCCACATAGCTTCTTAACATAAAATGTTGAAAACTATGTGGATAATGTGGATAACTATAAGCCTAACAGCTTTTCTCCCACTTTTACAATATCTCCGGCACCCATAGTTATCAACAAATCACCGTGTATACAATTTTCTAAAATAAATGTTTCAATCTCGTCAAATGAAGTGATATAGTGCGCTTTCACGCCCTTTTTCTCTATTCTTTCCACAATATCTGCTGAACTGATCCCCAGATTGTCGGTTTCTCTTGCTGCATATATTTCTGCAAGTACCACCTCATCTGCCAGAGACAATGCATCTGCAAATTCGTCAAGAAATGCCTTTGTGCGTGTATACGTATGGGGCTGAAAAACCACCCAGAGTTTCTTGTGTGGATAATGCTGGGCAGTGTTTAAAGTTGCCCGGATCTCCTGGGGATGGTGGGCATAATCATCAATAATGGTCACGCCTCCCAGTTCACCTTTCTTTTCAAAACGGCGGTTGGTTCCTGTAAAGTGTTTCAATCCCTTTTTCACCTGTTCCAGTGAAATACCAAGTTCTGCACATACTGCTGCTGCTGCCAGGGAGTTATAAACATTATGTTCTCCGGGAACTCCAAGAGTTACCGTATCCACAACACTGCCGTCAATTATCAGTTCATAAGTGGCTCTTGCCAGATCATCAAATCTTATGGAATCTGCCTGGTATCTGCTTCCAGCTCTCTTTCCAAAGGTTACTACTTTACAGGGCAGATCACGTACGATCTCCTCATTATTATCGATATCATTATTAATTACCAGCAGTCCATCCTTTGGCAGCTTCTGGGCAAAAAGACGAAATGAATTGCGGATATCCTTAATATCTTTAAAGAAATCCAGGTGATCTGCCTCTATATTTAAAATAACCTCTACAGTGGGATAAAAAGAAAGAAAACTGTTGGTATATTCGCAGGCTTCGGTCACAAATAAATCCGGACCTCCAACGCGGATGTTACCACCTATGGAATTTAAAATTCCTCCTACGGAAATAGTAGGGTCCACATCTGCACATAGTAGTACTTCTGTAATCATAGAGGTTGTTGTGGTTTTCCCGTGTGTTCCAGAAATTGCAATTGCATTCTCATAATTTTTCATCATCTGACCAAGCAGCTCTGCCCTGCTGAGAACAGGAAGTCCCTTTTCTTTAGCAGCCATCAGTTCTGGATTGTCGGAATGTACTGCAGCCGTATAAACCACCACATCGATTCCCTCTGTAATATTCTCCGCACGCTGACCATACGCAACGTTTGCACCTTTTGTCTCCAAATGATGTGTCAGTTCCGATTCATGGGAATCTGATCCGGTCACTGTGAATCCCTCGTCTATGAGAATCTCAGCCAGACCGCTCATGCTGATTCCTCCGATACCGATAAAATGAACTGCCTGTGGTTTATGAAAATCAATTTGATACATGCTTTATCCATCCTTAATTTATTGTTTTATTTATGTAACGGTTACTTCCAATTACTTTTACTGCTTTTTTCTTATAAAGTCAACTGCTTTCTTCTTTATTATATAAGAAATACGGCAGAAAATCTACAAGTGAATCCAAACAGTACTAAAGCCTGATCGTGGCATGCTCCACATGCATCTGCTATAATTTCTTCTTATTATATAAAAATGCACCTTACAGATTCTATGAACTGTAAAGTGCACTTTATGACACCGAAAATTATGATCCGGATAACGCATATCCTGCACCTGCATGCAGATGTTCCCCAAAGCCATTGTTTTCAGCCGAAGTCTCTGCCACCGATGCTATCAAATAAAGCATTTCCTTATAACTGCGGAACAACTGTTTCTGTCTTCCCTCTCTCCAAAAAATAATTCCCTGCCAGGTTGCGTGTTCGTGGAACAGTACCTTAATAGAAAAAGAAGCAATCTTGCCACCTCTTCTGCAAAGATTACAAGCATCACTGGATATCAGCTGTCCATAATTCAGCCCATACTTTGGAATATCATCATTCTTTAATTCATATTCCATAAAAGTACCCAGTGACTTAGCCAAATCAACTGGTTGTACCTGCTGTTCTAATATCTCAGAAGGTATATTCTGATAATTTCCGGTAAACTTTCCGGAATGATAGGTGTCTATTGCCACGTGGCATGTTGTAATGATGTTATTAACATGCTCTTTTGTTTCACTGCCGGATAATAATAGGTACATGGAAAGAATCAGTTCAAGCTCACTTCCAAATGGTACCCTCTCATTACCTTCCAGCCATTTATAGTTTCCCTGCCAGCTTGCGTAATAACGGTACTGTACAAAAACATTGAAAGTTGCCAGTTTTCCAGGTCTCTCTTTCTCACTGGTTTCCTTCACTTCAGGAGAGAGATCATTTACACCGGTAAACTGCCGAATTTGAACAGTCTGCTTTGGACTGCCCAATTGATCAAAAATCCGATCCATATGAAAAAACATCTCCAGCAGGCTTTCAAATATAATTCCGTTTGAGCTGCTTTCATGAAACAAAATCCCTTTTATATTGCTATCATCAAATTCATCCACTGCTATTGTAAAATATCTGTCTGCATTTCGTACCACACTCATTCTTCCAACTGTCATCCCTTCACCATAATCTTTCATTTGCATATTTATTATATAAAAAAACGGTTACAAGCCGGTTACATAGCCATGTTTTCGATAAATATATTTTATCACATGTAACTAGTTATGAAAATAGAAAATATAAACAAAAACTCCCGTCTTTTCATGATAGTCGGGAGTTTCTTCGTAGTCTATTAAATTGTTTCTGAAAAAAAACGTTCAAATATGAAATATCTGTATCTGTTAAGTACGCCCAGCAAAATATTACCCAATACCCCAATTGCCAGAACCTCTCCGATTCCTACCGTAATCATAGCATACCATATCATATCCTGGGAACCGTATGCATATCGAAGAACCCATGGAATAATAATTACATTCGACAATATAGGCGGAATACATACCAGCCACTTATTACCCCGGAGTTTATAAGCTCCAATTGCTCCGATCAGTGTGGCCAGACTGCCAAATATTACGTCAAGTGCTGCTGCACCGCACAGAAGATTAGACAGAAAACACCCGATAAATAATCCTGGGATTGCCGCTGGGGTAAAATAGGGAAGGATACATAGCATTTCCGAAATCCGAAACTGGACAGGTCCGAAGCTGATGGGGGCAAATGCCATGGTCAGCACCGTGTAGATTGCAGCAATAACTGCTGAAAAAACCATGAAATAGGTTTTCACTGATGATTTGTGATTCATATTTTATTCTCCTCTAGTTTTGTTTTAGGTGTGGAAGGTCTCGAACACACCGGTCGTTGTTGTGAGATCCTTGTAAAATCAAAGGTTTCTCGGCCTTATTGAATCAACAATGTCTATGTAAGAATGACTGCTACACAGTTTTTACACAGTTACACTTAAAAACTGGCATTCAGAATCTTAAATCCCGACCTTATTGACGGATATAGTATATCATTCAGAATAGCAGTTATCAAGACTTATTTAAATACGCCCTCCATTTGAAAATTGAAAAAGTAAATTCCACTCCCATTTCCCCTGGTAAAGTTTACCTCTGCACAGTTAATATCCTCTTCCGAAACTTCGCTTTGATTAATTTCAGTGACCATGGCACTAAGTTCTTCATATGATACAGCTTTCTTTACGGGAATAAGCAACATTTCATGGACGCTCGATGGAAGTATGATAATATCCGTCCCCTGTTCGGACGCAAATCTCTTCAGGCAGTTATCATATAAAATACAGCTGCCACCATTCACCTGTCTTGAGTTGGATAATACATAAAGGGGTACCCTGCCCTCTCCCAACAGTTCGTCAACTAATCCACCATCACAAATATTAAGTCTTTCATATTCATATCATCACCTTCTTTTACAGCAAAAAGCCCCTGCAGCTTACACTGCAAGGGCAATTTCTATTAAATACGTTGTTGAAACCAGTCCGGCACATTATGGGAAATACGAACCGGAATCCCATCTTAATAAATAGCAATTCTTCTAAATTCCTCCGTATTGTCATACAAAGAAGCCAAATTGCACATGGGAAGAATCTGCTTAAGATTCCGGAACGTCTCCAGATACCGCTTTTCCACGTCCGCATCTGGGATTCCATGCCCTCCCTTTGATACACGGTAGACAATTCTCTCTTTGGCCAGCTCCACAGTATCCACTCCAACGTAATATAGTTCAATAGAATATCCCTGATTCTTAGCCTTTTCTATCGTTTTGAAAATGGTCTTACCGCAGAGAGTTGTTTCTTGATTAAAGGAAATTCCTGCAGACAGACACCGATTCAATTCCTGGACAGCCAATTTTCCCGCTTTCATAACATCACTGGTGACCTTCCAATCCCCAAATGTCTTAAGAATTTCGTCCGTGTTTATTCTGGGCATATTCTGGAATCTTGGAAATGTCTGATATAGTGTTGACTTCCCAGCTCCATTCACCCCTGCAAAAACAATATATTGTTTCATCAAAAACGATTCTCCTCAATTACTTTTCTCTGTCTCTGCTGAAGAACAAGGTCGCTGACCATAGAATAAAACTCCTGCTCTTCTTCCGTTTCCGCACCCAGAATCAACTGCGTCGCCTCATCTGGCTCCAATTTCTGGCACTCTTTATATAACATTTTCAAGGCATCATTCATTAGCATGTCATCACTCCTTCCTTGTAAATACATTATAACACAAGCACATAACAGAATACAATGGAGCAGTCAAAACAATTGCAGTAAGTACTTTTTATGCCGCTTGCTCTACGAATTCCCCATTTTCGCCATCCCCTCATAATTGCTTTTCCATGGACTGAATTCAGAAGAAAACGCTTTTGAATATCTGGACGCATAGGTGTCAATACCAGCTTTGGCATTAGACCTAATTCATATTCAAATTCATCATTCTCATAGACAGTCTGTGCCTCAATGCTCTGTACCCGTTCATTCCGGTAAGCTTATATGGATATTCTCTGTTGCATCTGAAAAACACAAGCACTTTATCAAATTAACCACCATTCCTTCGGAATGGTTTCCAGCTCTATTATACAATTAATCTGGTGGGATAACACATCTTTTGTTACTTCATAGATAGCTTTTGCATCACACAGAATACAGTCAGCATTGCCAAACAAAGTCTTAACAGCAGCTTTTCTATCATAAAAAGCCTGTTCCAGTTTTGTGTAATTTTCTGAGATATGATCTGTAACAGAATTGTCATGACGGTGCATGAAGGAAGGCTTTATCTTACCATCAGGCATAACGATCTTAAAATATGTTGGCTCACTGGTCAGACGGTCCGGGACATCTAAATGTTCTTCCACGCAATGGATAAAAGTATTTCTTTCATGTCCGATTCCAATCAGCAGAATTTTTCCGTTTCTTTCCTTTAAACGGTCATAGCATCCCCCTGGAGGACAGGGCGTGATCCGATTTTCTTCTCCTTCAATGAATTCTTCGCTGTCCGCTCCATACACAGCAACACTATGTGTCGGGTGAAGGGAACGAAGAACGCCTTTCCGTTTCATAAAAAGATTTGGTAAAATCCCAACACAGGCCGGCTCTAACCGAGGGTCGTATACGCTATGGTATTCCGACATGGAGTACCATGTATGAGTGGGAAGTATCAGAAGTCCTTCTGACAGATATTCCATTAAAGCATCAAGAACAGTATCCGCCCCACCGTCAACTTCTCCGATTGATTTCATGGATGAATGTACCAGTAAAGTGTCATGGGGCTTTATTCCCATCTCTTTTAAATTCTGCTTCAGATCTTGTTTTGTAAACATAATTATACCTTTCTTATCCCAAATCAGTTAATTGACATGGTATCCACTATCATAATGGTTGCGTAGATATTTTGCAAGTATCCACCAAGACATAACTATAGCTGTTATCGAATGGGAATATACAGATCTGTTTCTGAGTCCGGGTGGTCATATCCCAGAAACCGGTTATCATAAAGTTCAAAATCCTCCCGCCAGTCTAACTCCTCATCCGTTGTCAGAAACCAGGTTCCCCAGATATAGTCAAACGTCTGGGGCAGCATACGTAAACTTCCCCTGTGAGTAAATACAGCATATTTACCGGCAGGCAGAATCTTACGGACAAATTGGGATGGAAGATCTTCAAATGAATCCACCTCGTATCCAGCCACCTCAGTGAATAAAACCCAGTCATTCATCGTATACAAAGTATTTTCATTACATGCCTCACAGATCCCAAACCCTCTGCCACCCTCCACCCGATGTGGTATGTCGCAATGCATACGGTTTGCATGGTTCCAAAGTTCTCTCAGCTTTATATCAGAAAGAGTAGTCTCTCCCCGAATGCCTGCTACTTTAATCTCCGGCATGGTCACTATTCGAGGGTGTACCGTTACGTTTGATATCAGATGCTGTAATAACCCCTGATCCAGTCGCTCTTTTGATCCCACACAGGCATCCAGTCGATTTTTACGGTATATCTGGGGACTTACCTGATAAATTGCTTTAAATGCGCGGCTGAACGCTTCTGATGACTCAAATCCACTGTCTATAGCAATATCTATAATTCTTTCCTCTGTATAGAGCAGCCGCTTTGCTGCATTGGCAAGGCGGCGCTTTTTTATATAACTGCCTATACTTTCACCCAGAAGTGCCAAAAACTGCCGGTTAAGATGGTAGTATGAGTAACCGGCAGCTTTGGCCACATCCTCTACACATATATCCTCACTTAAGTTGGTTTCAATGTAAATGACAGCCCGTTCCAGCGCCTTCCGGTAATTCATATCAATCCCCTCTCCCTTTTTATATGATTGGCTGATAGGTAAAAATATCCGGGTCTGCTTTTTCAAAATTTAATCCGATCTCCCTGACGCTCTCTTCCATAACATCATCCACCCGAAAGCGCTCCCAGCCGTTCTCTTCTCTGCCACCCCAGCAAATATCAATAGAACGATCAACTGGTGACAGAATCATGCTCTTTGTAGTTCCAAAGTATTCCTCGTAGTAATGGGTGCACAATCCCTCCGGATATTTAGACAAAAGCATATCTTTCAACTGATCCGTGGTAATACCAAAAGAGCCGGACAGGGTCCGCGAGATATAATCATAACGCTTTGCTGAATGGACAAATGCTTTTGGTTCATAGGGAATTAACTCCGGTAATACAGGGTGGTTAGTGGCATGTAAAAATGATTGTGGTGAGTCAGGATCCAGTATCTTATATGATTTTCGTCCATCCAGTGTCTCAACCAGAGCCGCACTGCCGGTTTGATCCAAAATTAATAAATTTAAGTTATAAGCAATGGGCATATCTTTCATATACTCCAGCGCCTCAGTTACATCTTTACAGTTCTCCAGCAGGGCACGAATTACAGCCCAGAATTGAAGACCCTTTACCTTGGGCTTTCGCATATACGTCATCGCACCTACAGGAAAGCCACAGGAACTCATCGTCACTGACAGGCCATGTTCATTGATTCCATCATCTCTGCCAAAAAACAATACACTGGTTCCAATATGTGCAAACTTTCCCTGAATCTTGGTTTTTGCAAGGCAGAAATCCTCTGCTTCATGACTAAATTCATAGTTCCGGGCCAGAAGCGGCTTATGTTCTGCTGTCATAGACGGCTGCAGTGCAATGTGGCTGCAGCGGGGCAACAAATATGTCATTCCATAAAAGAAAATCTGATCTTCGCTTACCTGCAAAGCGTCTGCAAATCCTTTCATCTCTTCAGTCAGTCCGGGACACCATTGATCAAACAGCTTCTTTGCGTCTTTAAAATCAGGCGCTCCAAAGCCTTCTACTGATTGGGTATGAATGTCTCTTAACTGGGGAATTGCTCCCATTCTTTTTCCCGTCTGATAGCCTGTTTCATAATTCGTACCTTCCAGATTCATCGTATAAGCCATAACATTATTCATATTTTTAATCCTCCTGTTCTGAGTTTAGTTTAATCAGTCAGTTGGAATGCTGCATGATATTTTCTGCTTTTTTACTTATGCAATTAAATCTTAATTATAGTTTTCATCCCTTAACTTATACAATATACCAACTATATTCTTATTATACTATTTCCACATAATAATAACAATCTTCCCTAAATCTTCTCCCCATATCGAACATGTGTTCTGCGCAAATCATAACACCAGCAGGTAAAAAAGTCAATAGCTGCCCGTAATATCTATTTCCGGATTTTTGTTGACTTTTTGTCTACATCATGTTATTATCTGTACACACAATAAAAATACCAAAAACTTCCCTTTACCTATCTGTAAATCTTCTCTCCTTTATCAAAACCGTCTGACCGTTAAAATCGGCAGATAAAACGAAAGGAGAGGCATTTCATATGAAATCAGAACTAAAAACAACAATACCAACAAGAGAAGAATTTCACAGAGTCTATGCAGGAGAAATCAGTCTTCGAGATTTCTGTACCGAATCAACCAGACAGCGTAATATTCCCCCTTATACGCCACAAGAGCGCAAAGTGAAGTCAGACAACACAAACATGCAGAACAAACATACTACTTTATGATTTAACCGAAAGGGGGAAAACAATTGAACAGCAACCAAACCTGTCAAAGATTTATATATAAGCTGCAAAGCCGCCGCCTGGCAGAAGCAGGCTGGAATTTATCTCTTCCTCTTTCCGCTGCGCTTCATAACAAAAATGATGTGGTGGCGGCAGGAGACAGCCAGCTTCTACGCTGGATTATGGAATTAAACGGCAATGAGGATATGGACAAAGAAGTGAGCTCTTTAAAACTACAATTAAAAGAATTAAAAAAGACGGCTAAAGGAGAGGACTCTAAAAAACGTGTAAAAGAATTATACAAAAAGCTGTACGATCTTCAATATCAGACAGACTGCCTCTACCTGATTATGGATTCCACAAAAGATTACCATAGATCAAACAAAGGATTTTCAATTAATGGAATCCGATACCACAGGCTTCTGGGCACAAACGGTGGTGTCAAAAAGTCTACAATCACCTACGTCAGTGAACGTGTTTATGAACCAATTAAAAAACGTATGGAAAATGGGAGAGATCTAAATAAAAAGCTGGTGCCTGCTAAACTGGAGGCTTACCAGGCGCTGATCTGCAGCAGTTCTGTCCCAGTAACCATGCCCCGCATTGTAGTTGTGAAGGATTGTTTTGTCTCATGGAAAGAGGATGTTATCCTGATTCGTGATGAGGATGGAACCGAGCCGGACATGTCATATAAAAAAGATTATGAAATTACTTATTGCGACTCCGATGGCTATGGTTTCATGTCTCCGGAATATTCTAAACTCATCAATAAAGAGCTGAATGGCGTATCTGCAGAGGATAAAACCATTACTGGTGTCAATACACGCTTTGCCTGGACAAAAGGTATGCTTTTTACTTTCGATTTTGTTGAATTTGCCCAAAAGATCAATCATGAAAACTACATGATTGAAGATGTATGGGGAAAACCTCGGGATGTCCGTGACTTTGATGTAATTCTCACTGCATCTATGGTGAAGCTCTGGGACTCCTATAACAGCCTGGAACATTTTCTTGGCTGCTCAATGGAAAATCACTACCAGTTTTCCGTATCAAAAACAACTCCACTAAATCTGGAGCATGTAAGAAATGCTAATTATCAATTTCTTCAGACTTATGAATTTACAGATGAAGAAATACAGAAGCTTTGTGAACCTACTATAGAAGAACTGAAAGGCGCCCTTTGTATGGATTGGGGTAAAACTCTTGTTTTCTTAAAAGGCATGTATTTAGAAGAAGATCAAATAGATGGTTTAAACAATGATTTTGTTAAAGCGCTCATGATTGATGAAGGCATGAAGGAGGATCCATTTATACTCAGTAAAGTTTATGGAATGATTAAAAAGAGAATCCAGATGGCTGCTAAAGGTTCCATTCAGCTAACCGGTAATTATGCCATTGTTTCCGGAGATCTTTATTCTCTCGCCCAGTCAATCTTTGGACTACCAGTTACCGGTCTGTTAAAGCCGGGGGAAGTTTACCACAGATACTGGCTGGATCAGGGCGTAAGCGAAATTGCCTGCTTTCGAGCCCCCATGACCTGCCACAATAACTTACGAAAGCGGTCTGTCGTTCATAGCCAGGAAATGGATTACTGGTACCAATACAATCAGACGGGACTGATTCTTAATTCCTGGGATTCTACCTGTGATGCTTTAAATGGAGCGGACAAAGACAGCGACAGTTTTTTTACAACTAACAACGAAATTATTTTAAACAATACCAGGAATGATCCTACCATTGAATGTGTACAGAGACAGGCAGAAAAAATAATTCCAGACGAACCGGCTCTTATTAAAGCAAATCTTCTCGCCTTTGGTGATGAAATCGGTTCAATAACCAACAGAATCACCTCTATGATTGAGCTTCAGTCAGGTTTTGAGAAAGACAGGCCGGAATACAGGATGCTTGAATACAGAATCATGTGCGGACAACACTACCAGCAGAATTCGATTGATAAGGCAAAAGGAATTCTATCAAAACCAATGCCCAGGTACTGGTACGATAAATCAGCCTGTCATAAGCTTCCTGAATCAACTGAGAAAGAAAAGGAATTTAAGAAACTTTGTATTAGTATTGCTGCAGATAAAAAGCCTTATTTTATGAGATACATTTACCCAGATCTCATGAATGAATATAAGAAATACACCACTGGCAGCAATAAGAAATGTATCCGGCAGTTTCAAATGTCTCTTATGGACCTTGAACAGACTCAGAATTACACCCCCGAACAGGCGGAATTTCTGAAATTCCATCAGAAATTTATGCCCACCGGTAACAATCTCAGTACCGTTAACCGGATCTGCCTTCTGATTGAGGAAAATTTTAGTCAATTTCTCTCTGACCGAAAAAACGAAACCTGCTTTGATTACTCTGTCTTAAAAAGCGGAGTCAGCTATCAGAAAAGCGTTTATAGAAAAATCCAGAGTATTAAAAAAGAATATGACGATACCATGAAACTCTACCAGCAGGCTGCCAAAACCATGCGCCTGGATAAAGAGGAAACGGCTGAAAACAGGACGATGATGCGTATGAAATTTCGCTCAGCGTGTGAATCCATTTGCCCCAATTCTCTGGAACTGTGTGAAATTCTTTTAGACATGTGTTATACCACCAATAAATCCAAGCAGTTTGTCTGGGATATCTGCGGAGATACCATTATACAAACGCTTCTCAAAAAAAATAATGATATTATCCATTTTCCTGCACTGGCAGAAACAGATGCTGAAGGGGTATTTAAATATGGGGGCGAGTCATTCATTATGAAAGAAAAGAAAATAGGAAAGGAAGAGAGACTTTGATTATTTTAGATGAAAAAAAATATGCAGAACAATTACTTTGTACGGAACCAATAGATTTTTCGAAACCATATCAGACTTTAAGCATTCTTGCCCGCTACTACTATCATATATATGGATGCCACGGTGATAAACTAATTGACAGACTGCATTGCTTTATGGAACAGCATTACCCCAGATACAATCCTCTGGACTGGACAAACAGTATTGTGTCCTGTGCCAGACAGGCTGCAAAGTTTCCCCTCTGTCAGTGTGACGGTATCTGGATTACACAAAAGGAACTGAACATTATTATAGGAATAAATGACAAGGTTCTGGAACGGCTTGCATTTACACTATTATGTCTGGCCAAGTATCACAATTATAAAAATAAAAACAATCAGAACTGGGTGAATAATCCCGACAGTGAAATATACCGCCTCGCCTGTATTACCACCAATTCCTATGATAAAGACATTCGGTTTTATAAGTTAAGAGAAATGGGGTTCATTGATTATGCCCAAAAAATTGATAATCTGAGCATAAAAATACTGTTTGTTCATGATGATTCTGAAAGAAGACTCTGCATTACTGATTTCCGCAAACTGGGATATGAATGGAGACTCTATAAGGGAGAGGATTATATCAGATGCACAGGTTGTAACATATTAATCAGAAAAACTTCTGTTAATAAGAAATACTGCAAAGATTGTGTTAAAAAGAACCCCTACTACACTCCTGTCGGAGTAAAAACCATTCTCTGCCGGGACTGTGGTGTGACTTTTAATGCGGAAGCGTCCAGCAGAGAATGCCGGTGTGAGACATGTAAAACCAGTCACCGCAAAGAACTTCAGAGAATGAAAATGAGGCGTTACCGAAGTAAAACAGCCTTGTAGACCTGGTTCATTTCAGTCCTCAGTACACCTATAGTACTAAAAATCCCTTATACTGCAAGGGCGAAATACAAACACATGTTCGATTGTAAATTTTCTAATATGGAAAGGTAACAGTTGAAAAATCCTTTCTCATAAACTCCTTGTTACCGGTGGTCTGATGGCAAACGGCCGTCAGACTGCCGTTTGTATATACTGTTATTTATGTGCGAAAGGAGGAATCCAATGAAACTGGATTATGGAACGCTGCTTAGTACCGCCCCTGTTATACTGCAAAATGGCTTACATATCCGTTCTCCGTTACTGAGTGAGATATCAGAGATTTCATTCCCCGTTTACCAGTCCTATTTAGCGGCACTTATGCTGAATAAAGAATCTTATCTTTACGGGATTGATCATGAACAATTTCATTACCTGACTAATTATTCTGAGAAAGAAAAACAAGCTTTTCAAAGAATGCGGGCAGAATATGATACGTTTACAGAGGAAGAAAAAAACATTTTACCATTTATGGACCTTGTAATTTTTGACCCTGTTTTATTATTTACTCTGGAACAGGCTTTATCTTTTTTCTTAAGCAGTAGGCTCACCTACTCTCAGGATAAGCAGGGTTTTATAAATGCAGAGAAAAAAGACCCAGTTTATATCATTCCCAAAGCTTGTTACCCTGAAATAGCAGATCTCATTCTTCAGAGAAACGGAATCTCTACAAAGGCTCAGAAAGCAGAAACGCCTGTGTTTAAAAGCAAATTGGCCAAAGCTCTTTACGATCGGACACTGGAGGCACAGAAAAAAAAAGAATCAGTGATAAAAGCAGATAAAAATATGGATCTGCCCAATATTATTTCGGCAGTCTCTGCCAGGCACCCCTCTCTTAATATTCAAAATATATGGGATATTACGGTTTATCAGCTATATGATCAGTTTAAACGGCTTCAGGTCAACAATTTTTACGACATACAGTCTATGACTGTAGCCGCCTGGGGTGATGAAAAGAAGCAGTTTGATGCAACACAGTGGTACAAAAATTTTATTACCGAAAATTAGACCTGCAATATGCCGGTCTTTTTTTATAATTTAAAAATCAGGAGGAATTTTAGAATGACAAACATTAACAAAGCTAACAGAACCTGTTGTGACGTGGATATCCGTGTATTAAAAACACTGGCTCCCTATCTCTTCTTCGAAGATGCTAATGTAACTACCTTTGGTTTCACAGCTGATGAAACCTACGCCACAAGCAAAGGTGCTAAGAAAATCGCATTTTCAAATCCTATGGATGGAACAATGACTGTGGAAGCACAGGTAAAACCCTTCAAGCTCTATGCCTTATTATCTGATGGCACCATTGATACAACTGCAGTTGTTGCAGAAAAGAAAACAATTGCCTGTACAACTGCCGGCGAGCTATCCCTTCCAGCAGGTGTTAAATCCGCTTCCGTATTTGTTTATAAAGAAGGTGATTTTGGAGGCGAAGCCATTAAAGGTGCCGAAGAAGAATCTAAGTTCACATCCACCACACCGGCAGAACTTGCAGTCGGCCAGTCCTATGAAGTGGGTTATTTAACTGTAAAAGATTCCGGAGTTCAGAAAATCAGCTTCAATAACAAGAAGAACCCTCAGGATTACTACATCACCATGAAAACGGTTGAAAAGGATGAAAGCGGAGTTATCACTCCTTATGTGATTAATGCTTACAAATGCAAACCGAAAAAAGCATTGGATTTAAGTTTTTCTTCCAGCGGTGACGCAGCAACTGTAAAGATTGAATTTGCATGTCTGGAAGATAAGGATGGCAATGTAGCTGACATGGTTGAATACGCAGAAGCAGAGGCTTAAGTTTCGTGTATAAACGATTGTAGTTTGTGTTAGGAATAACACTCAGGGAATAGCGAAGTACCATACAATCGTTATTCCCTGTTTTTTTCGTTTTCCTATAAGCAACCCCTAATCTCCCACCTAATTATTAAGAGGATAACATATGGCAGACAATGATTCTATGATCAAACTAACAGCCGCTTTGGAAAAAGAGAAAAGTACAAAGCAAATCAATCAGGATATTAAAGCATTAGAAAAAACTATCAGCCAGCTTCATCTGATGGCAGTTCTTTATAAGGGAGAAAGCAGAAAAGAACTGGATACTTCCATTGAAGAACTGGAAAAGAAAGTAAAAGCAATTAAACTGAAAACTACCGTTGACGTCCGCAGTATCACAAAAGAATTAGATGGTGCACTGCAAAATGTTACACTTAAAGATATAAAAATTAACAATCTTGGAATGAAACTTGCTGCAAGAAAAGTGGCTCAGATTATCACTGGAACATTGGAACGCTATATCGCTTTACCCAAAATAGAATTGAAGCAGGATCAGTTTCATATGGATATCAGTGGTATTCAGAAGAATTTATCCATGGTTGCAGCTGGATTTGACCTGGCTGTTTCCGGAATAATTAAATTCAGAAAGGCAATTAATACCTCAAAAGAAATCACATCGCTTTTTAATGAGATTTCTAAGCTTAGTGGTATCGCTTCAGAGGATGTCCAAAAATTAAGTGAAGTATCTCTACAGGCAGCCGGTACCTATGGGAAAAGTATCAAAGAATATTTAGAAGGCGTTCTTGCTGTATTAAAAAACAGTCAGGTTTCCATATCTGGTCAGGAAGAACAGTTAATACAGGTGTTTCAATCCATGGACAGCCTATTTGAGAACAGCACCATTACCTGGGAAAACAGGCTTATTTCTATGCAAAATGCATGGGATGGTTTTGTCTATTCCCTGATGAATGCGGATTCAAGCGGAGGCAGTTCCTTTTTATTTCAGACTATACTGAGTGTTGAAACACTTTATCAGTATTTAAATCAGATTCCTCAAAAGATTGCACAGCTCAGCGCTTCTCCTGCTCTTGCCGCAACTGTGGATTTACAGGTGACTACAAAAAGCGAAAATATCTCTGGCAATGAAACAAAATCAGGAGCTGCAGCCTTTGATATAAAGGGGATAATGAATTCAGCCTCGGATTTTAAGGATATATCCAAATCGGTTGATGAACTGGAAGAAAAGCTGATTAAGTCACAATACGGGTTTAATTCCTTATCCTCTGCAATTGCAGAGAGTCACGAAAATTTAAGAAATTACCTTGATACCTGTACAAATGAGGATCCTCCTTCATTAGAAGGTTATCAACAACACTTAAACGAGGCGGGAGTACAAACAGACCTGTTAAGAGCTAAAACCATCATGCTGAATCTGGCATTTACTGCAGTTTCTGCCATTGGAATGCAATTAGTTACAATGGGGATCCAAGCCATTGGAAAAGCAATATACAATCAGCAGCATCAAACAGATATAGCTGCAGAAGCAGCTGCAAATGCTAAACAGGAACTGGCAGACATTCAATCAGATGTTGATGGACTTAACAGCAAGCTGCAGACTACCAGCCAGCGGATTAATGAATTAAAATCCAAAGACAGTATTACTCTCGTAGAACAAGAAGAGTTGCAAAATCTGACGGCAACCAACGAAGAGTTGAAAAATCAGCTTAAAATTAAGAAAGCTCTTGAAAATATTGCAGCAGAAGACTCTAACAAGAAATCAGAGGACTATTTTAAGTCTAAACAAAGCTATAAAAAGTTTAAAGGGATGGATGACGTTTATTTACCTGATGATTCTATGGATGCATATAAATCACCAGATATGAGGAAAAAGAATTCAACTCCTTTAGATCGGTTAAAGGACGAACTTGCTGATTATCAGGAATTAGAGAGTTTGTATGAAGATGTGGTCAAGCAGAAATCTGAGCTGGATAATTCTGATCAAAAATCTACTGGAGACTATCAAAAACTTGCATCACTGGGCATGCAGAAATCTGACATTGAAACTGAGTTGGAAAAGCTGAAAAACCATATAAAAGAATCAGTGCCCGAAATACAAGAAAACCTCGCCGCCCTTGACCCTGATAAAAATAAAGACTTAATTAATCAGGCACAGCAAAGTTTGGATGATTTTACTCAGGAATTTGGTTCATCTGAACCTGTACTTCCGTTAAAAGTAAGTCTGGATTTAGATACCGATAAAAACCAAATTGATGAAATGATCAAAAAGGCAGCTGATGGTGGGCTTACTACAGCAGACATTAGTGCTAATTTATTAGTAAAAAGTGATATGTCACCAGAAGATTTTATTTCTGCCTTTAACTTAGAGTTTGAAAAAGAGATTGGTAACCAAAAAAACGAGAATTTCAAAAATTCTTTGTCTGAGATAAGTGCAGGCAAGCTGGAAGAGTACATAAACTACTTAAATTCTGGTGATTTGAATCAAAACTCAATTACTTCATTTGAAGATTTGAATAAAATCATGAAAGAAACCGGAGTCAGTGCAGAAAATGCCTTTAATAACTTGAAAGAGTTCTCCAAAGACTATGTCACAAGTTCTGATTTAACATCGGGCATGGAAACTACTGCTCAGCTTATTGGATCCGTCAAACAGGAATTTGCTGATACCAAAAATGTCGCAACCAGCAGTCTAAATGCCATTTCCAAAAAATTTCCTCAGTTGTCTGGTGCTGTACTTGAATACAGTCAGGGAGCCATACACTATGACGATCTAATAAAACAGCTTGAGGATGCCTATGCTGAAGACTCAGAAGCTTATCGGTTAAACATTGTTTATAAACTGCAATTTGATGAAAGCTTTTTCTCCGTTGTACGGGATCGTAATCAACGTTTATTTGAAGATCTGGCAAAGGCTTATGGTGACGATTTAAAAAACTGGAATAATCTCGTTCGGGCGAAATCTGGAATTAACACTGGATTTAGAAATAAACTATCTAATATTTTAGGAGGTTCCAGTGAAAATTCTCTTACTCCTGATGAGTTATATGATAAATATATTACCGTAAATAAAGATAATACAATCTCTGTTAAAGAGGAAATGAGAAATAAATACTCGAAAATACAGGGACAGACTCTTGATAAAGAAATTTCTAAATATAACGAGAATGTAAAGAAGCTAGATGATGCTGCAGAGTCTCAGATAGTTATTCCTGAAATACCAAAAGTGTCTCCTAAAAGCACTCCCGCTGTTTCCGGTTCCAATACCAGCTCCACTTCACAGCCTCCCCAGGAAATAAACTGGATCGAACGGGAAGAAAAAATGCTGGACGAAGCCCGCACCAGATTAAAAGAGGCGTCATCAGACAGTAATATTGACTATCTTGGAGTTTCTGAAAAAGACTTTAACCGCGCAAAAGCTATACTTAATTCCACTACTGCCCCTACCATAGAGCAGTTAAACGAACTGAAGGAAATGACCCAGAAATCCGGCCTCTCCATGGATGAATTTTATAAAACCGTGCAGGGTGGGACTTGGTCTGCTTCCAGACAAAGCCTTCTTGACAAGCTGGTCGATGCAGATAAGCTCTCGCTGGAAAAGCAAAAAGAAATTACATCGCAATACCAAAAGCAGTATGAAGATATGGTAGCCAATATAACCCCTGAATATAGATCTAAAATCGAAAACGGCAGTTTATCTGTCGAGCAGTTTTCCGGCAAAGAAGCAGAGGTTATCAATAAAGCAATTTCTGCCTACGATAAACTCACCGCTTCAAAAAACAAAGTAAATGAACTGAATAAAGCCTACACTGAGGACTTCATGGCCAGCTACGAGAATCGTTACGCAGCACTGGAGGCAGAAAATGAACAGATAAAAAATTCCAGCTCTCTTATTGAAAAACAGATTGCTTACATAAAATCATCCGGCGAAGTTGTAGATTCCTCCCTTTATAAAAAGCTGATGAATTTATCCGGTCAGGAGGAGCTTGTCACAAAAGAGATTCTTGCCAATAAACGAAAAGAATTGCAGGATATGCTGAATCAAGACCGGAATTCCGAGAACTCAGAATCCTATTTAAAGCTAAAAGAGGACATTAACAAAACTGAGTCTTCTTTGTACGACTTAAAAAAGGCTCAGGAAGAATATAACTTCCAACTTTTAAAGCTTCCAATTGAACACCTGGAAACTGTTGGAAATATGTATAAGGATATCCAGTCTGCCATGGAAAACTGGTCCGGTGAAATGGAATCTTCCGGCAAAAAGGCTGACTCCGGCTATTACCAGGGACTTATCTCAAATGGGCTGACACTATCTGATCAGCTCAGAGAACAAGGGGATCTGATTGAAAGGGCCATGGACAATTATGAAGCCGGGTCTGACAACTGGAATGAGCTTTACGGAAAGCTGCAGAACGTGAACTCTGAAATGTCTTCCATGGTACAAAGTCTTCACAAATGGAATGAAGAACTGCTGAAAATGCCTTTAGATAAACTCTCTGCTTCTTCCACTGATATGCAAAAAATTTCTGAAGGTCTGGAAGCCTTAAAAAGTGATTATGATACTGCAATTAATGCCGTAACTGGCGCTATTAATGAACAAATTGCGTCTATAAACAAACAGAAAGATGCAGTGAACGAAGAATATGAATCATCTAAAAAATCACTGCAGGATAAATTAGACTTACTAAACAAACAAAACGATAAGCTTAAATTACAGCAAAAATATGAACAATCTCTCTACGATCTGCAAAAAGCAAACCAGCAGGCAACAGAAAAGGTCATCCGCAATGGAGAAGTTGTCTATGAACAGGATTCGGATAAGCTGCGGGCTGCTAAAGAAGCGGTACAGGATGCCAAATTTGATTTAGAGACCAATGAAATCCAGTCTCAGATTGATTCTCTACAGGAGACTCTGGACGGACTAAATGATACTTATCAGGATCAAATCGACTCTCTTCAAAAAATATCGGATAAATGGTCTGAAATCAACGAAAAAATTACAAAGGCTCAAAACGATGCCAAAGCTGATGAAATTCTTGGCACCGGCTGGAAGGATAAAATACTCTCCGGAAAGGATGACAGCCTCTACCAGAATTTAAATGGTCTTTATACCGGAATTACCCAACAGATTAGCGCTTATAAAGACCAGATTGAAAGTACAGAGAAGATTTATACCCTTTTGGAAAACTACATTGCTTCCTATAAAGAAGGTACCTTAACCTACAATCAGGCATTGACTGGAATTAACAATTTATTATCTCAGCTGAATCAGAAAATGTCCCCGACAGAAAATCTGCAGAATCTGTATGATTACTACGCCTCCATAAAGGGAACGGATGCGGATGGATTAAGTATTCTTGCCGGATTCCGACAGGGATTACAGGATTCAGCCTCAGAACTTATAAAATCATTGGAACAATACAACAAAAATTATGGCACCATATCAGAGTATACTTCAAGCTGGCAACAGCTAACCGATAATGTAGCCTCTATGCTTCATGTTTTAAAAGATGTCCGGGACAATTTAGAGTCATCGGAAGACAGTGAAGATGAGGAGGATTCCGTTCACTCAAATGGTGAACCCTATATGGGCGGTGGTTATGTAAACGGTGGACCCGGTGATACACGTAAAGACGGGATTTCCAAGGGGCTGATCGGCGCAACTTCTGCTTCTGCCCGGGAAACCAAGATGAAACTCTTAGGGTTGAAATCCATGGATTCTGATGAATTTGCATCTATTCTCCACAGAAATGAGGCCGTCTTCAATACAGAACAACAGGATATGCTGTTATCCAATTTAGAGCAGGCCTGGAATTTCACTCCTGGAGCCGGTACATTTATCATGGACTCTGGAACTAAGCCACATCAGGCAATTACGAACTTTGAATTTGGGGGTATTCAAATCAATGAATGCAGCAATCCAGATGAACTGGCAAAAGGAATCCTGAATGGAGGATTAAAAAGTGCTATTATTCAGCAAACAGGAAAACACTGATGTTTCTGATTCAGGAAAGGAAGGAAAGCAATGAATCTACAAGATGTATATAAAAAACTTGCAGAAGATATCAGTTACCTCGTCACTGCCGCTACGGAAAATCTGAAATATGACCGTACATTTCGTGCCCAGGTAATTGGTACAGTAA
This sequence comes from Clostridium boliviensis, assembly GCF_033342255.1. NCBI lineage: Bacteria > Bacillati > Bacillota > Clostridia > Eubacteriales > Clostridiaceae > Clostridium > Clostridium boliviensis. The sequence goes on from NZ_JAWONS010000102.1 coordinate 80,451, forward strand.
AAGACGGGAAATGCACCATTTCTTATAAAAACAAAACCTATACGGCCAGATGCAGAAACCCTGTTAGTCTCAATGATGCCGTATGGGTATGCGCTCCCTGCAACGACTGGAATTCCCTGTATATCCAACTGTCAGAAATAAACTAAAATGCCGCATTTGCATTTAAAGAAAAGGAGCTTCATATGCATGCAATTATTCACCCAATAGAACCTTTTGATTCCTCTGCCGGAACCACAATCAACTTCACATGGCAGGGAAACCAGATATTTAAAGCCCGCTGTATGATTAAAGACAATGCCACCGAAAGCGTGGTATATGACCAGACTATAAGCACCATGAAGCAGAGTTACCTTCTGCCGCCTGGCTCAGCCTTAAAAAACGGTGGGTACTATATAGCCTACATTTCAGTAATTGATGTTGATGGAACAGAATCTTCATTTCCAAGCATCGGCACCCCCTTTTACTGCTACCAGACACCTCAGTTTCGCCTGTCAGTTAAACCTGGAGACACGGTAAAGACCTCAGCCTATCAAGTGGAACTCACCTATGCCCAGACACAAAATGAGTTATTGGATTATTATTCCGTAACCCTTTACACCTATCAGAAAACGGAACTGTTAACTTCCGGTAACCTTTATAATACAGAAAACCTTTCTTATCTGATCTCAGGTCTTGAAAACGCAAAACAGTACTACATACGGGCAACGGGAAAAACAGTCCACAATATGACATTAGACACAGGCTATATCCTGTTTACCGTATCCTATACAGAGGCACAGATATTTAACCCGTTGGAGTTAAATAACCGTGCAGAGCTGGGTGCTATTGAAATTAAAAGTAATATCACTTCAACCATCGGAATACCCGAAAGTGAAGTTACCTACATTAACCATGAATATGCAGACTTAAGAAATAATTCTGTTACTTATGATGCAGGTTTTGAGGTAAAAGGTGATTTTACCAAAGCCTTCCTTTTTTATAAGCCTGATCGTAACGCAAGAATTATCCGTTTTACCGATGGCAGACAATCTTATGTAAACATTTATTACCGGGAAGGAACTTTATCCGATTCCAATGGGAAAAAGGCATTTTTTGAACTTGAGGCAGAAGCCTCGGGAATCAGATATATCCTGTACAGCAACTATGTATCCTTCCCTGATACGAACCAACAGTTTTTACTGTGCCTAAACCGGATCGGCAATACCTATGAAATAAATGCCGGTCTGATAAATCAAACAGAAAGGCGGTGATCCAATGTTTCTGGGAAGTTCATTTGCTTCCAGCAAGGAATCCCTGACCTCTTCCCTCGTCTCTTCCTGTGATGTGGCCGATTTAACCATAGCAGATGCAGTATTTGATGAGATATACTCCACTGTAACAATAGTGCGCCTGACAGATAAAGAACCTGAAATCCCCACTGATTGGGGGTTTCATACCAGACTGCACGCTCTGTTCCAGGATAACTTGTACGGCGGAAACGTCAGTTTTACAGAAAGTATTGTGGAGTCTGTCCGGATTAAGAAGAAGGTAACGGGAGATAAAAAATTTAAAACTATATATGAAAAACCCATTTCGTCTAATGAAGATTTTAAAATTGAGCTTATGGATTATTATGAGCCAGTCGGTTCTGTGGAGTACGCTTATGTTCCCGTAATCTCAGGGGGCGAAAACAGCTATATCACCAATCAGATTGAATCAGTATTTGATTCTTATTTTATCTGTGAAAAGGACTTATCCTACCCAATGATCCTGGACACAAGCTTTGAAAAGAAACTGACTCAGAAAACCAGTCTGATTGAACTTTTGGGCCGTGAAAAGCCGTTGATTATCAAAGGTGGACGGATTCGTTATTACACAGGAGATATTTCCTGTACCTTTATTGAATTAAAAGATGATGTCTGGCAGACTCATACCTCCTGGGATTACCGTAACGGTATTTATGATTTCCTCACAAACGGCAAGCCCAAAATTCTCAAGGATTATTTGGGAAATATCTACATGATCGCTGTTACCAGCAACGACATCAGCGAAGATTCTGATCATTATGAACACGTAATTACCAAGTTCAGTGTTGCAGAATGCGGCAGTGCTTATGAACCCGGCGATTTGTACGACAACGGCTTTATTGACGCTGACATTGACAGGTAGGTGAAAAATATGAAATATCAGGTAACACAATCAGATCTCAGCCTGCTGAAGCAGGGAGCCCAGGAAATCTTTTTAAAAGCGGAGCTGCTTAATTCCTCCTACAAAATCCTGGACTCCCTGGAAGGCCAGATCATATCAGACAACTATAGCCAGGACAATGAATCCATACAGCGAAGGAGTTACAGCTTTGATTTAATCATTTTAAACTCATCCTTTACAATAGGAAAAGACAAAAAAATCTGGATGGATAAACGGATACGGGTCTATTATGGCATCAAATCACTGCGCACCAATGAAATTAAATGGTACCTTTTCGGCGTTTTCTGCTATGTTAGCATGAAGTATACATTTTCTTTACAAGAGAAAAGACTTTCTGTTACCTGCGCGGACTTAATGGCTCAATATGACGGAACATTAAACGGACGTCTTGGCGGATATGGAACCTCTAATAATCCACCTGCTTTCGCAACCCAGTCGCTTACGATCCCTGCCGGAGAAGATATCCGCTCATCAGTCCTTGCAATCGTGAAGGAAGCTGGAATTGAAAACTATATTATTGAAGACATTAAAAAGCCGGTTCCCTATGACTTAACCTTTGAAACAGGCTCAACCTATGCAGATATCTGGACTAAGATTCGGGATCTATATGATTCCTGGGAATTTTATTTTGATGCAGACGGAATTTTTATCTGGAGAAAAATCCCCACATGTATAGATGAGCCTGTCGTTTTAAACAATTCACTTCTTGACAGTCTTATTATAAGTGAAGATGCTGATATGAAGTTCGATGAGATTTACAATGTTACTGAGGTGTGGGGTAAAGTGCTTGAATTGGAGAATAAAGACCGTTATGCAGATACCTCAACTTTTAAAAATCAGGTATATGATGTGCATTATGATTCCTGGAATTCATGGCAGGATGTGGATAATTTAACCCAGCTTGCTTTTAAAGTCACTGAAGAGAATTCTGATGCCCCCCGCTTTACAATAAACGGTTTTTCTCCTGCGATTCCTATTTACGATGGCGATGGCAAGCCATTAAAAGCTGGTGCTTTGAAAAAAAATACAGTATATGTCTTCCGATATCGAAGATTTACAGAATCAGATACAACGCCGGGAGCGCTTTATTTACTGGGTCAGTTTCAATGTTACGGTAAATACGTGGAAACGTCCATAGAGTGTCCTTTTTCGGTGACAAATTTAGGCTATGAAATCCCTCAATCTTTGGATTACAGTACTTTAAGTGACGATGCCGCCTGTTATAATCAGGCACAATATCTGACCTACCAGTCCACTGCCATGAAGGACACCATACAGCTGACTTCCCTGGTAATCCCCTGGCTGGAAGTCAACACAAAAATTGAATATACCCCCAAATACAATCATGTAACCAGTCAATACATAGTTAAGAACATAAGCTGGTCCTCAGGTGACGGGACTATGAATATAACTCTCTATCGTTTTCTGGAGAGTTTTTCTTATGTCTATAATAATATATGAAAGGAGTTTTTAAATGAGCTATCCAGAATATCCCCACAGCAGTTTTCCAGAGGAAATATGCGACTTACCGGGCATGCAGGATGTATCTGCAACAATGCGTCCTGTAATTGAGCAGTACAACGAAGCATGGATTAATAATGATGTAGATGCAATGGCAGCAATTAATGAAAAGTATCCTAATCTGAAAAAGTCTCTCTTTAACGCAGACAAATTCAATGTGCTACTGGACGGAATAAAAGCAACTCAAAAGTTCTTTAAAGATGATGTAAATGCAATGATACAGGACGTTGCTCAAAAAACGGTTGGTATAAATGATAATCCGTCAGAAGATCAGAAAAAGCTTAATTCCTATTCCGCAGAGAAAATGGATTATCTGACCGGCGTCTCAATTGCCTCCAATTTATCAATTCCTGTTACGGCATGGAGCAGTGGTCTGACCTATACGTTTAAATCGGATAAAATTGATGAAAATGATCAGGTGAATGTTTACTTTAGTTCCGACAGCATGGTTGCGGCGGCAAAAGCATTTATAGTAGTAAAAGACGATACCGGGGAAGGTAATCTTGTTCTGCAGGCGAGTAAACTTCCGAAAAGTGCATTAAATATCAGGAATATAGAGGTGGTGAGAAAGAATGGCTAAATGCGGTGTAACAAATATTGGCGGCGGCGGAATTAGTTCCGATGAAGTCTCCGCTGCGAAAGAAAATGTATTAAGCGGAAAAACATATGTGGGAACGGATACTGGCGATGAAATTGGTACGGGTACAATGGAAAATAATGGATCTACTGGGAACCAGAACCTTAATGCAGGAAGTTCGTTTCTGGTTAAGAAGGGATATCACGCACAGGATTTCTCGGTGGGAGCAAATAATTTGGCAAGCCAGACTTCGGGCACGGCTTCTGCAGGTCAGATATTAAGTGGACAAACTGCCTGGATAAATGGAAATAAAGTAACAGGTAACATTCCATTACAAAGTGGTGATGCATCCTCTGACCAGGTTTGGTCTACAAATAGAACTACATGGGGTGATGGAAATCTTTTTTTCGGTGTTAGAAATGGTCATTACTTAAATGGGATTAATTGGATAAGGTCATATGATGCGGCTTTTGTACCAGCAAATATTAAAAAAGGGGTAAATATTTTTGGCGTAACCGGTACATGGGAAGGTTATGTACCCGGAGTAAATGATCTATATTATAGAGGTAATAATATGGTTGGTTTTACTGGAGGAGTTAAATTTGACTCTGGACAAATGACAATAGATTACTACACGGTTGATTTGATAGCTAACTTTAGCTTAGTTGGTAAAACGTACCTAAACATTCAAGGTATGGAAGGTAATAGTCCTGACAACGTTACTATATATACTAAAAGAAATTCATATGAAGTAATAGCTAATTGGTCCCAACCAGGTGGTGGCACCCACAATTTGAAACCTTATTTATATAGTATAAATATAAGCGGTGCGCAAGTATCCGGATTAATTAAAATTAGTCTCCATTGTTTCAATGGGCTAATTTATAGAATATGGCTTAGTTAAAAAAATATTATATTCAAAAAAAATTTAGGTGCATATTATTTGTCAACTTCCATTCTTGACTAATGTCAATAAACCAACTATAATATTGCAATAATACCATTTATTGGATATTACTATTTATTACTAATAATGTATAATACTGGTACAATGTAATAATTTTAGCAGCGGTTAAAGAATCGTTATCAAAATAAAAAGATAAAATAAGGAAGGACAACACATGCTGAAAAAATTAAAAGTTGGCAAAAGGTTATTAATCACATTTCTCATTGTAGTATTGTTTTCAGGCCTTGCAGGAACTATAGGAATCCTGCTTATTCACACCATTAATCAGGAGTATCAGACCGAACTTCAGGATTATGGTTTTGCACAGGGGGATGTCGGGAGTCTTGGACAGGCGTTCCAGGCTCACCGTGCAACCGTTTTATACATAGTCTTTTCAGAGAATGCATCAGAAGCAGATAAGCAAAAGCAGATTTTAAACACACAGATTGATACTATCAATCAAATGATGAAGCAGGTGGAGACCCGTATGAAGACATCTGCTGAGAAAGAGCTTTACAGCCAGCTGGCTGAAAAAATGAATAAATATGAAGGCATACGAAGCAATACCATAGAACTTGCTTACAAGTCCTCGCAGGACGCTATGAAGGTCTTCCGCAGTGAAGCCGCCCCTCTGGCCGCTGATATTGCAAGCACTATCAATACCATGCTTGCTAACAAATCCAATGACGGCAATGTGAAGTCACACCAGCTGGAAGTTCAGACCAATGTCTTTATTATGATCATGGTTCTTATCATACTTGGTTCTATCGCGGCTTCCGTATTTATCGCGCTCTACATTACCCGCAGTATTATCAAGCCAATCGACGAATTAAGAGATGTAGCGGACAAGATGGCCCAGGGGCAATTAGACTGCCATCTGGAATATACCTCTAATGATGAATTGGGACAGCTCGCTGAAAGCATGCGCACCATGATGGAACGAGTCTCCTACTATATGAATTATATTTCCACAACAACACAGCGTATGGCTGGAGGGGATTTTGATGTCCCTTATGATCCGGAAGAATTTAAAGGTGAATTCCTGAATGTACAGCTTTCCATCCAGGCGCTTACTGATTCCCTGAACATTGTCATGAGTAAAATCACCCAGGCGTCCGACCAGGTAGCAAGCGGTGCCGAACAGGTGGCAAGCAGTGCTCAGGCTCTCAGCCAGGGGGCTACAGAACAGGCTTCCTCCATCCAGGAGCTGGCCGCAACGATCAACGATATCTCAGACAACATCAATCATAATGCCGAGAATGCAAAAGAGACAAATAGTCAGGTAGAGACAACCTCAGCAGAGGTTGAATACGGAAAAACCCGAATGGAACATTTAAATTCTGCAATGGATACCATCAGCGATGCCTCAGCTGAGATCAGCAAGGTAATAAAGACCATTGAAGACATTGCCTTCCAGACGAATATACTGGCTCTGAACGCAGCCGTAGAGGCAGCAAGAGCAGGTGATGCAGGCAAAGGGTTTGCTGTGGTTGCAGATGAAGTCCGTAATCTTGCGAACAAGAGTCAGGAAGCCTCAAAGAATACTGCGGCACTGATTGAGCGGGCATTGGCTTCTATAGAATCCGGTAATCATATTGCAAAAGAAACTAAGGAATCTATGGACCGCATCGTTGTATCGTCCAAGACAGTGGCTGATCTTGTTTACCAGATTTCCAACGCATCTGAACAGCAGGCTACTGCAGTTACCCAGGTTACCCAGGGCATTGACCAGATCGCAAGCGTAGTTCAGACCAACTCCGCCACATCCGAAGAAAGTGCTGCCGCAAGCGAAGAGATGGCAGGACAGGCCCAGATGCTCAAATCTTTGATGAAACAATTTCAGCTTAAAGATTAAATATTATATATAAATTTTAAAGAGGGTATGCTCAACAAGATTCTGAGCTATACCCTCTTTTCCTATTCCATCTATAACTCCTCTGTCAGCCACCGTTCTACCTCAGTCTCAGTTCCAAGGACATAATGCTGACCCTCAACATGATGTTCCTCTCCTGCCAGATAATCGATCCCCAGCCCTTTTACGTCATAGGTGTACGCGGTCCGCTTCCGTTCCGAGACAGGATCTGGCTGTGGAATAGCAGAAAGCAGAGATCTGGTATAAGGGTGGACTGGTCTGGAAAATATCTCTTCCGTTGTTCCAGTTTCCACCAAATGCCCCAGATGAAGAACTCCAATTCTGTCTGAAATATATTTAACCATAGATAAATCGTGAGCGATAAACAATATGGCGGTCTTCGTCTGCTTCTGAATTTCTTTCATTAAATTCACAACCTGAGCCTGAATGGAAACATCCAGTGCACTGATTGCCTCATCTGCTATAATCAGCTCCGGCTCCATAATAAGAGCTCTTGCAATTCCAATTCTTTGCCTCTGTCCCCCTGAGAACTGATGAGGATAACGGTTAGCATGTTCCCTGGATAGTCCCACCATATCAAGAATCCGGTACACCCTCTCCTCTCTTTCCTCTGGAGTACTGCAGATATGGTGAATATCAAGCCCCTGGGCGACAATATCCAGAATCTTTTTTCTGGGGTTTAAACATGCCATAGGGTCTTGAAAGATCATCTGCATGTTGGTTCTTAAATGCTTAGTCTCTTCGGAAGAGATTCTACCCGATATTTTTATTCCCTGAAACCATACCTCACCGGACGTAGGTTCATACAGGCGGATCACAGACCTTCCAATGGTAGATTTGCCGCTTCCCGACTCTCCTACCAGACCATAGGTTTCTCCAGGGTAGATCCGGAAAGAGACGCCATCCACTGCTTTTACGGAAAACTTCCTTCCAAGCTTAAAATGCTGCTTTAAATCCCTGACCTCCAGCAGCGGTTTTTTATTTTCCTCCACCAAGTTCCACCTCCTTCCCCAGCCTCTTTATTCTTTCCTTTAATGCCTCCGGCATTGACACCGCGGGTGCATTTTCATGAAGCAGCCAGGTTGCTGCATAATGAGTCTCTGTTACCTGGAACATGGGAGGTTCCAACCTGTAATCAATATTTAATGCAAACCGGTTTCTTTCTGCAAATGCATCCCCTTTCATTTCATTTAACAGATTAAACGGGCTTCCTGGGATGGTATAAAGCACCTCGTCATCCGTATCTAAATCCGGCATGGCTGATAATAACCCCCAGGTATAGGGATGTCTGGGATCATAAAAAATCTCTTCAGAAAGCCCTTTCTCCACGACTTTCCCCGCATACATAACTGCCACATAATCAGCCACCTTTGCCACGACTCCCAGATCATGAGTGATGTAGATGACAGAAATTCCTGTCTTTTCCTGGATTTCCTTAATCAGCTCCAGAATTTTAGCCTGAATGGTCACATCTAACGCTGTAGTCGGCTCATCACAGATCAATATCTCAGGATCACAGGACAGGGCGATTGCAATCACAACTCTCTGTCTCATTCCTCCGGACAGCTGGTGTGGATAGCTTTTCATGCGTTTTTCCGGCTCTGTTATGCCTACCAGATCAAGAAGTCTTACAGCCTTATCATACGCTTCCTTTTTGCTGGCTTTATAGTGATAACGCATCCCCTCCATAATCTGACTGCCAATGGTCATGGTTGGGTTTAAGGATGTCATGGGATCCTGAAATACCATGGCAATCCGCCTTCCATTAATTCGGCGGCGCATCTCCTTTTTACTGAATGACAACAGGTTCTCTTTAACCTCTTCCCCGCTTTTACGTGAGGTGAAAACGATTGTACCGCTTTTTATTTTTCCGTTTCCGCTTAAGATTCCCATGATTGCCTTTACTGTCACAGATTTCCCAGAGCCTGACTCCCCTACAATTGCAAGAGTTTCTCCCTGATATAAATCCAGATTGACTCCCCTGATAGCATTTACTTCACCAGCAGAAGTCTGAAACGAGATAGATAAATCTCTGATTGACAAAACCTTATCTTTATTCATAATCTACCCCCTACATCTCTTTCATCTTAGGATCAAACGCATCCCTCAGTCCATCTGCCAGCATGTTGAAGCTAAGCATTACAACTGCCAGAACTAACACCGGAGATATAATCATATATGGATGGGTCGTAAAGGATTTAAATGCATCACTGATCAGAGACCCCAGAGAAGCTAATGGTGCCGGAACTCCCAGTCCGATGAAAGCCAGAAATGCCTCCGTAAAAATAGCATTGGGTATGGAAAACATAGACATAATAATCAGCTGTCCAAAAATATTGGGTAGTATTTCCTTAAATATCAAATAGAAATCCCCCGCACCCAATGTTCTTGAAGCAAGAATAAATTCCTGCTCCTTCAGCTTCAGCACCTGGGCTCTTGCAACCCGGTTCATGCCAATCCAGCCAGTGATGGCAAGTGCCAGTGTAATGGTTGCAAGCCCTGGTTTTAATACCAGCATAAGAAGTGTAACAATGACAAGAGTGGGAATTCCATTTAAAATCTCTGCAAACCGCTGCATGACATTATCCACTACGCCTCCGAAATATCCGCTGATCAGACCGTAGCTCATTCCAAAGCACATATCAACAAGAACAGCAACAAGCGCAATATATAGAGAGATTCTGGTGCCCATAAATGTCCTGGTAAATATATCTCTACCCAGTACGTCCGTGCCAAACCAGTAATAAGTCTTCTCAAGTCCGGTTGTCTTTTGAGGGTCTGTATACCTGTTTACCGTAACTTTACCAGTGGAAGTATTCATGGTTTCCGAACCATCCATAATTCCCCAGCGTTCCAGAACCGGTACTCTGGGTGCAAGATTCTGGTTTGCTATAATCTGTTCATTGTATGTATATCCATTCATATATGGCCCGGCTATAGCCATTAAAATAATAAATACAATTGCAATAAATCCTGCTGACGCTCCTTTATTTTTCAAAAAGGACGATATGACATCTTTCCAGTACGACTGTGCCGGATAAACCCGGTCGATTCCTATGCTGTGATTTTCCGCCGGCAAAAAATCATCTGCCATAAATTCAAACGTTACTGCATCCCTGTTATGACTGCTCATAATCATCCTCCTTTGCAAGCCTGATCCTGGGATCAATAAGACCATATAAAATATCTACAGCAAGCATGATTCCGATGTACATGGCACTGTAAATAAACGCCAGTGTTATGATTACATTATAATCATTGGATTGAATAGCAGTAACCAGAAGACTTCCAATTCCCGGTATGGAAAATATCTTCTCTACCACCAGAGAACCGGTCATCAGGCTGACAACAAGAGGGGCCAGAACTGTAACAATGGGAATGAGCGCATTTCTTAACCCATGAACCAGTATCAGACGCCATCCAGGCAGTCCTTTACTCTCTGCAAGAAGCATATAATCCGATCCCAGAACCTCCAGCATTTCCGTTCTGGTAAACCGGGCAACGGTTGCCACTGTAAACATGGCTAAGGATATTGTTGGAAGAACTGAGGATTTTATCGCCTGCTGCTGCTGATACAATAGTGGAAACCATTTGAAGTGATAGCCCAGTGTATATGACAGCCCCAACGCAAACACATAAGAAGGAAGGCTGACGCCAAGAACCGATATGACCGTTGTCATGGTATCAAATACCGTATTGTGCTTCAGAGCCGCTATGAGCCCTAATACCAGTCCTACCAGCGTCCCCAGTAAAACTGCCTGCCCGCCGATTCGGATTGAAATGGGAAGTCTTGTTGCGAGAAGTGTTGAAATCGACGTATTCTTTGAAATAGTATAGGATACTCCGAAATCACCGGATATCATATTTTTTACGTAATTTATGAACCGGATAAAAACCGGCTGGTCTAAACCGTATTTTGCATTCAGCAGTGCAACCTGAGACTGGGTCAGTTTTTCATCATTAAACGGGGAACCCGGCATCAGTTCCAGCATCAGGAATAAAATAAGCAGAATTGCCAGCAAAGTGGCTGCTGATATGCAGATTCTCTTTGCAATATATCGTTTCACAAATATTTCCCTCCCAAATTAAGCAGCCAGAGGAATCACAGGCAGGACCTGTGACCCCTCCGGCAGCCAGTATCGTAATTCCGGCACTGTCTTATTGCTTTGTTGTGTTTTTAAAATAACGATTAATCGCAATGGAGTGGAACTCCACACCATCAACACCGGCTTTCTGCATTACTGCATTTCCCTTCTGGTAAACAGGGAAAATAACTGCATTATCACAAACAATTTTCTCTGCATCAATTAATGCTTTCCATCTCGCAGCGGGATCTAATGCCAGCTCTCCTTTTTTCGCAGACTGTATGATAGAATCATATTCTTCATTGGACCAGAATCCGTAGTTATTAGGACTGTCTGTAATCCACATGTCAAGATAGGTCATGGGGTCTGCATAGTCCGGTCCCCAGCGGGTAAGACCTAATTCGAAATCACCATCCTGCATACGCTCTACACGATTTTTCTTTGGCAACTGCTCTAAGTTAATGGTAATTCCGGGAAGTGTGGTTTGAATCTCTGACTGAAGGAACTGCGCCACATTAATGGCAGATTCCGTATCTTCCACAATCATGTTATAGGTCAGACTTTCCACACCCAGCTCTTTTTTCGCCTCTTCCCAGTATTTTAAAGCTTCGGCCTTATCAGTCTTAAAATAATTGCTTCCTGCATCTTCCCGGTAATCCTTTCCATCCGGACCAGTTGCTAAAAGTGAAGGTACTGCAAAGTATGCAGGGGTCGAACCGTCCTTTAAAATGTTAGTACAAACTGCCTCTTTATCAAAACAAAGAGATAACGCCTTTCTTAAGTTGAGATTTTCAAGACCTGCCACTTTGGTATTAGGTGACATATACCACAAATAGCCTGCCATAATATTTTTAAATTCAGGATCTGCCTGGAACTGCTCTACCTGCTCCCCGGACAGTGTAACTAAGTCTAAATCCCCGTTCTGATATGCAAGCATTGCCTGCTGGGAATCTTTAATGACCTGATAATTAATTCCTTCAAGCTTTACATTGCCGGCATCCCAGTAATCCGGATTTTTCTCCAGTGTAATGGTGGTGGCTGCCGGTTCATATGCCGTAATCTTAAATGGCCCATTTGATAGCAGGGTATCCGGTGTGCTTGCATACTGATCTTTGCACCTGGTAAAAAAGTCTTCGTTCACCGGATAGAAAGTTGGGAAAGCCATCAGAGATTCAAAAAATGGTACCGGCACATCAAGCTCCACCTTTAATGTCTTATCATCAACCGCAGTAACTCCCAGTTCTTCCAGGGGCTTTTCACCAGAGGAGACTGCATCCGCATTTTTAATTCCTGCGATCCCTACGATAAAAGCGTATTCACTTGCTGTTACCGGGTTAACTGCTCTTCTCCACGCAAATACAAAATCCTTAGCAGTAACAGGCGTTCCATTGGACCATTTCGCATCCCTTAAATGATATGTAAGGGTCAGTCCATCTGCACTCTTATCCACGCTCTCTGCAAGAGCTGGTACTGGATTTCCGTCTGCATCCAGTTCATAAAGACCATCTGTCGTGTCCGCGATCACCTCGAACGAGGTTCCATCCGTTGCAATCTGGGGATCCATGGAAGCGACCTCCACATCAATATGTACATTTAATGCATTTTCTTTTGAAGCTGAAGATTCCTGTGTCTGAGCCGCTGCCTGTGTTTCACTGGTAGAAGAAACAGCTGGTTTAGAATTCCCACATCCGGATAATGACCATACCATCAGTCCGGATAATCCTAGTGACACCAATCTTTTCAAGGTTTTCCTCATTTAATTACCTCCCCATTCTTTTCATTTAAAAATGACTAAGGAATCTGGCAGAATTATATTCTGATCAGACGCCTTAGTCATAATTTTCCATAACTTTATGATATTTTTTGAAATTTGTCAATATTTTGAAGTATTTAATCTATTTAATAAGATCAATTAGTTAATATTCAAATGTATTTGTTTATATATACTAGCAAACAGTTAAATATATTAACATTATCTTTCATTTTTCAATATAAATATGTTTGTACTAAAAAAATAAGACGCAGAATTTTATTAATTCAACGTCTTGCTTTCATTTTTTACGTTTCCAGTCCGAACCGTTCTTCCAACATACTTCTAAGAATATCTACGATTCCACCTGCATCAATCCCGGTTTCGTCCACGGTAATATCCGCGTAGTTCTCGTAATAAGGGATACGCTCATCGTACAGATCCTTCAATGTCATCCCATCTTTCAGTACAACCCCACGGTCTGTTAAATCGCCCAACCGTTCCTCTACTGCCTCATAGCTGAGTTTTAAATAAACAACTGTACTGATTTTTTTAAGATGTTCCATGGCTTCTTTTCCATAAATAACACTTCCTCCCGGAGCAATCACACTGTTATGCACCGAAAGCGTTGCATTCACCCGGTTTTCCACATCAAGGAAGCCGTCCTGGCCTTCCTCTGCAATAATTTCTTTTAATAATCTTCCTTCCTGTTCCTGGATTACAATATCCACGTCAACAAAGGAATAACCGAGACGCTTTGCTAACAGAACCCCCACAGTGCTCTTACCAGAGGCAGGCATCCCGATTAAGGTAATGTTGTCCAGATTCTGGTTCCTTTTCATTTCCTTTTCCTCCTGTCCTTTGACTTTTTATCTGGCTTTCTCACAGAGTAACCAAAGCTGCCTACCTTTTTCCCCAATTCGAAATACTCCCCATGAGAATAAGAAATCAGCTTTGACTGGTTTAAATGGAATTTATTATGTTCGTCCATGTACTGGCTGTCCACCGTTACTCCAACAACCTCAGCCAGAAAAAGATCATGACTACCGAGAGGCTTTACCTCCGTTACCCTGCAGGAGAGAATTACCGGACTTTCCGCAATCCCCGGTACTCCGATCTTGGTTAAGGAACAGGGCGTTAATTTCATATCTGCAAATTTGTCTACGTCTCTGCCAGATTTAACGCCACAGTAATCCGCAGCCCGGACCAGGTCCGCTGTCACCAGGTTGACTGCAAATTCACCTGATTCCTTAATGATATCATAGGAATAACGCTCCCGTCTGATTGAAACAGACAGCATTGCCGGGGAAGAGCAGATTGTCCCAGCCCAGGCTACCGTAATAATATTGGGTTTTTCACCCACCCGCATACAGCTTACCATAACTGCAGGTACAGGATAGAGCATGTTACCCGGCTTCCAGTCTATCTTACCGGCTGACTTTGCCATTCCCTGCTCTCTGTTCGTTTTTTCTCTCATGAAGACGGCCTCCTATTATTCCTGTACTGCCAGCATGATTCCGGGAATCAGCTGTTTTTTCCTGGATACGACACCTGGAAGACTTACAAAATGCTCTTCCTGGTTTTCCACTGCCTCTTCTGCACGGAATGCAGTTGTGATCATCTGTTTTGCGCCCTGGCCCTCACATAGCAGCACCGTAGATTCCGTAAGTATATTGGTCAGCATAAAGAACATCATATCTACCCCATGTTCCTCTCTTGCTTTTTTCATATAGGGAAGCATTCTCTCTTTTAATTCTTCCAGCTCTTTGGCGTTTAAAGAACTGATCTGCCCCACTCCAAAGTTCACTTTTCCAAAGGTAAACTTCTTAAAATCCTGATAAAAGATCTCTGCATCAGTCTTTCCTTTTAAGTTACTTCCTGCCGCAAACATGGATGATGCATACTTTTCTATCTGTATTCCTGCGATCTCTGCAAGGCTGAGCGCAGCTTCCTTATCCGCCTCAGTACAGGTAGGAGAGCGAAACAGCAGTGTGTCAGAGATAATCGCGCTGCATAAAAGACCTGCAATTTTGGGTTCTATCTCAGTATGGGTTTCCTGATACATCTGATATATGATTGTAGCAGTACATCCAACGGGCTGGTTGCGGAAGAATACCGGTGCGATGGTCTCCACTGTTCCCAGTCTGTGATGGTCAATAATCTCCAGCACTTCAGCACTTACCATACCCTCAACAGCCTGGGAACGCTCATTATGATCAACCAGAATCAGCCGTTTTCCCTTTGCACCAAGTAAATTCCGGCGGGAAATCATGCCCTTATATTTACCATTTTTGTCGAGAACAGGAAAATCACGGTGACGCTTACTAGCCATCACATCCTTAATATCGTCAATATAATCCTCTACTTCAAAGGTAATCAGCCCTTCTGTCTTCATAAAATAGCTGATGGGGATGCTCTGGTTCACCAGACGTGCGGCTGTATAGGTATCATAAGGAGTTGTCATGACTGCACAGCCCCGTTCCTGTGCCAGCTTCTTAATAGTCATGGAGACTGCTGCTCCTTCACAGACAATGATACATGCCGCTTCCATCTCAATGGCACAAAGCTGGGATTCATAACGGTTGCCCAGTATGACTAAATCTCCCTTAGCAATATAGTATTCCATCATATCCGGATTGGCTGCAGCAATCAGTACCTTGCCATTATTGAAATAATCTCCAGCTACTCCGACTACCATGTCTCCTTCCAGTGTCTCCACAATATTTGCATACTGTGTATTGGCTTTTGAAAGAATGCTGCTGTCGTATACGTTCATATAAGATTTGGCAATATCACCTACTGTAATAAGCCCCTCCAGCATTCCATCATCCGTCACAGCCGGAATGGTCACAACGTTGGCTTCCTGCATCAGATTCCAGGTATTTTTCAGAGATAAGTTTTTCTTTACCCCCCTTATTTCCCGAATCTCAATATCAAGCACCTGCGTCTTTACATTCTCAATAAGCTCCGGAGGTTCAACCCCAAAATAATTAAGTACAAACTGTGTTTCCTCATTAACCCTGCCAGCTCTTCCGGGCTGATAATCTGCGTTTGTCAGCTGCCTTTTTAAATTAGCATAACAGACTGCCGAACAGATGGAATCCGTATCCGGGTTTTTATGTCCAATTACAATTGTTTTTCTGTTTCTGCGGTTCTCTTCCATGCCTTCCTCCTTTATTTCATAATCTGTTTACACAGCGTTCACATTGTGTTCACAAGTATTTTTTATACTAATTGTATAGAAATCGAACAACTAAAAACGCTTAAATAGTCAAATTGCACATAGATTTTTCATAATTGCCCCGACTGCCTGGCAGCCGGGGTCTCCTCATGTCACGAGGTTTATTCTTTGTGAAGTATTCCCATTATATCATAATTTAGTAAATTGTAAATAAGCCCTCACAAGCACAGTTAATGCAAAAAGGAAAGCAGGGAGAGTTTCATTCTCTCTGCTTTCCTTTTAAGACACATTCATAATCAGTCAAGAATTAATCTTGCCGCACCAAAGATACCTGCATCATTCCCCAGTGTTGCAAGAACAATCCTGCTTTTGCTTTTTGAAATTGGGGTAAATGCATCATAATGGCGGAAAATCTCATCTATCAGGAACTGGCCTGCCTTTGATACGCCTCCGCCTATAACGAATACTTCCGGATCAATGACCATGGAAATCTGCGCCAGCGTAAGCCCCAGATAGTGACCGACAACATCTATCACTGACTTTGCCAGTTCATCTCCCGCCTTTGCCGCATCTAACACTTCTTTTGCAGTCACATCATCTCCGAAGTCCCTTAAGCCAGAAGGAAGTTCAGTTGAAGCCATCTTCCTTCTGGCTTCCCTTGCAATTCCGGTCGCACTGGCAATCTGCTCCACGCAGCCCACACCGCCGCAGTTACAATGCTCCGTCTCTTCATCCCGGATATGAATATGACCGATTTCCCCTGCCAGTCCATGTTTACTGGAAATAATCTTCTCACCTAAGATTACGCCGCCGCCAACACCTGTGCCCAGAGTGACCATAACAATGTCTTCGTAGCCTTTTGCACCGCCCTGCCACATCTCGCCCAGAGCTGCCACATTGGCATCATTACCGCAGAGTACCGGAATTCCATCCAGCCTGCTGCTCAGCTCTCTGCCTGGATATAAATCACGCCAGCCTAAATTTACGCAAACCTCCACATATCCATCAGGCATAACCGGACCAGGAACGCCCATTCCTATTCCTTTGATTTCATCCAGAGAGAGTTTAAGTTTGGTAATCGTTTCCAGAATAGAGTCAGATACATCATCCAATATATATCTTCCGTTCTCTTCCGTTCTGGTCACTACCTCCCATTTATGAAGAAGTTCCCCTGTTGTTTCAAATATTCCGATCTTAACAGATGTTCCTCCCACATCTATGCCAATACACTTTTTTCCCATGTCCGATACGCTCCTTTATGCTTTTGTATCAAAGCAGATGTTTTGATTATAAGGATTTTGCCACCTCTGCAACATGCTCAGGTGTAAATCCAAAGTGCTCAAACAACAGCTTTGCAGGACCGCTGGCTCCAAACCCGGTCATAGTCACATATGCGCCGTCAAGACCAACATATTTGCCCCAGCCGAAGTCACTTAACGCTTCTACCGCCACACGTTTCCTTACTGCCTTCGGAAGTACAGATTCCTTATACTCATCGCTCTGCTCTTCAAATAAATCCATACAGGGCATAGAAACCACGCGGACTTTTCTGTCCGTAAGAAGCTCTTTTGCCTTCACAGAAAGTTCCACTTCCGATCCGCTTGCAATAAGAATCAGATCCGGTGTTCCTTCACAGTCATCGATAACGTAACCACCCTTTAAAGCCTCTTTGCTGCTTCCTGGCATAGGAGTTAAATTCTGTCTGGTCAGAACCAGGCCTGTCGGTGTCTTCTTGGAAGTCAGGGCAGAATACCAGGCTGCTTCTGTCTCTGTTTCATCACAAGGACGGAATACATGGAAGTTTGGCAATGCACGTAACATGGCAAGCTGCTCAATCGGCTCATGAGTCGGACCATCTTCACCAACACCAATGCTGTCGTGGGTGAATACAAAGGTTAACGGCACTCCCATCAAAGCGGAAAGACGTGCCATAGGCTTGGTATAATCACTGAAAACAAAGAAAGTGGACACATAGGTACGAAGTCCTCCGTGAAGCATCATACCGTTTCCAATGGCAGTCATACCAAGTTCCCGAACTCCGAAATGCATATTTCTTCCGCTACGGTTTTCTTTGCTGTAATCTCCCATATCCGACATATTCGTCTTATTGGAAGGCGCTAAATCTGCAGAGCCTCCGATTAAGTTAGGCATAAATGTTTTAATTCTGTTTAAAACCTGACCGGATAAGTTTCTGGTTGCATCTGCCTTTTCGGGCTTTTTCCAGAAATCAGCGCAAGCTTCAATGGATTTTTCTCCTGCATCCGGATCATAATATGCATTCCATAATGTCTCCAACTCAGGATATTCCTGACAATATGCAGCAAACATCACATTCCATGCTGCCTCTGTCTCTGCCTTTTCCTCTGCAAGTTCTCTATAATGGCTGTAAACTTCCTCCGGAACGTAGAACGGCTCCATAGAAGGCCAGCCCAGATTCTCTTTTAATGCAGTAATATTGTCTGCGCCCAGAGGTTCTCCATGAGCGCTTGCTTTTCCCTGTTTTGCAGGACAGCCGTAACCGATCTGGGTATTTATTGTAATAAAGGACGGATGCTCGGTATCAGCCTTCGCATCTTCAATAGCACGGCCGATGGCCTCCAGGTCGTTACCGTCTTCAACCGTAATAATCTGAAAACCAAATGCTTCCATACGTTTCTGTACGTTCTCTCTAAATGCGATATCTGTACTTCCTTCTATGGAAATTTTATTGGAATCATAGAAAACAATTAATTTCCCAAGACCAAGAGTGCCTGCAAGAGAAAATACCTCAGAGGAAATACCCTCCATCATACAGCCGTCACCGCCCAGAGCATAAGTGTAATGATCCACCACTGGATAGTTGTCCTTATTAAATACAGCGGCAAGATGGCTCTCAGCAATTGCCATACCTACTGCCATACCCATACCAGCGCCCAGAGGACCTGTTGTTGCTTCTACACCAACTGTATGGCCGTATTCCGGATGACCTGGGGTTTTAGAATCCATCTGACGGAAATTCATCACATCCTCTTTGGACAGATTTCCATATCCAAACAGATGAAGAAGTGAATACAGAAGCATGGATCCATGACCTCCGGATAATACAAAACGGTCTCTGTTGGCCCATGTAGGATCTGCTGGATTATGATTCATATGATTGGCCCATAATTCATACGCAGCGGATGCGCAGCCTAATGGAAGTCCCGGATGTCCGGAGTTAGCTTTCTGGATTGCATCGGCAGAAAGGATGCGGATTGCATTAATTGACATAGTATCGATGTTGCTCATTGGTATTGTCCTCCTATTTGTAATCTTATTTCTTTCATGTTTTGGGGTCCGGTCACGATCAGAGTATTTGGAAGTCTGCCGCCTCGGATTTTGGATATGGGAAAATCAAATGTACTGGAAAACTTAAGTCTTCCTGACATATTATAGACTCTGCAAGAGTCTTCATTATACAAAATTACCAGGTTTCCGTCAATATCAGCATGTGTATACTGATATTGGAAACCACTGGTAAATACCAGATTACCATTGGATTTATATACATTCAGCTTGTACTCATTCTCTCCTTCGGAATTATTAAGGATAATTCCTACATACTTGTCCGAGAAAAATACACTTTTTATCTCGTCCTCTGCCGGTACCTGTTTAATAAGTTCCGGAGAGAGAGCATTCTTTGTGGAGAAAAATGAAATACCGTTATCTGCAAACGCACAGGAATACGTGTCATCAAGGAACCGGACCTGTGCTACAAGTGATTGCTCGTATGGTTCATCAAATCCTCCCACCAGCCTGTTCCCTACACTTTTTCCTATCTCAGCAAAGTTATGAAAGGCAACTCTTCCGTTCATCGTTCCGTTTTTTAAATATGCATAGGCTCCAATCAGCTGGGTTCCATCTGGAGATAAGCTGATATCAACCGGATAACCGGATTTGCCTCCTAACAGAACTTTGATCTTCACATCCAAATAGCTGCCATCCCGTTTGTAAAAATACACGTAATTGGAAGTACTATCTTCTAAAATTGCCGCCACAACTCCGTGGGCAGATACCGTAGCTTTTATAATGGGCAGCACCGTCGTAGCCACTCCTGTATTACCTGTCTTGTCAAAGATATATATGGAATTGCCCTGCTGGTCTGCAATGACCGCGAAAGGTCCATTCACACTGGCAACCGGGGATTTCATCTCGTAGCTTTGGATCCATACCTCTTTTCCCTGGGAATCGATATACGAAGCTCCATCTTTGCTGTATTTCAGCACATTGCTGCCGAAGGTTAAATATCCCACATAGCTGCCCTCATTCAACGATTTTTCCCAGATGACACTGTATCCAGTATACTGACAATATTTAAAATATGTATACAGACTGACTGCTCCGGCAGACAGGATCAATAACACCACCAGAAAAATCTTAAATCTTTTCTTTTTTACCTTCGTGCGGGCTCTTTTTATGATTTCATTGCTGTCCTCGTCCTTTTGCGGTGAAGCCGGGACAATCTGACGCCGCAGCTGGTCTTTCTTTATCTCTCTGTTCATTGAGTTCATATCGCTCATGCAGTTTCTCCTAAAAATGCCCATATATAATTGTAGTATACATCAAATCGGAGAGAAACGCATTAAGTTTTTCTAAGGAAGACGCAATTTCTGACCCGCAACTATCTTATTTTCGTCTTCCAACCCATTTAATTCACAAATTTCTTTTAATTTACTGATATTATTGTATTCAGCTATACAGATTCCGTACAGGGTCTCGCCTTCCACCACAACATGGGTGCGCTGACCGTCCGATACTGCCGCCTCCGTTGCAGGTGAAGTCTCAGGCTTTGCTGCCTGTGTCACCTTTTCTCCTGTGTCTGTTTGAGGAGCAGCCGTTGTCTCACCGG
Source organism: Clostridium boliviensis (assembly GCF_033342255.1). Classification (NCBI taxonomy): domain Bacteria; kingdom Bacillati; phylum Bacillota; class Clostridia; order Eubacteriales; family Clostridiaceae; genus Clostridium; species Clostridium boliviensis. The sequence goes on from NZ_JAWONS010000102.1 coordinate 101,438, forward strand.
CCGTATCCTCAGCCTGTGCCGCTGACTGTGCCGTCTCAGGCATAGTTTCAGACATAGTTTCCTTATTGACTGCAGAGGTTGGATAGACCTCTCCATCTGCTTCCTCCACCACAACTCCGGATTCTTTCTTATTTCCCTTTTCCTGGCTTTTATCTCCCAGAATTAGTTTTTCAGCCTTTGCCGGAATTGCAGATACTACTACACTTTCCATACCACGCATCTGTTCATAGTTGTTAAACATAACAATTCCGCCAGCTAATATGACGACTGACATGGCCATGCACATGCCCCGGAGAAGTCCGACAGTCTGATGCCTGTCCGATGCCTCTTCCTTATTCTCGCCCATTCGCTTGCGGAATTCTTCAATTACCTTATCATTTGTATCGGTTTCGATACGTTTTACATCCTTACGCAGTACCATATAGTCCTGCATCATCTGATTTCGTTCATAGTAGATACTGTACCCCTGAAGTTTATAAAACCCATCCTCCGAGGTAACATAAATTGTTTCATCCCCCTCCGTACCACAACTTAGATACATTAGCTTATTCGGTCCTCCAAAATACTGCATATGCTGTTTCCAGTAATTTAAAGGAGTCAGGTCATCTCCCGGACTTCCGCATATAAACCAGCCCTGTATGGACCGCTTGGGAAACAGCTGTTCCATGCTCTGGGAAGCCCTTTTCCAGGATAGCTCTGTAAAGGCCACCTTTCGCCCTTCTTCTGTTACATCCTCCATTTCCAATGCTCCGTCAATGAAGATATATGGAGTTCCTTCGTTTAGCTCCAGACTGCCTAATAGAAGTCCAACCCTTAGTCTTTGTCCACTTGCAGGATACAGACGTTTTAAATATGTGTTAACATAATCTTCTACATACAGTTTTACGATCTCATCCCGTTCCCCGATCTGTCTGATATTTTTTGGCAGCTTTGGGAACGGATTGTATAATTCATCCATTGGATCACCCCGCTATTCTATTTAATCCAATGAATCATAGCATACGGTAATTGAAAAACGTGTCAAAGAAAGTACGTATTTTCCCATAACTTTTCGACAAGGCAAATACTCCGGCTGATACAGTCGGCCATCCGCATTACAACAGAAAGCCGGATGCTCTGAAGCATGAGCGGATCATAATTTCCGCAGCTTCCCACGATACCAGTAATAAATATATCACCTACTGCACGAAGCTCCTTGCTCACTCCCAGTCCCGGCTTTAGTGCTCCTTTTCCAAGGGTAACATAACCGATGTGCTCCATATTTCCAACGGAAGCATCCACCGCTATCACCACATGATTGGGGTAACGTAGTTTTAAAATAGTCTGATAGGTCTCTAAATTCATGGCATGAACCGGACGCTCCAGCGTGCCAAGTATATCAATGTGTTCAATTCCCATTTCATTTAGCTTATAACCAATTAAGGGCCCAAGGCTGTCTCCCGTGGAACGGTCGGTACCAATGCATAGTAACAACACCCCCGCCGTTTTTCCATTCTCCTGCTCCGAGCATATCATGTTGTAAAGTCTGGCAGCAAATTCCTCGGCTTCAAAGGTCTGCCGTGTGTCATAATAAAAAACATCCCGATTTCCCCGGATTGCAATTCTTTCCCATATTTTCATAATATACTGCCCTGCTGTCCTTATTTTTCTCTGTTCTATTATAAGCCGGGTTCTCTGGAATTATTCACCGCATTCTCCTCTAAAAACACAAAAAAAGTACAGGTCTGCTATTTCCATGTGCAGGTTCCTGTACCTTTTGAATTAGTCTTTCATGCTATTGTAAATGTCTTTGGCTTCACTGATTGTTGATGCCTTTTCCATTCGTATGATATCAGCCAGTTCATCAAGCTTTTCCGGTATCATAAAATCAGATCCAATATAAGAAGCATAATTATCATTGATAAAAAGAGTCTGTTCCTTAACCCGTATCTGGGCTTCCTTCCAGTTTGTTACCACCTCTTCATGTTCTTTCTCAAGCATTGAGATCTTTTCTCTCTTGCTGCTGGCGATCTCATCGGAGATGATAGTACTTGTCACCTTATCAAACGTGTTTAAAGCCTCCTGTTTCTTGTCTGCTATATTCATAAGGTCCTGTTCTGTCTTAGCTATTTCGTCATCGAAACGTTCCAGATTATAGACCTTCTCATTCCTGTCCTTCTTTATGTCTCGTATAATGGCACGAAGCTTCCTTCGGTTGGATTTTATGGAGTTCTTAATGAGCCGCCCTTTCTTAAGAGCCTCAGGGTGCCTCACCCTGGTTCGGTTATTAATCAATATATAAATTCCTCCAAAAAACAGAATGGAGACAAAATAGATGCCTGCCAGATAAAATGTATTTCTATGAGGTATCAGAAAATAGACTCCGCACGGTATAGCCAGGAAGAAAATAAGTGCAGTAATCAGCAAAATAAACATTTCAGAAAATCCCCTGGTAAAAAACAGGGCATAGTACCAGGTACTTCTACAATAAGACGGAACATGATCCCGTTTGAAAACAGATTTAAGTTCCCCGGCCAGCTCTCTGTTTTTATCCTTAAGCTCCTGGGTTTCTTCTTCAATTCTTTCCTTTACACCCTGAGTTTTTGCTTTCTCCCGCTTATTCCTCAGGCGCTTTAAATGTTCCTGTTCCTTTGCGATCTCTCTGTCATAAGTATCGTTAATCTCCTGGACCCGCTTCTTTACCGTAAGGCTGATGGCATCGGTCACAGCCTTTCTCTCTGATTCCAATTCTCTTAAAAGATTCTTTTCTTCCAGACGGAATTTTTCCAGCAAACTTTTACTTACCGCCAGCTCCTGAACAGCTCTGCATGCTTCTCCCAGAAATCCAACCTGATCTTCAATCGGCTGTGCCATCTTTCGTCTTCCTCCTTCGGTTTTTCCTCTGATAATTTTATCATAGGATGACTGCTTTTACAACGTCCTGTATTTCTTCCTTGCCAGATTCCTTCCCATAATGCTATAATCGACTGAGTATACTGTTGTTGCAAACCGAAATTTGTCTGTTAGAAGGGAAAATTAATATGTTTCGTATGTGGGCAAAATTGATAACGAATACCCGGATCGTTAAAGATACCGTCATCTGTAACTCCGACTACAGTCTGTCCAGGACTTCCATGGTGTTTCAGTCTCTGGAGGAGATCTGCTATCAGTTTGATCTTGGAAAGCCCATTTGGCTTGATTCCACAATCAAGGATTTTAAACTACATTCAAAAGCACGATTTAATCAGGATAATTTTATAGAACCCATTGATTTTGATTTTCTTGAAATACAGATTATAGAAGAATAAACTCAGGGTAAAAAAAAAGTCCGCCACAGCCGTGGCAGGACTTTTTTATTATAAATTTATAATCTCTTTAAGAGCTCTTCTCTCTCCTTCTCAAACCCGGGTTTGCCAAGCAGAGCAAACATATTCTTTTTATAGCTTTCTACCCCCGGCTGGTTGAATGGATTCACTCCCAGAATATAGCCGCTTACACCACAGGCATATTCAAAGAAATAGAACAGCTGTCCTAAGCTGAATTCATCCTGCCCCGGAATGTTAACCATCAGATTCGGGACATCTCCGTCACTGTGCGCCAGAATCGTTCCATTCATCGCGCTCTTGTTGACGAAGTCCACGCTCTTTCCCGCCAGATAATTCATTCCGTCTGTATCAACCTCTTCTTCCTTTAAAAGAATCTCTGCCGGAGATTCTGCCACGTTTAATACAGTTTCAAACATAATTCGGGACCCATCCTGAATAAACTGTCCCATAGAGTGCAAGTCTGTGGTTAAATCCACTGCTGCCGGAAAAATACCTCTCTGATCCTTTCCCTCGCTTTCTCCAAACAGCTGTTTCCACCACTCGGAAACATAATGAAGGCTTGGCTCATAATTGGCCACGATCTCAACCGCTTTTCCTTTTCTTAAGAGGATGTTGCGGATTGCAGCGTACCGGAGAGCACCGTTGGACTCATAAGGTGCGCCTAATGCCTCCTCTCTGGCGGCGGCTGCGCCTTCCATCAATTTATTAATATCAGCGCCGGATACTGCAATCGGAAGAAGGCCGACTGCCGTAAGCACTGAGAAACGTCCTCCCACATCATCCGGAACAACAAACGTCTGATAACCCTCCTGGTCCGCTAAATTCTTTAACGCACCCTTCGCCTTATCCGTAGTGGCATAAATCCTTTTATTTGCCTCTTCACGTCCATACTTTTCGATCAGCAGATCCTTAAATACACGAAATGCAATTGCAGGCTCTGTGGTTGTACCGGATTTGGATATAATATTAACGGAGAAATCTTTTCCTTCCAGCACATCCTTTAAATCCTGAATGTATTTACTGCTGATGCTGTTGCCGACGAAATAAATCTCCGGAGTTTTACGTTTTCCTTTTGGTAATACGTTATAAAAGCTGTGGGATAAAAATTCGATCGCTGCCCTTGCACCAAGATAAGAACCGCCGATCCCGACAACCAGCAGAACATCCGAATCATTCTGAATCTTTTCTGCTGCTGCCTTTATTTCCTGGAATTCCTTTTTATCGTAATTGACCGGTAGATCAATCCATCCCAAGAAATCATTACCTGCACCAGTTTTGTTCATCAGCACTTCTTTCGCACACATTACAGTGGCTTTCATGTTATCCATCTCTTCTGCTGTTACAAAACCTGCTGCTTTGGAATCATCAAACACTATATTTCCCATTGCTAATATTCTCCTTTTCCTATTATGTCAGGTTCCTGTCTGCCTGTTTAGGAAAATTATATCATAAAATTCATCGAAATGCGACTTTATTTTCTTCTGCCCTCCGAACGTTCATGTTAAATATTCCTGAAGAATCTCCCCGATTAACTTTATTTCCTCCGGGTTTAAATCCTTAAGCCATTCCTCTCCCTGCCTGTTGCCCCGCACCTTTTCCCTGCTAGCCGCAATCTGCTCCAGACTCTTTTTTAAATAATCCACGTCACGGACGGAACTTTTTGCTTCCACTGATTCCATGGGTTCTCCTCTCATTGGCACATGCTCCATTTCATCAGAATATTCCTCCGTCTGCTTCTGAGGACGGTTACGCCCCCTTTGCCTGGTGCTCCTTCTGTCCGCTTTCCGGTCCGGTTCTGCCTCCGGCTCTGCTGCGTTCCTTGTCTGGGCAGCATAGATTGATCGGATATTCTCACGAGGCTCCAGTCTGGGACCAGTCATAGATGCCGATTCTTCCCGCTCCTGATCCAGCCGGTAGATCAATGTATTCTCCAGATAATTATCCAGTGCTGCAAACAGCTGCTGCCGCTTTTCTGCTATTCCGGCACCATGATCCACCAGTATGGTAAACAGGCCTGCCATAATACCTACGGAACCATACAACACAATATAGTAAGGATCTGTCCGGTACCAGTAGGCGCCAAATGCGGCGGCACCGCCTCCTAAGAAGCACCAGAGTGTCATTTGATTGGAAAACATGTTCCAGCCATGGAGTGTAATACCCATATGTTTAAAATCATACATCTGTCTTTCCAAATAAGCCTTGACCCTGGGAATCCCCTGGTTCATTTGATAAGTTGATTCGGTCTTCTGTTTAAAAGCACGAAGATTCCTGTTTTTGGTAAGTGTCAGATTATCTGATTCTTTAATCAGTCTTTTGTAGAGGTTACGTGTCAGCCATCTGGTAATAATACCAATACCGCAGAAAATTGCAAGCACGTATAACGCTTTGCCTGTCTGTAAAAATTCCAGCATAATAATAGCTCCCCTTTCTTCCCGGCATCTCCGGGTGATAGGTTTATTATAAACACCCGGACTGCCTTTGGGAAGATGAGAGAGCCTAGAATCGTTCGTCAAATCCTGCCAGGATTCGATTCTTAAGTTAATCTGAATATTTTTCTGCCATAGCTAAAATGAGGTTCACAGAAGCTTTAACTGCCTTCTGTTCAAACTCGCTGTAGTCCATATTTGCGCTGTCATCCGCCTTATCTGAGATTGCTCTGATAACCAGAAATGGTATGTGGTTTAAGTGGGCCGTCTGAGCGATAGCCGCACCCTCCATCTCCGTGCAAAAACCTTTAAATGTATCAGATATCCAGGTTTTTTTAACCCTGTCAGAAACAAACTGGTCCCCTGAAACCACTCTTCCTTTAAAAATTCCAACTTCAGGATTCACCTCTTTGCAGCAATTCTCAGCCAGATTCCGAAGATTTTCATCTGCATGAAATGAAAATTCCTTCATCTGGGGAATCTGTCCCGCCGGGTAACCAAAGCCGGTGGCATCCATATCATGATGTACCACATCGGTAGACAGAACCACATCACCAATATTGATTTCGTTCTTTAAAGAACCGGCGATTCCGGTATTAATGACAGCGCTCACATGGTAATGATCCGCCAGAATCTGTGTACAGATGGCAGCATTGACCTTTCCAATCCCGCACCGGACCACAACTGCTTCAAGCCCTTTTAATATTCCTTTATAAAAATCCATTGCCGCTATGGTTTCAACCGTTACATCATTCATGGATTCTTTTATTTCTGCAACTTCTACATCCATTGCTCCGATAATTCCTAACACAGCAGTCCTCCTTTATATTTTATCCATTATATCACCGGCTACCGTATTATTATAACGGAAAACGGAGCAATTGTGTGATTAATTTCAATATTTTCCGGACGCAGAGTCAAAAGCCGCTGATTGATTTGATTCCGGTTCCACAGCTCTTTTCGTATAATATTCTTTTCCGGTTGTATTGGTTACATTTGTAAGCTTGAATTTTGAAATCTGTTCCCGGAGAATCTGTGCCTGTGCAGCCAGCTCCTCACTGGAAGCAGAGCTTTCCTCTGCAGTTGCAGCATTGGTCTGTACGACTGCAGAAACCTGGGAAAGTCCCTGATTAATCTCAACAATGGCATTTGCCTGGTCCTGAGTGTCGGATTCTATCTGTTTTATTGCTTTATCAACCAGATCCGCTTTTACTGCAACATTATCTAAAAGCTTTAAACTTTCATTGGCCATCCGTTCCCCTTCTGCTACCTTATCCGTAGATTTCTGCACCAGATCCGCCGTCTGCTTGGCCGCTTCCGCTGATTTTGCAGCCAGATTTCTCACTTCATCCGCAACAACCGCAAAGCCCTTGCCTGCCTCACCCGCTCTTGCTGCTTCTACTGCCGCATTTAATGCCAGTATGTTTGTCTGGAAAGCAATGTCTTCCACAATCTTTGTTACTTTGGAAATCTCTTCAGAAGAATGGCTGATTTCTCTCATTGCCTCATTCAGCTGCTTCATTCGGTTATTGCTTTCTCCCACGCCCTGGCCTGCCTGGAATACAGATTCCGTTGCATTGCGTACAGATACCGTATTCTTTTCCGCTTTTTCTGTTACACTATGAACGGAAGCAGTCAGTTCTTCTATCGTAGCCGCCTGCTCTGTTGCACCAGATGCAAGTGCCTGGGATGCATCAGAGACCTGACCTGCTCCGGAGTTCACCTGCTCCGCAGCGGTATGAATTACCTGCATGGTTGAATTCAGAGAAGCGATAGTACTGAGTAAAGACTCTTTAATTGCTGAGAAATCCCCAACATAATCCAGATCCACAGTAAAGCTCATATTTCCCTGAGACAGCATGGTCAGTTTTGAAATAATATCTTCAATATATGATGTAAGTCTTGCATTAGTGGTACGGATGCTGTCTGCCATACGTCCCAGCTCATCACGACTTTCATAGTGAATTTCTGAGCGTAGATTTCCTTCCGCCATTTCTTTATAAACTTCTTCTATTTCTTTGACTGGTTTTAAGATTGCCCGTGTCAATATAAAAATAATAGAGAGGGTTGCTAAAACAGATGCCACCAGTACCACCAGAAGAATCACCCATGACTCAGCAATCACTCCTTTTGCTGTTTGCTTCTGAATATCTGCTTTTTGTGCACCAACCAGATTCATCTGTTCCATTATATCTGTAATCTGATTAAAAGGAGGTAAAAATTCTTCCTGGAAAATTTTATAGGCTGCGGATGAATCCTTAGTAGACGGATCATTAAGCAGTTCCAGTATTTTATTACGGGCTGCTTCTGCCTCCTGTACATGCTGATTTACATCTGCTATGTTTTTATCATTTGCTGCGCTGCGCTGGTTTTTAGCAAATTTATCAAAAACCTCCATGAAATTTTGTGCACTCTTACCGGACATATCAAGAGAGGGCTTGTAATCTTTCCCTGCTTCCTTCTCAAGAAGCGCCATCAGCAAAAATCTCTGAACCGAAACAGCTTCTCGTTGGGCCACTAAGTTGTTATAGGTAAGAGGATAGGTGAATTTCGAATATAAATCTACCTGATTACCTATTTTGGATATGCTGGCCGCAGAAGTTCCAAGGGAAACCAGTAATATTAAAAACACTACACCAAACCCGATTGATAACTTCCATTTAACCGATAAACCTCTGATAAATTCATTGAAACCTCTTTTGTCTTTCATAATTGTACCTCTCATTATGTATTTATTCTAAAATATATCTATCTCTGAACAGCGAAAAATCCAGGTCTTTAACCTGGTTATTTTCCGCCCGTCAGTTTTTTTATAACCATAGGTGCTGCAGTCAGAAACCATACCGTATATTGCTCCGGATTGTGCAGCATGCTTTCAGACAAATCAGTTGTTTCCATCCATTTCAGATCCATAATCTCTTCCTTGTCCGGACTGATTTCTCCATAATACTGACCAATAAACACATGATCATATTCATACTCATACATCTCGTTATGAAACTTGTGAAAATAAACAAATTCCCCCACTTCTTGGCAGCTGCAGACAACTGAAAGTTCCTGGTAAAGCCGCCGCTTAACTGCTTCCGTTAAAGATTCCTCACAGCGGGGATGGGAGCAGCATGCATTGGTCCATAAGCCGCCGGAATGATATTTTCCAATTGCACGCCGCTGAAGCAGTAATTTTCCCTCATGATACAAAAATACCGAAAAAGCCCTGTGAAGCAATCCTTTTTTATGGCACTCCTCTTTGGTTGCTTTCCCAATTTCCCGATCCTGTATATCAACACAGATTAAATGATCCATCATTGCTCCAATCAGTCATTTTTCAAATATTCTTTTAAAAACAGATCTGCAGCAGCTTCCACATTTTCACACAGGAGATTGATGTCCTGTACAGTTGCATGCTCTACGTGAACGCCAAGACTTACAGACACCGGCTCTCCGGCTGCTAAACAAAGCTTCTTTGCAATCTTTTCTGCAAGTTGTGCATCCTTGTGACCGGGTACTGTCAGGGTCCAGAGATCGCAACTGGAAAGCTGCTGCCCATCAATTTTTACACCAGGAGACGCTAATGCCACGCCTCCCAGATGAGCCCGTTCGCCTCCGTCTACAATAACGGCCAGTCCGTACCCATTTGTCACATGGGCAGTAAAATTTATTTTATGTTTTCCTGCTCCGAAGGTTTTGCTTATCATAGTGTCACTTCCTTTTTTAATCTCCCCGGCCCTACTTCGCACCGCGCCAGGGAACAAAGCTTTTTAGATCCAGTCCAAACTGCATCAGAATCTTACCAACTACATGATTAATCTGATCTTCCAGAGAACGAGCTCCATTATAGAAAGTCAGCATGGGGGGGATTATGGTACAACCTAAATCTGCAGCCTCAGACATATTGCGAAGATGAACCCTTCCAAGAGGCATTTCTCTTGTACAAAGAACCACTTTCCGGTTTTCCTTCATACAGACATCTGCTGCCCTGATCAGGAGATTATCGGTGAAACCATTTACTACTCCGGACAGCGTCTTCATACTGCAGGGCAATATAATCATTCCGTCTGTCTGATATGAGCCGCTTGAGATGGCTGCGGCAAGATTATGTACATCATAATAATAATCTGCCTGTTCAATTAACCTCTCAAAGGGTTCATCTGTCTCAAGCTCCCAGGTTTTTCTGGCACAATCCGATACTACCAGATGCACCTCACAATCCTTAAAACTTTTCAGCGCTTTTAGCAGATATAAACTCATTACTACACCGGTTGCTCCTGATACTCCTACAATAATTCGCATTAAAACACCTCTCTTAACAAGCAGTTATAAAATACCGAGCACGGTAAACCAGATGACTGCAAAAGCAACGGTAAAAAATATCGGAATAAGAAGCGGAACTCCCATCTTTACTGTTTCCTTTTGCGTATACATTCCATTTTCCTCCCCCTGTCCCACCAGTAAATTCAGGTGGTGGAACGGAAGAATATAATGACCGGAAATAGCCAGATAAATAACAAAAATTACTGCCACTTCATTGATTCCCAGTGCATTGGTACATACAAGGATTGCCGGTATGGCAACACCCATGACTGCTATTACAGACCCCATAAACATATGAATTGCAATAGCAATTGCGGCAATCATCAGGGATAGTACCAGTATGTTGCCAGGCATGGTTTTTGGAAGCAGCGTTTCTGCAAGCCATTCATTCATGCCCGTTACTGCTCCTACCTTTCCAATCGCAATTGCAGAGGTTAGAAATACCAGGACATGAACAGGAACATCTCCCCACTCTTTTACAGTCAGAACATTACCAATTACAGGCAGAGCCATACACATTGCCACAGCCAAAGTGACCCAGCCCACATCAAGACCGGTAATCCCATTGGTTAACCAGAGGCCTATTGCAATCAATATCCAGATCAGGGTTCTCTTTTCCTTTTCAGTCATTTTACCAAGGGCTGACTGTGCAGCACGCACTTCCTCAAAATTAACTTCAACCTCTTTTGACGGTTTAAACAGAATCAGAATCAAAAGCAGGGTTGAGATGCTTAAAAACAGGGCCGGCGGTCCCATTAACTGAAACCATCGTATAAAATTAATACTTTCTGTCGTACAGTAAGTCACTACCAGGGGGTTGATTACAGAATCGCCGGTTAAAAAAACAAGTGAAACCGGTACTGAGGCTGCAAATACCGTAAAGCCTACTTTGACTGCATCTTCCTTTGGCATATTTGCCGCCTTAATCACAACTGACATGACAGACATGATTAAAAACGCCCGCGGCCAGGGGTGGGGGATAAACAGTGACAGTATAAAGGTCAGTACAAAAATGCCAATGATAATGCTCTTCCATGAGCTGACAAATTTGAGGATGTAGGCATAAGAAATACGTTCCCCTAATCCCGACTTTTTAACAGCTGCCGCAATCATATAAGCACCAATGACCAGCCACAGGGTAGAGGTTGTCCAGCCTGCAAATACCACTTTCGTATCAGCAAGCTTTAATAAACATACGCAGACCAGATAAAATCCCCCGATGTAACCTGACTGGGCAACCTGCGCTGCCCACCAGATTACTGTCATTAATGTTAATCCAAGACAAATCTGTCCTTCCTTAGACAGACCTTCAAGGGGAAGAAGTAGGACAAGGACAAAAACAATAATACCAATTAAAAAACCTGATTTCTGTTTGGTGAATGTCACGAAGCTTCTCCTTTCACGATCAATATCTCATAATATTACTTATCAAGAGGGGGAATGGGAGGAATAATCTGTAAGTTTTCTATCTCTTCCTTTTTCAGCTTAAATTTTTCATGAACCTGAGGAGTTTCAGTAGATCTCCAGGAATAGAAGCAATCCATACATTCATAAACTTCCCAGACATTTCCTACCGGAGAGGTTGCAATCACTTCAATTTTAGTTCCGTCACAGCGGGGACATTTCATAGTTCAATCTCCTTTCATTATTGCTTACATCTCAGACATCAGTTTTCGGATCAAGTCTTCATACTTCTCATAACCTACAGGCGGCTCTAAAAGTTCTACTTCTCTTGGATTCGGCTCCGGATCTTTTGGAGTTGTGGCATCAATAATCAGTTTGGAATGCATACCGGCAGGATATGAGGAGGGATCCAGAGGCATTCCCGGACAATTGGGAATCACTACAACGTCCTTATCCGGTCTGACGCGGGTTGTCAACGCCCACATAACCTGGGGGAGATTAAATGGATCAACAAATTCATCAACAATAATAATGATCTTACTGTACGAACCTCCATGAGGGGTGGATAGAAGCCGGAATGCCACCTCTTTTCCGAAACCTCCAAACCTTACCTTTGTGGATATAATACAGCCGATTCCATGTGTATACATCGCATTGACTGCCTGTACTTCCGGGAAGTCTCTCTTTATCTGCTGGTAAAGAGGAACCGATGTATTTAAAGCCATGAGATAATCGATTTCAGTCCAAGGTATACCAAGATAAAGGTTTTCAAAAATCGGGTTTGTCCTGTGAGTTACATGAGTAATTGTAATAACGCACTGACGTCTGGAACCAGAGTAGGAGCCAGGAAATTCTCCGAACGGGCCTTCCACTTCCCGTACCCTTGGCTCAATATAACCTTCCAAAACAACCTCAGAACCGGCAGGAACGTAAAGATTCTTATAAAGATCAGATTGAACAATCTGAGTCGGCACACCATCCTGTAAGGCTCCTACGAATTCGTACTCATTTTGAGTATACATTACTGGTGTAGATGCCATATAGGTAACCAGTGGACTGTTTCCAACTGTAATGCAAATCGGTACCTTTTCATTTTTTCTCTCCGCAGCTTCCAGTTGGATCGCAATATCATGAAATGCCAGTGCTTGAATGCCCACACGGTTTTTCCCTTTTATCTGAATACGGTATGTACCTACATTTAACTTGTCAAAGTTATCCGGCTCCCTCGGGTCCGCCGTAATAATAGAAGCTTTGGAAAGAAAGAAACCGCCATCCTGGTCATTGATCCGATATAATGGAAAAAGCTCAAACAGGTTGATATCCTCCGCCTTATCAATGGTATTTTCTTTACAGGGAGCATCTTCTCTTTTAAGAATTTCAGGTTTCACCGGGAATCGGTCCCATCTGCTGTTAATTTCATGAAATTGCTCCTTAACGGTTGCCTTTTTCTCCATCCCCAGCATCAGAGCATGATTGGCCCATGAACCGTGTACATTAGTGACTACGCTGTAAGGATATCCTTTAACCTTCTCAAACAAAACAGCCGGGCCACCTTCAATGTTTGCCGCAGCCCTTCCTGCCGCCGCAATATCCGGCTCTGGATTGACCTCCTCCTTAATTCGTACTAACTGTCCGTTTTCTTCCAGAGTGGAAAGGAAACTGCGCAAATCCTGATAAACTTTTGCCATGAATTTTCCTCCTGATCTTCTTCATAAACTGATGATATGGTTACAAGCTGGGATATTTTTCCAACATAATAAAATTATAATCAATTACAAATTTCATGGCAATTCGATTAAATTCGCGGCATTATTCCAAAATGGAAATGAAAAATTACCCATCACATCAAATTTGACTTGCAACAAACGATAAAACTTTAGTATGGTTAAATAGAAATGAGTAATTATAGTGATTTTCCAAATAAATAATAGTTAATTTTTATAAATATTTTATATTTATAAGTATTCTAAAATGTCATTACAAAATAGTATAAACATATTTTCCTTCGCGTCATTCTGTATTATAATAGTGTTAATGACAAAACGTACATTTTAAAGTGAATTTTTACGATTTATCAGTAACTAAAGGGGGCTAAATGATTATGACAAAATGGATTGATGATTTCCTGGCATTGGCGAAATACAAAAATTTTTCATCAGCTGCAGAGAGTATTTATATCTCTCAGTCAGCATTATCGAAGCACATCAAGGCAATCGAGAACGAACTTGGAATTGTACTGTTTATCAGAAGCAATACAAAAGCGGAACTTACGGAAGCAGGTAACATTTATCTGGAATATGCACTGAATGTTCGCCAGTGCACCCAGGATTTAAGAAACAAATTACAGAAGTTTAGTTCAGCCTGTTATATTACTCACATAACAGTAGGAACCATTCCATGTCTTGCAGAATCCGGAGTTATGCAGACGCTTCTTGATTTTCAGGAGAAGTTTGGCAATTATTCCATAGAAATTGTGGAAGACGACCAGACGCATCTTCTCAAGCTGCTGACTCAGCAGGAAGTTGATGCTGCCATCTGCCGCACTGACTTACTGACAGATTCGGAATATGATGTCATCCCTCTTGTAACAGATGAGATGGTTCTAATTTGCAGCAAAAATGTATTTCCTTTTGAGCAGGGCAGCGAAATTGATTTGACCGGATTTAAATTTGATCATATTTATACCATTGCCAAAGAGTCTGATATTTACAGGCTGACTAAAAAACAGCTTTACGATATAGGATATACAGGCAGTATCTCCGGTACATTTCCCAGGCATATGATGCTCTTGTCTTTTTTGTCTCAAAAAGGAGGCTGTGCTCTATTACCCCGGCAGCTTACTAATCTTCAAATGTTTCCACAACTTACCTACTATAGAATCAGGAATTCAGTTAAAACTACCATCGGTTTTGCAAAATTGTCCTCCAATAATTTAAATCCCCAGTTACTTGATAAATCAAATATGCTGTTTGATTTTCTAAAGGAACTGTGATCTATTGACACTGCCCCTGGAATTCGTTATAATTCTTTAAAGTTCCAGATAAGACAAGTGTTATGATTATACGGAGGTATCAATGATGAAATATAAAACACACGGAGTATGTTCACAGGAAATTAACTTAGAGATAGAAGGCAGTAAAGTTGCTCATGTACAGTTTGTTGGTGGTTGTTCCGGCAATACCCAGGGAGTTTCAAGACTGGTAGAAGGTATGGAAGTAGACGAAGCCATTCGCCGTCTGGAAGGAATTAAATGCGGATTCCGTCCAACCTCCTGTCCGGACCAGTTATCCAAAGCATTAAAGGAATATAAGGAAAGTCATTAATATGAAAAGGGCTGCCAGATGAGCGGATTTTTTCCGGCATCTGGCAGCCCTTGTTTTATATTTATGATTCTCCGAATACCGCTCTGTAATCAGCCTGAAATTTAGCAATTCCCTGAGCCGTTAACGGATGGTTAACCATTTGTTCCAGGATCTTATACGGGACCGTTGCAATATCGGCGCCTGCTTTTGCACAATCGATTACGTGAATGGGGTTGCGGATACTGGCAGCGATAATTTCTGTTTTTATATTGTGTACTTTAAAAATATCGGTAATTTCCCGTATCAGAACAATTCCTTTCATTGAAATGTCATCAAGACGCCCCATAAACGGTGATACATAAGCCGCTCCTGCACGCGCGGCCAAAAGGGCCTGGGGTGCCGAAAATATCAGAGTTACATTGGTCTTTATCCCTTCTGCCTTTAATACCTTAACTGCTTTCAGACCTTCCGTTGTCATCGGAATTTTTACTACCATATTGGGGTGAAGGGCAGCAATTTCCCGTCCTTCCCGGATCATACCATTTGCATCAACCGTTGTTGCCTTAACTTCCCCGCTGATGGCACCATCAACGATAGATGCGATTTCCTTTATAACTTTTTTAAAATCCCGTCCTTCCATGGCAATCAGGGAAGGGTTCGTTGTAACGCCGCAGATGATCCCCATGTCATTTGCTTTTCTTATGTCCTCTGCATTGGCTGTATCAATAAAAAATTTCATGTTTTCCTCTTCTTCCCTATACAAGACTTCTGATATTATCAATCTGGTCTTTATCAAGCTTTAATATATCACTGTTCTCCATAGAAGTATTTGAATCTTCAATTAAAATCAATTTGGTATCTTTCTGTGTTATCGTATTATGCCATAAGGCTGCCGGTATATTAAACACCTTCCCCGGAACCATTTTAACAGAGTTAAATTCTAGTCCGCTTTCTGTTTCATTGGCATATACAAGGGTACATGTGCCCTCTGTCAGCACAAAGAGCTCATCTGTTTTATTATGCCTTTCCAGGCAGTCAATACCGGTAATGTCATTGGCCGGTTTCCAGTTTTTAATGCCAACAGTCCATTTTTCATTTTCATATACTCGCTGCATGCCTTCTCCGGCAAATTCATACTGTGCAATATTCATTTTTAGGTAACTCTCCTTTTATTTTAACATCTCTCTGCAAGTTTTTACTACATGTGCTGCTGTCAGACCGTACGCTTCAAAAAGCTGTTCCGGTTTCCCTGACTTTCCAAACTTATCCTGAATTCCCATGATTGCAAATTCGGCCCCTGAATGACCGGCCAGAACTTCTGCGACTGCAGAACCAAGGCCTCCGATTACGGAATGTTCCTCCAGAGTTACAATGCCTTTACAGGTTTCATTCATTTTCAGAATAATATCTTTATCAATCGGTTTTATGGTATGCATATTTACGACAGCGGCATGTATTCCCTCCTTTTCAAGTTCCTCAGCAGCCTTTAATGCCTCAGAAATCATCAGACCGCAGGATATGATGCAGACATCACTTCCCTCCTTCATCACATTTGCTTTGCCCGGAATGAAAGGAGTATCTGATGTTGTAATATCATCACAAACAGGTCTGGCTACGCGGATATACACCGGACCGTTAATTTCTGCAGCGGCCATAACTGCTTTTTCTGTTTCACCTGGATCACAGGGTACAAAGATCGTCATGTGAGGCATCTCTCTCATAAGAGCAATATCCTCAAAAGACTGGTGGCTTCCCCCGTCTTCTCCTACAGACAGCCCGGAATGGGAAAATCCAAACTTTACATTTGCATTGGTATAACAGATCGAATTGCGTATCTGCTCATAGGCGCGCCCCGCTCCAAATAAAGCAAATGTACTTGCAAATGGTATGTATCCTGTGCTTGCAAAACTTGCTGCCGTACACATCAGGTTACCTTCCGCAATTCCCATATTAAAGAAACGGTCGGGATACTTCTCTTTAAACATGCAAGTCTGGGTGGCATGTGCCAGATCAGCATCCAGCACCACTACTTTATCATTTTCTGCCCCTAATTTTACAAGGGATTCTCCATATGCAACTCTCAGCGACTTTCCCATTTATACTACCTCCTGTTCTCTCATTGCCTGGGTAAATTCTTCCGGATTCATTGGCCTCCCATGCCAGCCGTACTGATTCTCCATGAAGGAAACACCCTTTCCTTTTATGGTATTGCAGCAGATAAATTTCGGTTTGCCAGTTACCGGAGCCTTTAACGCCTTAGTTATGGCACTGATATCATGTCCGTCCACTTCCATACATGCAAACCCAAACGCTTCAAATTTCTTTAAGATATCTCCCAGACTCATTACTTCTTCATTACTTCCATCAATCTGAAGCCTGTTATAATCCAGCATAAATGTAAGATTATCCAGATTATAATGGGCGGCTGCCATTGCGGCTTCCCATACAAGTCCTTCCTGGCATTCTCCGTCACCAAGGATTGCATAAACCTGATAGGACGCACCTGCATGCTTAGCCGCAAGCGCCAACCCCATTGCAAGAGATGCTCCCTGCCCCAAAGAGCCGGTATTCATATCGATTCCAGGTGTTTTTGTGCAGTCCGGATGCCCCTGAAGGTGGCTGTCAATCTGCCTGAGCCCAATCAGATCCTCCTTTGGGAAATAACCCATATCTGCTAAAATTGCATATAATGCAGGGCATGCATGTCCTTTGCTTAATACCAGACGGTCCCTGTCCGCTTTATCAGGATTCTCAGGGTCAACGTTCATTACTTCATAATAAAGCGCCATAAGCATCTCTACACAGGATAATGATCCTCCGGGATGTCCTGACTGACAGGCAAATAACATATTAAGAATGTCTGCCCGCAATTCCTTTGCTTTTAAATCGTACTTCATAATTATTTTCCTCCTTATTATCGGCTTAACCTTTTACAGCTCCCGCCGTCAAACCTTCCACTAATCGTTTCTGAGCGAAGAAGAACATGATACAAACCGGTATAATAGTTATGATTCCTCCCGCTGTAAGTAAATCCCACTGAACACCAAGCTGTCCGATCAGACTCTTTAATGCTACCGGAATGGTACGTGTTTCTGTATTGGTAAACATCACGGCAAATGTATATTCATTCCATGATGTCATGAAGATATAGACACCGGTGGCAACCAGGCAGGGTCCCAGAATCGGAAGAATGATCTTCACAAAAGCAACACCTCTGTTGCATCCGTCTACCAGAGCCGCTTCCTCAAGAGACATGGGAAGATCATTTAAGAATCCCAGCAGCAGCCATACGGAAAATGGAATGGTAAATGTGGTATAAGACAAAACCAAAGAGGTGGGTGTGTACAAAAGCCCCAGTTTACGCATAATGGAATACAACGGAATCAGCAGCAATACCGTCGGAAACATATTATTGCAAAGGAAGGTGCACATAAGAATCTTTCTTCCTGCAAACTGATATCTGGAGAATGCATATGCTGCGAGGGTTGATGCCGTTAATGACACCAAAGTCGTCATTGCCGCCACGATAAAACTGTTCTTGATTGCTTCAAGGAAATTAACCGTAGTCGTAAAAAGCTTCCTGTAGGACTCAAACGTTATTGATTTCGGCCAGTATGTGACCGCCATTCCATACAGTTCTTCCTCAGGCTTTACCGATGTAATAAACGTCCAGTAAAAAGGAAATAAAATAAAGAGCATTATTAATGTCAGCGGAAGGTACACACACACGATCTGTCTTATATCAATTCGCTTCTTCATCCTTATACCTCCTCTTTAAAGTTCATTTTCAAATATGGAACTGAAGCAAATAACAAAATTACGGCCAGCAATATTGCCATTGCAGATGCATAGCCCAGATTTAATGCATTTCCCTTATTGAAAATATAAACACTGAGCGTCTGCGTAGAATAAGCCGGTCCTCCTTCTGTCATGTTAAAGATCACATCCACAGAATTGGCAACCCAGATGACACGAAGCAGTACCGTAACATAAATCGTGTTTTTTATGGATGGAATGGTTATATAAAATAATTTCTGCCAGAAAGATGCCCCATCAATGTCAGCAGCTTCATAAATCTCAGTGGACACTCCCTGCAAAGCAGCCAGAAGCATCAGTGAAAAGAATGGAATCCCCTGCCAGATAATTGTCACAATGACACTGGGAAACGCAGTCGTCACCTGAGAAAGAAACGGAATTTTATTGGTTATCAAATGAGTTTTTAACAACAGATCGTTTAATACGCCAAAGTTACCATCATAAATCCATCTCCACATTAACCCGATCAAAACGCCCGGAGTTACCCAGGGAATCATGCTGACTGCCCTTATCACTCCCCGCCCCGCAAACTCTTTATTCAGAAAAAGAGCCAGGATAAAACCAAAAAGGAACTGAAAACCAACACCACACACCACCCAGACTATGGTCCGAATGAGCGCCCCCTGAAAGAGCGGATCCCTGCATGCTGCCATATAATTGGAAATTCCGTTAAATGCAATCTGTTTCGGCCTTCTGAGATCATAATTCTGGAAGCTCATAATGATTGCATTGAAAACCGGTATAAATACCACGCACAGGATGATCAGCACTGCCGGAGCAACTAATAGATACGGCCATATCGTCCGTTTCTTAACCATTCGTATTTCCCCTCCTAACTGATTGGGGCTGCATACGAAGCAGCCCCGACATATAAAACTCCTATTGATAAAGTCCATCCTGTAAGGTCTGCATACACTGTTTGGCAGAAATGCTTCCAGTCAGCGCCTGAGATACAGTATTTGGCCAAAGATTAGAAATCCATTCGGTTGTTGTATCAAGAATTGGAACGATGCCTGCATAACCCTGTCCGTCAATGGACGCTTTCATAAAACGGTTATTCTGGAAGAAATCAGATGCCTGAACGCTCTTACTTACAGGAACATTTCCGGTTCCCTCGCACCACATTTTCTGACCTTCCCCCGCTGCTAAATAAGATACCCACTCAAAGGCAGCCTGTTTATTCTCACAGGATTCAAATATAACTGTTTCCGTATCACCCATTGATGTCCACTGACTCTTGCCTGCGGGGAATGGGAAAGCAGAAACATCATCTCCGAATAGCTTTTCCATATCCTTGCTGGAGCCTGTGTGGTGAATGGTCATTGCCGTGAGCCCTGACTTGAAATTGGCAATGATCTCGCTAAATCCGTCACTGGTCGCTGTAGGAGGTACATAGCCTTTTTTATAAATATCAATGAAATCCTGCATGCCCTGTTCCGCCTCAGGAGTCGTCAGATCTTCAAAGCTGCCGCCCCGTCCATAGACAAAACTTCCCCATGGCTCCTGGCCTCCTTTTGCACCTCTCATACCAAAACCGTATACGTCAGTCTTTCCGTCACCATTCGTATCCATGGTACACTTTTCAATTGCCTGCAGAAATTCTTCATAGGTCTTCGGTACTTCGATTCCTGCCGCTTTAAAGATGGAAGGTCTGTAATATACATAAAGCACCTGAATATTCCACGGCATTACATAGATCCGCTGCATATCTCCAGCCTCTACCATAATGTTATAAATATTATCATCAATATCAGATTTTTTATCCCAGGCATCAATCATTGGAGTTAAGTCAGCCAGAAGACCGTTATTAACAAATAATGGCGTGGAAGTGAGTTTCCAGGTTGCACAGTCTACATCTCCGCCGCCCATTTTTGCATTAAATAAATTCTCCGAATAAGCACCTCCATCCCACGGGCTTTCTTCCCCAATAACAGTAATACCTTTCCCGTTTTCAGCATTGAATTTCTTAATGATATCCTGCATAAGCTGGGAATAATCTGTATTATCGGCCCAGTAACGGAATTTTATTTCACACGGTTTAATTTCAGCGGCAGGTGCCTCACCCTCCTTTGACGCAGCGGCCACTGTGCCTGCTGTTGTTGTCTCCGCCACTGCAGCTGTTGTTTCTTTGCTTCCCGATGAACAGCCTGTCATTGCTCCTGCTGCCATAAGAGCTGCCATGGCAACTGCCATCATTTCCTTTCCAAATAATCTTTTTTTCATTTTTGTTCCTCCCTTTCCCTTACATCAGTTAATGTATCCCACACATGCCGCTCGGCCAGAAATTTGGCTTCCATATAGTTGCCGTCGGCAATTGCTTTATAAATACCCCTGTGGCTTTTTTTTGCCCGTTTAAAGCTCTCCAGGTCATTATGGGTTTCTACGTGGCTGCGCCGAATGGATTCATTGATAATAGGAACCACCCGAATGAGCACTTCATTATGCGTGCATTCTGCAACAGCTGTATGGAATTGAACGTCCATCTCCGCCGTAGAAGTGCTGTTAATCTGAATCTGATCCATTTCCTGAACAAGCCTCTCCAGATTTTTAATATCCTGGGGGGTTGCCCTCTGCACAGCCAGACCGGCGATTTGAGGTTCAATCAGCATACGGGTTTCAAAAAGATTTTGGATCAGGTATTTTTGATTGGTAAAATGCAGTCCCAGCGGATCTTCTCCTATGCCAGTTCCTGCGCTGATAAAGGTTCCGCTTCCCTGACGGATGACTACAACATTTTCTGCTCTTAAAAATTTCATGGCTTCTCTTAAAGTAGATCGGCTCACCTCAAACAGCCCTGCCAGTTCTTTTTCCGTTGGCAGCCGGTCACCCGGCTTCATTTCCCTTTGGATGATCATTGTTTTTACCTTTTGCGCAATGGCCATAGGTAGCGCATCAATATTCTGCATCTTATCTGAATCTCTCCTCATGGCATTCTCCTTTACCAAAATCACGTTTGGCGTTTTGCATATATTTTATTTTTTTATCCGCATTTATTTGGTAATTTTTATTCATCATCTGACCTTATGCTAGCATAACATATGATGTATGTAAATATACTTTCAGCAATTATTTTAATTTTCATCATATTATAACAATTATTTTATTATTTTTTGTTAATTTTGTATAATTGTATAGGAAAATTCATCATACCTTTGATATATAGATCATACCAATTGGTATGTTATTTATTGTTTTTAATATTTTATTTGAAAAATTCATCAAATTAAAATTATGATTTTTTAAGCAATTGAATTAAAGGTAACTGCCCAATTACTTTTTAATTTTATAACTTTAGTCCATTGATTTTCCTGCTAATTACAGTATTATTTATGACATTTTGGAATAATTTGAAAATCCCCTCCTTTTTTATTGACAAATAATTTTTACTATTTTAGTATCTAATTATAAATCTGGGAAAACCGGTTCAAATAACTGATTCGGAATCCAGGCAGAAAGAAAGGGGATAAGATATGAGAAATGGAAAAAGAATCATCAGTATCATCACTACCTGCTTCATGATCACCGGCCTGTGTATCATCAGTTCAACACCTGCACAGGCAGCTTCAAAAGATTATTATGTATCAGCAAACGGCAGCGACTCCAATAACGGCCAATCAAAAGACAAGGCATTTAAGACAATCGATAAGGCATTAAGCAACGCGTCCGCAGGTACCACCATTTTTTTAATGAATGGCACCTATCGCTCCTCAAAAACATATAAATTAAGCAAGAGCGGCACCTCCAGTTCACCCATTAAAATCTTAAATTACAGCGGCCACAAACCAGTCGTTGACTTCTCCAGCCAGCCATATGCTGACAGCTCCAGGGGCTTCCAGATTACCGGAAATTACTGGATTATTTCTGGTCTGACCATTCAAAATGCCGGAGATAACGGAATACATATCAGCGGAGGGAATAACCGGGTACTGGACTGCTTCATTACCAAATGCGGCGACACCGGCCTTCAGATGAGCAACGGTGCCTACAATAACGAGATTACACGTGTTACCTCAACCTATAACTATGATGCCAAGACCAATGGTGAGAATGCAGATGGTTTTGCAGCCAAATTAAGTATTGGAAGCGGAAATGTTTTTAAAAACTGTATTGCACTTAACAACTCAGATGACGGTTTTGATTTCTATTCCGCCGGCAATGCAGTTAAATTATATAACTGTGAAGCTTCGTACAATGGTAAAGGCGATGGAAATGGACAAGGCTTCAAAGTCGGCGGAAATTATACTCGTGATAATCATTACCTGGAAGGCTGCACCGCCATTGGAAACAGGAAAAGAGGGTTCGACCAGAATAACAATACTGGTTATATCACCCTTAAGAATTGTACCGGAAAGAACAACAACGTTAACTTCTATTTTCCAAAAGCCCCCTCATCAGGGACTCACAAGTTTACAGGCTGTATTTCCAGCGGCGGTGCAAGTAAAGATGTCATCGTCGGCGCTACTGTTGAAAACTGTTCATTTAAAACAAAGTAATATAAAAGCTGCCGGTCTTTCCCTCATGGGGAGGACCGGCAGCTTTATGCCTGATCACGTATTAACGGTCGAGCAGCCTGCATAAGGCCACTCCTATTACAGTGGAAAAAAGTGTGGCTGCAATCGCAGGCCCCACTATTGCCGTAGGATCCAGACTACCGTACTGGCTTCTGTAAGCAATCATATTAACAGGTATCAGCTGGAGTGATGATATATTAATAATCATAAAGGTGCACATTTCGTTACTGGCAGTTCCCTCGGAAACGGGTTTGCGGATTTTCTTTCCCTCCGAATACTCTTTTCTCCTGGTTTTTTCTAAATCCTGTAAGGATTCCATTGCTTTTAACCCGGCAGGAGTTGCGGCCCAGCCCAGCCCCAGAATATTGGCTATGATATTCGTGGATATATGTTCCAGAGAAGGGTGCTTATCGGGAATCCTGGGAAACAGGAAATGCAGAATTGGTCCCATCTTTGAAGACAGCCGCTCAATCAGCCCTGATTTCTTCCCTATCTCCATCAGTCCAGTCCAAAAAGACATAATTCCAAGCATGGTAACACACAACATAACGGCTTCCTTTGCAGAGGTTAGAGCTCCATCCGTTACAGCACTCAAATTACCATGAAGCGCTCCCCATATAACCCCTGCCAGTATCATAAATGCCCAGAGATAATTTAACATCCGTCATTCCACATTTCATTGTTTTCTTTTATCCTATTCCCCAAAAGTTAAGTTTATGAGCAAAGATCCTTTATTACTTCCTCTACTGTTTCCATCTTCTCTGCCCTGTAAGCATTGCTTCCGCAAAATACCAGACCTTCATCGGTTCTTCCTTCTGCCGATGAAATCAGCGCTTTTGTAATACAGTATGGTATCGTCTTTTTGTCACATTTCTCCAGACAATCGTAGCAGTGTTCCAAACGGAACGGAGTATCTGCTACATGGTTTAAGAATGAATTTTTTATGGCTCTGCCCGGCATCCCGACCGGACTTTTTGTAATAACGATATCCTCTTTCTTCGCCTGAATATAGGCGTCTTTAAACTCCTGGGGAGCATCACATTCCTCGGTTGTCACAAACCTGGTTGCAACCTGAACACCGTCAGCACCCAGATCAATCTGATGCATTACGTCCTCATGCGTATATATTCCACCCGCAGTAACTACAGGTATCACTTTATTATACTTTTCGCCATACTCTCTCACAAGGCGGATAATCCCTCTTATTTCCTCGTCATATTCTGACTGATGGAATGTGCGCTCCACATCCTCTGTATCTACGCCCAGTTCCGCCAGATCGTCTCTGGAAAATCCAAGATGTCCGCCTGCCAAAGGGCCTTCCACCACAACCAGGTCCGGCGCCTGATGGAATTTGCGGTCCCACATTTTACAGATAACCATTGCTGACTTTACTGTAGAAACAATAGGGGCGATCTTTGTTTTCAGCTTGATACCGGCCTCTTCTGCTGCTTCCGCCACATATTCCGGAAGACTTACAGGCAGGCCTGCTCCAGAGATGATAATATCCGCTCCGGCCATTACCGCTTTTTTTACATAGCTGGCGTAATTTTTGGTGGCAACCATAATATTAAAGCCAATAATTCCATCTGGTGCAATTTCTCTTGCTTTTTTCATTTCCTCACCGATTGCACGCAAGTTGGCTTCTAAAGGATTCTTAAGGAAATCCGGCTGTTTAAAACCAATCTGAGCCGTTGATATAATTCCCACTCCTCCGGCCTTTGCCACAGCTCCGGCAAGGGATGAAAGACTGATTCCAACTCCCATTCCGCCCTGTATTACCGGATATTTTGCCACCAGATCTCCAATTACCAATGGTTTTAATGTTCCCATCACATTCTCCTAAATCTATCATATCTTTGATTTGCAAGTTCTTCCCCAGTCATAGAAAGAAAATCTGTAAAGAATTCCATCAAGGCCCGGTCTATTTCCTTTGCGATTTCCGGAAGGTTTTCCGCACAGGCAGGCTCTTCTTCCGGTATCACCCTCTCAATCAGACCAAGATCCATCAGATCTTTTGCTGTGATTTTCATAACTCTGGCTGCATCATTCGCTTTTTTACTGTCTTTATACAAAATGGAGGCAAAGCCTTCCGGAGAAAGAATGGAATAGATGGAGTTTTCCATCATCCATACTTCATTGCCTACTGCCATGGCAAGCGCTCCGCCGCTTCCGCCCTCTCCTATCACAATAGAAAGAACCGGGACTGTTAAGTCTGTCATCTCAAATAAATTTCTGGCGATGGCCTCGCCCTGCCCCCGCTCCTCTGCTTCAAGACCGCAGAACGCTCCCGGGGTATCCACAAAACAGATAATCGGACGTCTAAAACTCTCTGCCTGCTTCATCAGCCTTAAGGCCTTTCTATACCCTTCCGGTGACGGCATACCAAAATTACGCCTGATATTATCCTTTGTATTCTTTCCTTTTTCCTGCCCGATGACTGTAACAGGCATACCATGAAAAGTGGCAATTCCGCCTATAATTGCTCCGTCATCTTTAAAATAACGGTCTCCTGCAAACTCCATAAAATCATCAAAAAGCTGATGAATATAATCAGAAGCTACCGGACGGTCCGCACTCCTGGAAAGCTGTACCGTATCCCATGGGCTTCGTTTATTCTTCTTAGACCAGAAACCGCTCTTTTTTCCACACGGGTTATGATCTTCTACCCGGTTATCCACACAAAACTCTTCCTGATTGTGTGTATTGTGGAGCCTTAAAATCGCGGTTAGTGTATCCTTCATCTCTTCTCTTGGAACAATTTTATCGACAAATCCATGCTCCATTAAAAACTCTGCCCTCTGGAAGCCTTCCGGCAGCTTCTGTCCTATGGTCTGCTCAATCACACGGGGGCCGGCAAAACCTATTAACGCTCCCGGCTCAGCAAGGATGATATCTCCAAGCATCGCAAAGCTTGCTGTGACACCACCAGTTGTTGGATCTGTCAGAACGCTGATATAAAGCTGCCCCGCCTTATGATGTCGTTTTAATGCCGCTGAGGTTTTTGCCATTTGCATTAAAGACACGATACCCTCCTGCATTCTGGCTCCGCCTGAGCATGCAAATAAGATTACAGGCAGCTTCGTTTCAGTAGCACGCTCCACAGCTCTGGCAATCTTCTCTCCTACCGCATGCCCCATACTGCTCATAATGAATCCTGCGTCGCAAACCCCTAAGACAGTCTTCTGACCATTGATTTCGCAGATACCGGTCACTATGGCTTCTGAAAGTCCTGTTTTTTCTCTTGCCGCAGCGATCTTCTTTTCATATCCGGGAAAATCAAGAGGATTCTCAAACTCCATCTCTTTATCCCATTCTTCAAAAGTCCCCGGATCTGCAGTCATTTCAATTCTCCGATAAGCATGAACCCGGAAATATCCTTTACACTTTGGACAGATGTAATGACTATTCCTGACATCCTCCCCATAGATTGGCTGGCAGCATTTATTACATTTTTTCCATAGCCCTTCCGGTATATTTGGTTCCCCCGTTTTTTCCACAGTCCTGTATTTACTGTCAATCAGGGTATACGTCTTCTTAAACATGTCTCTTAACATAAGATCTGCTCCTTTCCCTGCTTACCGGACATAATCCGGGAAAAATTTAGGAATAAAATCCGTATCCACGTCACCGTCTCGATATGCCTCATGGCTTAAAATATCAAACTGAAAATCTATATTAGTTTCAATTCCTTCAATAATCAGTTCTCCCAGGGCACTTCTCATCTTCGCAATAGCTTCTGTACGATCCTTCCCATAAACAATCAGCTTCATCAGCATGGAATCATAATTTGCAGGAACCTTATAATCATTGTAAATATGGGTATCAATTCGTACTCCATTGCCTCCCGGTACATGGACATTTTTAATAAGACCAGGGCAGGGCATGAAATTTTTCGACGGGTTTTCTGCATTAATTCTGCATTCAATAGCATGACCGGCAATTGTGATATCAGACTGCGTCACACTCAAAGGTTCTCCTGCTGCAATCCGGATCTGCTCCTTTATCAGGTCCAGTCCGGTTACCATCTCTGTTACCGGATGCTCTACCTGGATTCTGGTATTCATCTCCATGAAATAGAAATTCTTATCCTTATCCAGCAAGAATTCAATAGTCCCTGCATTTACATATCCAACCGCTTTTGCTGCACGAACTGCAACCTCACCCATCTGGTGGCGAAGTTCCTCTGAAATTGCGGCAGAAGGTGATTCCTCCAGAACCTTCTGGTGCCTTCTCTGGATGGAGCAGTCCCGTTCCCCCAGATGAATGACATGACCTATCTGATCTGCAAGTATCTGGAATTCAATGTGTCTTGGTTTTTCAATATATTTCTCAATATACATGGTATCATCGGAAAAACCTTTTACCGATTCCATCTGGGCATTTTTAAAATTAGCATCAAAATCATCCATACTTCTGGAGATTCGCATTCCTTTTCCGCCGCCGCCTGATGACGCCTTAATCATAACAGGAAATCCGATCCGCTCAGCCATTTTTTTGGCTTCTTCCACATGGTGAACTGCTTCCTTGCCTCCCGGAACTACCGGAACGCCTGCTTCCATCATGGTTTTTCGGGCTTCCGATTTATTTCCCATCTTATTGATGATTCCTGCATCCGGTCCGATAAAGGTAATGTTGCATTTTTCACAAAGCTCCGCAAATCTGGCATTTTCAGAAAGGAACCCAAATCCAGGGTGAATTGCATCTGCTTTCATGGCGACAGTTGCAGTGAGAATCCGTTCCATATTTAAATAGCTCTGTGTTGACGGTGCGGGACCAATACAAATGGCTTCATCTGCCAGAAGGGTGTGAAGGCTTTCCCGGTCTGCTTCCGAATAGACCGCAACCGTTTTAATCCCCATCTCCCTGCAGGCTCTTATGATTCTTACCGCAATCTCACCGCGGTTGGCAATTAAAATCTTATCAAACATTGGTCTCCACCTATCCAATCATAAATGTCAGTTCTGCACTGGCTGCAATCTTACCGTCAATGGTAGCAACCGCTTTCCCAACGCCTACCGGACCCTTTCTTTTTATGATTTCACATTCCAGCTTTAATTTGCTTCCGGGAATGACTTTCTGTTTAAATTTAGCTTTGTCAATTCCACCGAAATACGCAATCTTTCCTTTATTTTCTTCCATGCTTAAGATCGCAACCGCTCCAACCTGTGCCAGAGCCTCAATGATTAAAACACCAGGCATAACCGGTTCTTCCGGAAAATGTCCCCGAAAAAAAGACTCATCATACGTGACGCATTTATACCCTGTTGCTTTTATACCTGGCTCCAGCTCTTCAATGCAGTCTACCAGTAAAAACGGGTGTCTGTGAGGAATAATTTCCTGAATTTCTTTTATACCTAACATCATACTCTCTCCTTATGTTTAAAAGAGAGGTCCGACCCTGGACCTCTCTTAGATTTTACAATAAATTACCGGATACGGAACAGAGGCTGACCGTATTCCACCACATCTTCATTTCCAACCAGAACGGCTTCTACCACACCATCGTATTCACATTCAATCTCATTCATCAGCTTCATGGCTTCAATGATACCAAGTGTCTGACCTTTCTTAACCGTATCTCCGGCTTTTACGAACGGTGGGCTGTCTGGTGAAGAAGCGTTGTAAAACGTTCCTACTAACGGAGAGGATACTACTTTATCGGTAGCCAGTATCTCCGCTTTTTCCGGATCCATTCCATTCTCCAGAGTTTTCGTCTCCTGACCGGCATAAGCAGGAATCTCCAGACTTCTCTGAACAAAATCTCCTTCTGCTGCAATCACCATCTGTTTCTCTTTCTTTATGGATAACTTAATATCTCCATCTTCCAGCCTAAAACTGGTGAGACCCTGTTCTGAAACGGCCTGCATCAGTCTGATTACATCATTTATTTCCATTATAAATGCCTCCTACTGTTCAAACTTCTTTACAAGAATGCTGGCATTATGACCGCCAAAACCCAGGGAATTGCTGATAGCATAGGTTATGTCACAGGAAACCCCTTCCCCTTTTGTATAGTTTAAATCACAGCCTTCTCCTTCTGTTTCAAGACCTGCAGTAGCATGAACGAATCCATCCAGTATAGATTTCACACAGGCAATGAATTCCACGCCGCCTGCCGCACCCAGAAGGTGCCCAACCATAGATTTTGTGGAACTGATTTTCACATTTTTAGCATGTTCACCCAAAGCGGCTTTAATTGCCATGGTTTCAAATAAGTCGTTGTGATGAGTGCTGGTACCATGAGCATTGACATAATCCACTGAGTCTGCTGTAATACCGGCATCCTTAATAGCATCAGTCATAGCTCTTGCAGCCCCGCTTCCGTCCTCAGCCGGAGAGGTAATATGGTATGCATCACAGGTTGCCCCGTAACCGACTACTTCTCCGTAGATTACGGCATTTCTGGAAAGCGCGTGTTCCAGTTCTTCCAATACCACTACGCCTGCACCTTCTCCCATGACAAAGCCGCTTCTATCCTTATCAAATGGGATGGAAGCGCGGAGTGGATCATCTGAAGTAGTAAGTGCAGTAAGAGCCGTAAATCCGGCCACACCGATAGGTGTAACGCTTGCTTCCGCACCTCCAGCCACCATCACATCCACTTCCCCATACTGGATTGATCGGAACGCCTCTCCAATGGAATGCGTTCCTGTGGCACAGGCCGTCACTACGTTAATACACTTCCCCTTTAATCCGAACTGAATCCCCACATTTCCTGCTGCCATATTGGATATCATCATGGGAACCAAAAGAGGATTGACTCTGCCCGGACCTTTTTCCAATAATTTTTTATGCTCTCGTTCTAAGGCCTGCAGACTTCCAATCCCGGAACCCACACTAACGCCCACACGATAAGGATCTTCTTTTTGCATATCAATTCCTGACATTTCAAGCGCTTCCTTCGTAGCTGCCACTGCAAACTGGGCAAAACGTTCCATGCGCTTGGCGGCTTTCGGATCCATATAATCCTTTGGATCAAAATCCTTTACCTCTGCAGCAAGTGTTGCTTTAAAATCTGATGTATCGAACTGAACAATCGGCGCAACTCCAACCTTTTTTTCTTTCAGACCATTCCAGAAACTATCCACATCCTTGCCAATTGGAGTTATTGCTCCCATACCGGTTACTACCACTCTTCTATTCATACCGTTACTCTCCTTTTTACATAGCCATTCCGCCATCTACACTGATGACCTGACCGGTGATATAACCAGCCTGGTCCGATGCCAGAAATACTGCCGCAGCCGCAACATCTTCCGGGGTTCCAAAACGTCTCATAGGGATCTGCTCCATAGATACCGCTTTTACGGTATCAGACAGCACATTTGTCATATCTGTCTCAATGTATCCGGGAGCTATCGCATTAACCGTTATTCCTCTGCTGGCAGACTCTCTGGCAAATGATTTTGTCATACCAATCACTCCTGCCTTAGCTGCACAGTAGTTTGCCTGACCTGCATTTCCAAGAATTCCAGATACAGAAGAAATGTTGATGATCCTTCCGCCTCTCTGCTTAATCATCTGGCGGGAAACATGCTTCATGCAGTTAAATACACCTTTTAAATTAATACTGATTACAGCATCAAACTCTTCTTCAGACATTTTCATTAGAAGATTATCTCTGGTAATACCTGCATTGTTTATAAGAATATCCAGCCTTCCATACTTTTTAATCACACCATCTAAAAATGCACCTGATGCTTCAAAATTGGATACATTACAGGCAATTGCTTCCGCTTTTCCGCCCTTTTCTTCAATCTCCTTTACTACCTGGAGAGCTTTTTCCTCCGAGCCGTTATAATTGACAATTACAGTGGCTCCTTCCAGTCCCAGTCTTAACGCAATCGCTCTTCCGATTCCTCTGCTGGCACCGGTGACAACCGCTATTTTCCCATCTAACATATCTGGCACCTCCCCGTTAAATTTCCACTAATTTATCAATATCTTCCAGTTTTTCTATATTAAAGACTCTTACATCTCTCGTTATCTTTTTAATAAACCCTGCAAGGGTTTTACCAGGTCCGATTTCTATAAATGTATCCACTCCGTCCGCTATCATGGCTTCCACGCTCTGCTGGAACTTAACGGAAGATGATACCTGACGGATCAGCAGGGGCTTAACCTCATCTGCCTCAGTCACGTAACCTGCTGTTACATTTGCTGCATAAGGGATCACAGGCTTATGAATTTCAATATTCTCAAGGACTGTACCCAGTTTTTCACCGGCACCGGTCAGCATCCTGGAATGGAACGGACCGCTGACATTTAAGCCAATCACTCTCTTTGCGCCAGCTGCCAGCAGCTTCTCACCGGCTTCCTCTACCGCTTCTTTCTTTCCTGATATAACAATCTGCCCCGGGCAGTTATAATTTGCAATCTGGACTCCGTCAATCTGGCTCAATACTTCTTCAATTTTAGCAGCATCCAGAGCAAGAACCGCTGACATCGCTCCCAGCCCGGCAGGAACCGCTTCCTGCATAAAGATTCCTCTCTGTCTGACTGTTAAGATTGCATCCTGATCACTCATCACACCAGCTGCTGCAAGTGCGCAATATTCTCCCAGGCTTAAACCAGCCGTTATATCCGGTCTGATCCCTGTTTTTTCTTCCAGCACCCTCATCATAGCGATACCTGTTGTCACCATAGCAGCCTGCGTATACTCTGTAATATCCAGCCGGTCATTCTTCTCAAAGCAGAGTTCCGGCAGGGAAAAACCAAGAAGCCCTGATGCCATATCATAGATTTCTTTTCCAATTGCTGTCTGCTCATAAAAATCCTGGCCCATACCGCAGTACTGTGCGCCCTGGCCTGGGAAAATAAATGCGATCTTGCTCATAGTCATAAACTCCTCTTTAACGGCCAAGAAGCTTCCCGGCCTGTTCCATCATTTCTACTATCATTTCCTTACACGTCTGTTCCTTGCTGATCATACCCGCAATCTGTCCGGCCATAACTGTGCCGTTAATTACATCTCCCTCTAAAACTGCGTTCCGAAGGGTTCCAAGGGTTAAATATTCCAGTTCTTCAAAGGATTTTCCTTCTTCCTCCAGCTTCACATACTGTCTGGTCATCTGGTTTCTTAAAGATCTTACCGGATGCCCGTGTGTACGTCCTGTTACTGCCGAGTCAATATCCTTTGCTTTTATAATTCTCTGTTTGTAATTATCATGTACTATAGATTCTTTGGAAACCACAAATCTGGTTCCGATCTGAACAGCCTCTGCACCCAGCATAAATGCTGCGGCGATTCCTCTTCCGTCACCGATTCCACCAGCTGCTATAACAGGTATGGATACCGCATCTGCTATCTGGGGAACTAAAGTCATGGTGGTCTGCTCTCCAATATGTCCGCCGGATTCACACCCTTCCGCAACAACCGCATCCGCACCATATCGTTCCATTCGTTTTGCAAGAGCTACGGACGCAACCACGGGAATTACCTTAATCCCTGCTGCCTTCCACATCTCCATGTATTTCTCCGGATTACCAGCCCCGGTGGTTACCACCTTAATGCCTTCCTCCACAATCACCTTAGCCACATCTTCTGCGTGAGGACTTAAAAGCATAACATTTACACCAATTGGCTTATTAGTCAGCTTCTTTGCTTTACGGATTTCCTCACGTACCACTTCACCTGGTGCGTTGGCTCCGCCTATTAATCCCAGACCACCAGCTTCTGAAACTGCTGCTGCAAGATGGTGCTCCGCAACCCATGCCATACCGCCCTGTATGATTGGATATTCGATACCCAAAAGTTGGGTAATTCTGGTATTCATTACGCTTCCACGCCCTTTGCTTTTAAATAGTCCATAACCTGCTGTACTGTTGTTAACTTCTCTAAATCTTCGGAGGGAATTTCAACCGAATACTCATCCTCAAGAGCCATAACCAGCTCAAATAAATCAAGGGAATCTGCTCCTAAATCTTCTTTGAAAGATGATTCTGGTTTAATAACTCCTTCCTCTACATTTAACTGCTCTGCTATTATTTCCTTCATTTTTTCTAACATCTTCTAATCTCCTTTTGCTTCGTCGTATTCATTTTTTATATGCTATTACTTTGATTTCCAAAGTATTAGTCCTATTAATTACCACTCCATCAGAGTGGCTCCCCAGGTAAGTCCTGCCCCAAATCCGGCAAGTACAATCTTATCTCCCTGCTTAAGCTCTCCCGCTCTGTTTAATTCATCTAACAGTAAAGGAACCGATGCTCCCGATGTGTTACCATACCGTTCCAGATTGGTAGGAAATTTCTCCATGGGTACTTTCAGCCGCTTTGCGATGGATTCGAAGATCCGGTAATTGGCCTGATGCAGGATAAAATACTTAATTTCACTTAGATCCGTTCGGCTCTCAGAAAGCACTTCTAAGATCGCTTCCGGAACAGTTTTTACTGCAAACCGGAACACTTCCTGCCCATCCATGGACATATAGCCAGTTTCCGGCTGTTGACCAGTCAGGAAATTTCCTGTAGTCCGTGATACACAGTCCAGAGCATTTCCTCTTGTGCCATCCGCACCCATGGTCATATAAAGCGTTCCTGTCTCTTCTGCCCGGACTACGGCAGCTCCTGCACCATCTCCAAAAAGTACGCAGGATCCTCTGTCCGTCCAGTCAATCAGCTTACTTAACGTATCTGCTCCGATCACCAGACCTGTTTTATAGATGCCAGCCTGAAAAAATGCAGAAATTGTATGAAAGCCATAGATAAAACCAGAGCATGCAGCACTTAAATCAAAAGCGATTGCTCCATGTGCGCCAATGGCCGCCTGTACCTCACATGCTCCGCTTGGAAAGCAGCGGTCAGGAGTAGAAGTAGCCAGAATAATAATGTCCAGTTCATCTGCGGATATACCGGAATCCTCTAACGCAGCCTTTGCTGCTTTTATAGCCAGATCCGTAGTTCCAGACTGAGCCTCTGCAATCCGGCGTTCTAAAATTCCAGTTCTGGACCGGATCCATTCGTCACTGGTCTCCACGATCTTTGCCAGATCATCATTGGTCACAACCCGGTCCGGTACTGCTGAACCTGTTCCAATTATTTTTGTTGTCATAGATTTCCCCCATTCATGCTTCTGTTCCATTCCGGTATCTTCCGGCCTGGAATGAAATCATGCCTCGTTGGATTGTTTTACATCTCAAATATTTTGAATATCAAAATAATTTTATTAAAATAAACGCCTCTTGTCAAGATTTTTTTTATATTTCCCTGTTCAGCAGATACTGATAAACCTCTCTTTTACTGATTCCACGGTCCTTTGCAACCATACGCATGGCTTCTTTTCTGTCCATTCCCTGGCGCTCATAAAGCTCCATATGTTCTTCCACAGACATCTCTTCAAAAACTTTTGTCTGCTCCATGCGTATCTCCTCAAAACTCTTCCCCTCTACTACAATGACACATTCCCCCTTAGGATCCTCGTTCTGGTAAGTACTTAATGCCTGAGTAAAGGTAGTTCGAAAAGCCGTCTCATACCGCTTTGTCAACTCTCTGCAGACCGTTATTCTCCGTTCACCCAATGCCTGATAAAGCTCTTCTAAAGTCCGGACCAGACGATGAGGCGCCTCATAGAGTATGATAGTTCTTGTTTCATCTTTCAGTTCATTTAAAATCCACTGCTTTTCCTTCTTATCCGCGGGCAGAAACGCCTCAAAACAAAAACGCCGGGTTCCCAGTCCGGACAGCGTCAGCGCTGTAATACAAGCAGCCGGACCTGGCAGAGAAGTCACCTCCACGGAAGCCTCATAACACTGCTTCACCAGTTCTTCTCCAGGATCAGAGATCCCAGGAGTTCCGGCGTCTGTAATAAGAGCCACCATAACCCCCTGTTTCATCTGCTCAACCAGATAAACTGCCTTTTCCACCTTATTGTACTCGTGGTAGCTGGTCATGGGAGTCTTAATATCAAAATGATTCAGAAGCTTAATGCTGTGACGGGTATCCTCCGCTGCAATTAAATCGGCTTCCTTTAATGTATTTAAAACCCGCAAGGTAATGTCATCCAGATTACCAATGGGAGTGGCACATAAATATAATTTACCTTTTTTTTCGTCCATTTTTCCTGCTCCCTGCAAAGATTCTTTTTTAATCTGTCGGTCAGTATCCGTAAATCGTATAAATCTCGTCCGTATATACCCCTGGTTCCTTATAAACAACAACCGGTGCCTCCACCTTGATCATGGACCGCCCCCCTCTTACCGCTTCAATAAGGACCATATTGGCTTCCTTATCCACAAAGGGATGAACCATCTTCATTCGTTTAGGCTCCATCCCCACACTTTTTAATGCTGTTATAATTTCAATCAGCCTGTGAGGCCTGTGAACCAGGTAAAACCGCCCTCCCGGACGGAGAAGCTTTGCTGCTTCCCTCGTCACATCCTGCAGCGTACACAACACTTCATGACGGGATATTGCCTTTGGCAGATCCGGATTTTTCAGGCCATGGGCATCATTCATATAGGGAGGATTGGAGGTCACCACATCAAAAGAAGCCGCACCAAATAAACGGCTGGCTTCCTTTATATCTCCTCTGACAATGGATATTTTATCTTCCAGATGATTCAGCTCCACACTTCTTGATGCCATATCAGCCACTTCTTCCTGGATCTCTAGCCCGGTATAATGAAGCCCCTGATTCTTTGCTTCCAAAAGAATGGGAATAATTCCTGTGCCAGTTCCAAGATCCACCGCCTTTTCCCCTGGCTTTACGTTTGCAAAGCCAGAGAGCAGGACTGCATCCATACCGAAACAGAATCCATCCCGGTTTTGTATAATCTGATAACCGTTCCGCAAAAGGTCATCAATCCGTTCATTGTCTTTTAACTTAATTGTCATCTAACTTGGACTTTCCCTCTTTCTTTTCCAGTGCTTCCAAAGCCTTTAACTCCTCATCTGCCACCTGGTTTTTCTCCCTGCGGCGTCTGGGCTTAAACTTTAACTGCTCAACCTTGTATTCCCTGATTTCCTTTTCGTCCTTAATGGTCACGACTACCTTGACTAACTGTCTGAGTACACTGACAGAGTGAACTTCACCCCTTAATCCGTCATCTGTGGTCACAAAATCACCCACTACCGGTAGCTTGCTGTTCAGTTCCTCGTAGGTTTCCTCTTCATTCTTCAGACAGCACATGAGTCTTCCGCATACACCGGAAATCTTGGTAGGATTTAAGGAGAGATTCTGTTCCTTTGCCATCTTAATCGAAACCGGTATGAATTCAGAAAGGTATGAGTGGCAGCATAATGTTCTTCCACAGATACCAACTCCTCCCACAATCTTAGTTTCATCTCTGACACCTACCTGGCGCAGTTCAATCCTGGTTTTAAAAACAGAAGCCAGATCCTTCACCAGTTCCCTGAAATCAATTCTTCCGTCTGCGGTAAAATAAAACAGCACCTTGTTGTTGTCAAATGTATACTCTGCATCAATCAGCTTCATTAAAAGACCATGCT
The DNA here is from genome assembly GCF_033342255.1 of Clostridium boliviensis. Taxonomy (NCBI): domain Bacteria; kingdom Bacillati; phylum Bacillota; class Clostridia; order Eubacteriales; family Clostridiaceae; genus Clostridium; species Clostridium boliviensis. The sequence goes on from NZ_JAWONS010000102.1 coordinate 137,965, forward strand.
TTTTAATCTTATCCTTACAGATCTTAAATGCTTCTTTTTCCTTTTCGTGGTTCTTTTTCTCCACCTCATCATCTGCTTTGGTAGCCATGCGGATCACTGATTTTAAGGGCTGAACTACCTTCTCATCCTCTACTTCACGGGCACCAAGAACAACATAACCATACTCAATCCCTCTTGCTGTCTCTACGATTACATGATCTCCCGCCTTTGCCTCCAGATTTACAGGATCAAAGTAATAGATCTTTCCTGCATTCCGGAATCTGACGCCAATAACTTTTATCATCAATTAATTCTCCTTCATTACAAGCAGCATAAGCTCCATCGCCAGTTCCATATTCACGTTGGCATTTAAACGGACCCTTGCCTTATCTATGGCCTGTAGAATCAATTCGATCCCCTCATAAGAGCTGGCAGCGCTCATCTCTTTCATTGTATTAAATTCTTCTTTAAAAACAAGAAGATTGATATCCTGTGTTACTTTAAACATTAAAACATCCCGATACCATAGCTGCATAAAATCCAAACAGTCAGACAAATCCGGATCCTGTTCCTTCACCTTCCTGATATAATTAAGCAGTTCCATGATATCCATCTCTTTTAGATGCTTCAGCATATGGATTAAATCCAGATACAGCGTCTGAAATTCTTCTGACGCAGCCAGATGAATGGCACGTCCTAAATTACCTCTGGCAAATGCTCCGTATACTTCCGCCCTGCTCTCTCCGATTCCAAAAGATCCTGTCAGATACGAAATAATAACAGAATCCTTAAGCGGCTTTAATTTTAACTGCACGCATCTGGAGAGAATAGTAGGCAAAAATGCCTCCTGGTTGGTAGTAAGAAGCATAATAACTGCATAGGCTGGGGGTTCCTCGATGGTCTTTAAAATAGCATTCTGAGCCTGAACCGTCATCTTCTCCGCCTCATCAACAATATAAATTTTATAATAACTGCTGTAAGGACGAATCATAATTGTATCCTGTATCTGACTTCGGATGTCATCTACACCGATACCCGCTGTTTTTTCATGTGTGACAGTAATAAGATCCGGATGGTTCCCGCTCATGACCTGCTTACAGGCATGGCACTGCATACACGGCTCACTGGTTCCTTTTTCACACAGCAAGGTCATGGCAAATGCGTTAGCCAGAGATTTTCTTCCCATTCCCGCTTCTCCGGTAAGAATATACGCATGGGAAACATGGTTTGATTCAATCGCCTTCTGTAAATGTTCCTTGATTCTCTCGTGACCGATAATATCGTGGAATCCTGGCATAGAGACACCTCCCTATCGCTGTTGTATGACCCGTTTTCTAAAAAACCAGCCAGTATCATTATAACATAGAACGTTTTTCATCACAAGAAAGAAGTATTGGCAAAATCTTATCCCTTTAAAAATTTCTCCAGATGTTCTCCATGGAAACAATGACCCCCATCCCAGACATCATGATAAATCTCTTTTTCCTCCCCAAACAGCCGGTAGGCCTTTCGGATCACATCTAACTGTTCCAGAACATTTTCCAATCCCCTGTAGCCATTCAGATGATCGGAACGGGCCGACTGCACCATCAGAGGTCTTGGCGCCAGGAGCGCACCAATATCCCCCATATCCACATGTTCCCAAAGATGAGGCACATAATTACAGCTGCAATTTCCATTCAGCCTTAAAAGAGAGTCCGAGTATCCATATAAGTATCCGCTGATTATCACTGTTTTAATCCGGTCATCCAGCGCAGAAAGCCAAAGCGTCTGCATCCCGCCGCCGGAGAATCCCACACAGCCAATGGACTCCTCATCCCATTCTCCCCTTTCCTTTACATAATCAGTCAGTCTCATCAAATCCCAGGTGCACATGCCAATGACAGTCATGCCCAGCGGTTCTGCCATATGCGCCAGATGAAAACAGGTTGAATTTAAAAATTCATTTTCCTCTTCTCCCTGCAGCGCAGCTTCCCTTCGCTCCCCGAAGCCACGGCAATCAGGACAAAGTACCACATAACCAAGCTTTGCCATCTGCAGGCCGTAATCGTAATGAAACAGTTCTATCTTATCTGCAACTGAAGGAATCGAGCGAACCCCGGCAACCGAATATTTTCCTGCTCCCTGGTGTCCCGGAGGCGCCAGAAAGCATTTCAGCTTTTCTTCTCCCTTCTTTGGAGGTATCAGTACATAAACAGGCATATATACTTCCGGTTCAACCTGAAGCAGAATCTTCTCACGTATAATTCCGTCCTCTATCTCCACACGTTCCAGACAATCCGGGTTTAAGGGACAGTCTTCCATGTTGTGCAGACCGATGAGAGATTTTAACAGCTGTTTTGTTTCCTGCTTCCAAATCTCATAATCTGTTTTAGTTTCCGCACAAAATCTGTTTTTTCTTCCCTTCTTTTTCATCCTTTTAACAAGCTGTTCTTCACAGGTATAAAAGCGGAAAATTGGGATAGTTCTCTTTTTCTCTTCCATATTGTAACCTTTCTTAAACGATATAATTAAAACTGTGAAAAACCGGCACAGAAGTAAATCTCTGTGCCGGTCTTAAAATCATTATTTGGTAGATGAAACGAAACGGTCATACTGCTGCTGCTTCACCTTCAGCAATTCTTTTAATCCCATGTTATCAAGTGTGGATAAATAGGAATCAAATGTGCTTAAGTCCGTCGTTCCCGTAATAAATGCCACATTCATTTCATCTACATAAGTAGTGATATCAACCAGATACTGAGAAATTATATTCTGCTCATCTTTTGTTGAGTAGATGAAAGGCCATGGTGCCTTAGAAAATGCCTGCAGCTCCTTATCCTTATCAACATGCCATTTTGGAAGCAGTACATCCGTTGCCTCTACCGACTGCTGGGATGGAAGACATCCTGCATTGATACCAAGCTGCTGAAGCCAGTTATTATCAGAAGCTTTCTCCGTATAAGCCTTTTTTCCATCTGAAGATACGGTGTAGCTCTCTCCTTCAAGTCCCCATACATAATAGTTCTGCGCTTCATCGCTCATAGCATAGTCCAAAAACTTAATGGCAAGAAGCGGGTCCTTTTGAGACTTGCTGATTCCGAATATATTGGCAATGGGGTTTCTTCCCAGATAATAGCCTTTTGATTCTCCGGAAAGAGGAGGAATACCAACCATAATTCCCTTATCACCAGTATACTCCGGATACTGCTTGCTGTAAAGCTGGGACATCTGCCAGCTGTAATCAAATGTCGCACCTGTTATATTTCTTGCACAACGCTCTGTAATCTGATCACGGGTAAGAGAAGTATATTCAACTTCTAAAAGCCCTTCTTTATAAAGACCATTTAAAAATGTAAGGTACTTCTTGTAATTCACAGATTCTGCCGCTGAATAGTGTACGGTCCCGTTTTCATCAGCATAAAAACCATCCACCAGGTTGAGCCCGAACGCCGGACCAAACATATAAGGAAGATTCTTCGCTGTAACGCTTAATGGAATTTCATCGGTTTTATCTCCGTTTCCGTTCATATCATTGTCCCGGAATGCGCGGAGATCTTCCACAAACTCATCCAGTGTAGTTGGTACCGGAAGCCCCAGTTTATCTAACCACTGCATATTCATCATGGTACACGGCTGATAGTTATCCGTTACAACCGTCTGAGGCACATAATAAATATGGCCATCCTCGGCAGTAAGACTGGCTTTTATCTTAGGGTTGTTATCCAGAAACTTTTTGTAATTAGGCATATAATTCATATACTCGTCAAGTGGATAGAAAAGCCCTGCAGTAATATAAGTCATGTTGTCATCCAGATCCGGTAGTTCTACGATATCAGGAAGATCCGCACCTGATGCAAGCATAGGACTTACACTGTCTTTGTAATTTGTGGGTGATACAAGTGTCCAGTCAATCGTAACCCCAGCATTGGATGCAATAGTCTTAATGATGTCCGCATTGGCATAATCTACTGTGGAATACCAGGAATTCTGCGCCAGAATGCTGACCTTTGCATCAGGAGTATCTGTAACTGGTGCTTCCCCTGTATAATTAAATTCTGCCTCTTTGTTGTTATCCTCTTTTGGCTGTGTCTGTGCGTTCTTTCCTGAACACCCGGATAATGCCGCTGCAGCTATCATTGACGATAATACGGCTGCTTTCCAATATCCTCTCTTTTTCATTGTAACGTCCTCCTTTTTATTATATATAATCAATACATGATTATCCTTTTACTGCCCCCAGCATTGTTCCTTTCACCAGATATTTCTGAATAAAGGGAGTAAGACATACAATCGGCACCATGGATAAAACGATACAGACGTATCTGATCTGAATGGTGGACTGTGCTGCTGCACTTGCTGCAGTTGCATTTCCGGAAGCCTGCATGATCTCTGTAGAGGCCATCAGAAGAATTCTTCTCAGAAACAGCTGTAATGGCTGCAGATTCTGCTTTCCGATATAAAGCAGTGCGCTGAAAAAATCATTATAACGTGCCACTGCATAATACAAGGTTAATACTGCCAGCGTTGGTTTAATTAAAGGAACAGCAATTTTTAATAAGATCTGAAAGTCATTTGCCCCTTCCAGATAAGCATTCTCAAATAATTCCTCTGCAATGCCTTCAAGCGCAGAACGGCAGATCATTACATTATAGGCGCTGACCAGTACCGGGAGTATCATGGCAAGTCTGCTGTTATACAGGCCAAGCCCGGTTACTACCAGATAGCCTGGTATGAGGCCACCTGAAAAATACATGGTAAATGCCAATAGAAAATTCATTTTCTTTCTTAAGAAAAACCGTTTTCTGGAAAGCGGATATGCCGCCAGACAGGTAAATATGATGTTTAAGCAGGTTCCTGTAATTGTGTAATAAAATGTATTTCCATAAGAGATCCACAGATCCTTATAAGCCATGACCATCCGGTATGTATCCAGATTAATATCAACCGGAAGCAGTGTTACTATCCCCTTGTTCACCGCTTCGCCGGAGCTTAGTGAAATGCTTACTACATATACAAAAGGATACAGAGTAATACAGACTGCTGCTGCAATCAGTATCCAGATACCAGCATCAAATATCTTATCCGTGATACATTCATTTTTAAATTCTGTCCATGTGCTTTTCTGTTTCATTTCTTCCTCCTTACCATACAGATGTTTCTGTCAGCTTTCTGCTCAGCCTGTTAGCCGTAAATACGATGACAAAACCGATCAGAGAATTAAACAGTCCCACTGCTGTGGCATAGCTGTAATTCTGATTTCCGATACCCTGCCTGTATACATAGGTAGAAATTACATCTGCCGTTTCGTAAATTCCGGAGTTGTAAAGCAGATAAACCTTCTCAAATCCTACATTCAGCAAATTGCCCAGTGACATAATGAGTAAAAGCACGATAGTCGGCTTAATGCTGGGCAGAACCAGATAGCGTATCGTCTGAACCTTACTTGCACCATCCACCTTCATGGCTTCATAAAGCTCTGGCGCAACTCCCATAATGGCAGCCACAAAGATAATGGAATTAAACCCGAAACTCTGCCACGAACCGGATATTACATAGACAGCCCTAAACCATTTTGGCTCTCCCAGGAAATTCACCGCCGTTCCTCCAGCCTTCACAATGAACTGATTGATAATACCGCTGGAAGGTGATAAAAAGTTGGTTATCATTCCGCAGATTACCACTGTTGAGATGAAGTAAGGAAGATATGTAATAATCTGAGTTCCTTTCTGTAAATACTTGCTTTTTATCTGAGTGATACACAGTGCAAAAATAATGGGAATAGGAAACCCAAATATCAGTGAATAAAACGACAGTAAAAATGTATTACGGATCAGCCTGAACGCATACGGTGAGTTAAAAAACTGAATAAACCATTTAAGCCCCACAAAAGATCCCGTATACAGCCCCATCATACCGCTGCCTGCCTTAAATTGTGTAAACGCCATTACAAGACCTGTCATAGGTAAATAGGCGAATATCAGATAGTAGATCAAAACTGGTGCAAACATCAGCAGCAGATATTTGTCTCTCTTTACATTTTTGCGAAAAAGCATCTTTTTCTCTTCCTTAGAAAGCTTTTTACGAATCATTCCTTTAATCCCCTTCCATTTGATGAGTGATACGTTTATTGTATATATTGCATTATTTATTTGCTAGTTTCACTTTTTTCAAGTACATTTTGCACACAAAAAATGAATGGATCAAAAAAGGTAAGAAGATTTGTTGTCCTTTTTTGATCCATTCTTCATCTTTTATTCTATTTATTTGTTTAATTATAACGATTCGTCTTCCGCTGTCTTATCTCCCCTGAAGTCACTTGGGTTGCATGCCATAATTGCTTTGAAATTTCTTCTGAATGTCAGCATATTGGTATAGCCACATTCCTCCGCAATTTTCTCAAGCGAAAGGGAAGAGTTCTTTAACAAATCAATGGCATGGGATATTCTCCTCTCCTGTACATACTTTAAATAAGTCATCCCAAACTGCTTCTTCACCAAAGCTGTTACGTATTTGCTGCTCACAGAAAAATGTTCTGCGATCTGAGTGAGAGAAAGATTCGGATCTTTGTCATTTTGATTAATATACTCAATTAATTCCAGATCTGACTGGTTGTTATTATCTCTGATTTCTTCAGCCTGGTACATTTCAAAAAATAGGTCTGTTACCAGACTGCTGTAATAGCCTATTACTTCTTCCATGGTTCGGTATGGAGGACACTTGTCCACTCTTCTTAATGGAATGCCGCACTGATCCCAGACCGCCTGCATTGCTTTTACCACGGTAACATACAACTCACTCAGCAGAAGTTTTCCAGCATAAACAGAGTTATCAAAATCCATCTGGTTTCTTTTTTCAATTTCTTCAAAAAAATGGCTGATACTCTCTCTGTCCTGATCCCTTATTCCTTTTGTCAGCTGCCTGATTCCATCCTTAGGAAAGTAATAATTCATGGAACAGTCTGACTGAATATCATGAAAATAGATGATTCCTCTGCCCTCCCAGAGAATCTTCTCGAGTGCCAGCATTACATTATCACAGGAAACTGATAATTCCTCCAGCTCCTCCTTTACATCATCCGCACCAACCGTTACCACACATTTAGCACCCAGAGTCTTTTTCATTTTTTCAAAAAATTCGTAGAGCCTGTCTTCCAGATGTTCGCCATTATTGCTGTTAAAAATCAGATAAACATGCAGCGCATCCTTTTCATAGCACAAAATCTTAAATTCTGCATCAGATTCCTTTTCTGCCAGATCCGAAATTGCCTTTAACGCCTTTTTTGATTCTTCCTTTGCCCACTTCTCTCCAAAATACAAATCCACCATTGCAGTCATAAAAAACACTCTTTTTAACTGAATAAACTCTTTTATAAACTCTTTATTTCCGGATTCCTCATCATTTCCCATAATAAGACTATGAAGGATACCCTGGCTGGCATAGGGAGACATATTGTGAACCTGCTGCATATATCCATTTCGTTCTCCCAGAAGATCCATCACACCGGAAACAATTTTTTCTTTTCCTACCAGATTCCGTATCTTCTCAAATGGTGAAGAATACCTGTTTGCAAAAAAGTAAGCAATAATAAGATAACCCATACATATGAAAAAGCCAAAAAGCATGGCGATAGATCCCAGATCCGACAGCTCAAACCCAAACTTGTCTTTCTTTGCAATAATCTCATAAGAGATTAAATTACTCACCCTGGAATTCTGTTTAAAAAACCTGCCATCTTCAATCCCTTCCTTAATAACAGGTTTTCCATTATAATAAACAGCATAGCCGCAGGCTTCCCCTGAGGCAGACTTAAGCATCTCCTGTATTTTCTGATTTTCAAACAGAACACAGATAATTCCTCTCTGTGATCCGGAACCATATTGATAAGCACCGCTGTAAATCAGATATTGCTTGAAAAAAGTGAGCTTGCTGTTGTTCATATTTAAGCAGGTGTTTAAATCCGTAACCGCTAAGCAGTCTGTATTCCATCCAGATAAATCGATGCGGTCCGATAAATGGATAACCTCATCACTGGTGTATATTTTATTATAATCATTAAGCATTAAAACAACATCAGAAATATTAAAATCATCACCCGCTGTTTTCTGGTAACGAATATCATTTAAGATCTGGTATAACAGATAAGAATCCACCGGACTATTCATTTGAACCGTCATATAGAGTTTATTGATCAAAGAAGAATTATTAAGGTTTGATATAATATTCTGAGCATTGTAAATCTGCTGATCCATACCGTTGGCAAATGCCTGAGCTTTGGTTTCATAGTATGTCACAGCCTGATTTTCCTTCACCTTTACTGCTTCATATATCACCGTAGCTGAGTATACCAGGAAGCTCAGTATAATAAACAGACAATAGGACAGAAACATATTCTTAAAAAACCGGCTCTTACGTGCTTCCATAGCATTCATAATTTGTTCACCTTATTCATCCCTCACCATTTCTTTTGCACTTTTCCGTACATATTTCATAATTAATATACCAAATCAGTCAAACGATAGCAAGAAAATTTACTATGCCGGAATTTGTCACATATATAGAGAGCTGGGCAATTCTATACCAGCATTTATTTTTATGCATTTATTTTATTCAAAGGTAGATTTAAATGTATTTGTCAGGCATTATTACTCATTATTCTTTTTGCATCTTCTATCTTTTTACATTTTTAGACAAATTATTCTCTTTATTTTCAGTATTTGTGTTGAGAATATCTTAACTGTGAAGTATACTTAACCTAAAAGGCTATACTGTAATAAAATGAAAAAACGGGAGATGGTTGCAATTTTAGGTATGGTAATTGCAGACGATGAAAAAAAGATCTGTAAGCTCATCGAATATTTAGTTAATTGGGATGAAATTGGAATCCAGCTGCTGGGGACTGCATACGACGGTATCACTGCGCTGCAGCTGATTAATGAAAAAAAACCGGATATTCTTCTTACAGATATCCGCATGCCTGGTATGGATGGGCTTTGTCTGATTGAAGAAGCAAAAAAGCTGAATGATATTCTTAAATGCATTATCATCAGCGGTTATAAAGATTTTCAATATGCCCAGCAGGGAATGAGATTTGGGGTGAGGGATTATCTGTTAAAGCCAATTAATCAGGAAGACTTAACCCGTACATTGAAAAAACTGGTTAAGGAAACCCACGAGCAGATGTGGAAACAATCAACACACCTGCATCTTGAAGAAACACTAAAAACTTACACCGGAACCTTTAAACATCTGTTTCTCAAAACGGTTCTTCAAAAAAAACTGTGCGAGCAGGAAGAAACCATATTAAAGGAAGTAACGGAAATCAATGCTGCTGATATCATAAAAGATTCATCCCGCTGCATTGCAGTGAAACCAAATATCAATTACAGGGAATTTACAGAAGAAAGCTACCAGCTTCTGACAGAAAAAACTCTGGAAATCGCAGAAGTGGAATTTTCCTCACACAACTGGGTCTGGATATCTGAAATTACCAGAGAGGGAATTTATTTTCTTCTATTTTATAATGCTTTGGACCGAAAAGAGCTGCTGGAATCCATTAATCACATAAAAGAGCGTGTTCTCAGTCTGCAGGACCTTTTTCCCAGACTTTACTTTCATGCTGTCATTAGTGAGCCGGCTGACAACTGTCTCCAGCTGATTCACCGCATCAAGGAAAGCCGGATTGGCATAGGAAACCGCCTTCTCACAAGTCTAAACACGGTCTCCGAGATCAAATCATATGTCCCTTTTCCAGCAGAACCAAAATCCATTGATACCAGAATCTCTGAGCTGCTGGAAAACAAGCCGGAAGCATTTGATATGGCTGGAATTAAAAAATGCGTGGAAGCCGCCAGAGAAATCATGACAGCAGAGGGTATCTCATCCTGCTTACAGGTAAAGAAAAATCTATTGGTTCTTCTAAATTATTACCTTAAAGGTTTCAGACAACTGGATACTACCCTGACAGACAGTGAAATAGAAGCCTGGTTTTCTGAAATGTATGAACACTGTACCAGTATAGAGCAGACTTTCTGCCTTTTGGAGGAGACTCTTTGTAAGACACTTCAAAATGTCCTGGAACATTTGAAGAACAGAGAAATTAAACCGGTGATCTATGCCAAGCATTATATAGAAGAAAACAGGGGAATCAACATTAAACTGGAAGAACTGGCAAAAAACACAGGATTCAGCTATACCTATTTTTCCTCTCTTTTTAAAAAGGAGACAGGAAAAACATTAACGGAATACATACAAATGGTGCGTATTGAAAGTGCAAAGAAACTACTGACTGAGAAGGAACGAAGCATTAGTGAAGTGGCAGAACTGGCCGGTTATAATGATATAAAATTTTTCACCAGACAGTTTAAGAAGACACTTGGCGTATCCCCTAATGAGTACCGGAAATTATTTACCAACCGTTCACAAGGAGGTCATTGATTGAAAAAGCTATGGTTGAAAAACCGGTTTATATTATGGACCGGTCTCCTCATAACCTGGAACATTCTTTCTCTCGTCCTGCTTATACTGATCCTTATGGCGAATCGCAAACAGGAATACTATCCTGCAGTGTTTCTGGTATTCATTCTGGCCCTGGGACTTATCCTTACTCTTCTGTGGGGAAAGGTGAAGATATGGGAACCTCTGGGTTCTATGGAAAAGCAGGCAGAGCTTTTTAATAATGGTATTATTTTTACTGAGCTCTTTAAAAGTCTGAAAGGAATATCTCCCAGCTTTGATGAATTGTTATCAGGACTTCATACCAGTCTGGATAAGGACAAGATGATTGAGAATGCCAAACAGCAGGCCCGCTACCTCGCTCTTCAAAACCAGATTAATCCTCATTTTCTTTATAATGTACTGGAATCCATCCGTTCGGATGCCATTATGGCAGGTGTCCCGGAGATTGGAAAGATCACAGAAGCACTGGCGGTCTTTTTCCGCTATACTACTTCCAACATGGAGAGCCTGACAACACTGGAAGAGGAACTTTCCAACGTCAGAAATTATTTTCTGATTCAGAAATACCGTTTCGAGGATAAAATTGATCTGGATATCCTGCTGCCGGAGGAGGAAAATCTATTAAAAGCAAGGATTCCCAAACTCACACTTCAGCCTATTGTTGAAAATGCAATTAAGCATGGATTGGAACCAAAGATTGAAGGCGGAAACGTGATAATAGATATTGATCACAGCGATACTATCCTGTATATTTCCGTTACAGATAATGGCGTTGGAATCGATGAATCCACTCTGGAATATCTAAATGATACGCTCTTACATATGGCAGGAGGCAATGGTTCCGTCAGAGAAGATAAAAAAGGCGGTATTGCACTGAATAATGTAAATTCCAGAATCCGCCTTCTTATGGGAGAGGAATATGGATTACACTTGTTTAGTTCGCCAGCTTCCGGTACAGAGGTCTCATTTACGCTTCCCTACATACTTGATGAAGCAGAAAGGCTGGGAAAATGAAACAGGAAGTACTGCGATACGAGAATATTTACTGCTCTGAAGGAAATCAAACCCTGCTCAAAGGCCTATGCCTGCGTGCTTTTCAGGGGCAGATCTGTTTTGCCATTATTCCCAACCTAATCGAGAAACAGAATTTTCTCAGTCTTCTGGAAGGAACATTAAAACCTGACTCCGGCTGGATTTACTGGAATGGGAATAAGTTAAATTCCCGTCGTTCCCAGGATCAGATCCGGAAACAAACCTCTTTTATCGGCAGGAACAGAGGTGTTTTTTCCCAGCTAAGCGTTGGGGAAAATATTTTTGTGGCAAATAGCAGGGTACTTTGGTGGAACCGGGCATCCCTGCTTTGCCGGAAGGCTCCGGATCTTTTGACAGAACTTAAACTAACGCTTCCCATGTCTGCCAAAGCACATACACTGGATTTTGGCAGACAAAAGCAGATTGAACTCCTGCGCGCTTACGTATCTGGACGAAAATTGGCTGTCATTACCGATCTGGAGATGTTTTTATCAGAAGAAGAGATGAAAGATTTTTTTGATCTCACTGTAAAATTAAAAATGAAGGGCATGACCTTTCTCTATGTTTCAGGAAGCGATACTGATTTATGGAACCTGGCAGATGAGGTTACCATTATAAAAAAAGGCAGATCAATCAGCAGGATAATCCCCAGTCACGACATTTCCTCATTAAACCAACCAATTACTTCGGCTGGCTTTGCTGCTAAAAAACAGCCGTCCTCTCCATATGTTTCTCTGGACCAATATATAAAAGGAGGAGAACTTGTAAATATACTTGATACAAACTCTGCAGAATGCAGTCATGCCATCTCCATACTGGAAAACTGCCGTTTCTTAACTTCAAAAGCAATCATATCCTATCAATACAAAACTTGTTTTCGCTCCATACTAAATGAAATTGTTTTTATTGAAGCCAGATCTCTCAATGAAATGGTATTTACCGATATGACTATCATGGATAACTTAATTTTTATGCTCATGCAGAAGAATTCAGGTATTTCCTTTAAGAAGTCATATCGGAAACTGGTACAAAATATGACCCAGGGAATTTTCACAGAAAAAGAGCTTTTACTAAGAGCGGATAAAGCCAGTGATGAGTGTAAGCTGAAACTGATTTATTACCGTTGGATTTTTCTTCGACCTAAAGTTATGGTATGTATCAAACCCTTTTCATCCATGGATTATCAGCTCCGTTCCCTGACCATAAGCCTTCTTAATGAAGCTTTGAAAACCGGAATTGCCGTCATACTCATTACAAACCATATCACAGAAGCATATACCATGAAAGGAAAACATCTCACAGTTGAGAATGGCTGTTTACTTAAAGATTAGTCCTTCCTTTCTCAAAAAAAGCCGGTCAGGCTTTTTTTCTTCCCCTGATTCCCCCCATATCGAAACATTTACCCCCTTACAACACAAATTATACCATTGTTTTCTTGTGTTTTTGTCTATAAAATATTAATTACATTGAATCATTTTATGCAACTTGTATAATATTTGTTTTGAAAGGAGATTAAACTATGAAAAAAAGAATCTTATCCCTGATGTTAGTATCTGCCTTACTGGTATCTGCTACCGGCTGTGCAGGAAAAAAAGCAGACACTCCCCCGGCAGGCAGTGAAACTGCTTCCTCTGAAAAAGAAATCAAAGTTGGAGTAATCCTAAAAACGCTTTCCAGCGAATACTGGAGCTACGTTGCTGCCGGAGTCAATGCTGCCTCAAAGGATTTAGGTGTTAAAGTTGACCTTCAGGGCCCCGCTTCAGAAACTGCCTACGATGAGCAGAACAATATGATTGAGACCATGCTCGCCGGAGGAATCGATGCTTTTGTAATCTCTCCCCTTCAGTCAGAATCCGTTGCAAGTGTTATTGGTGATGTAAAAATACCAATCATAACTGTTGATACAGATGCAGAAATTCCTGGAAAAGTTGCTTTTGTAGGAACCGGCAATGACAAAGCAGCCTATCAGGGAGGATTGTTTGCTGCTGAAAAAGCCGGAAAAGGAACAAAAGCCGTGATTATTGGCGGTGTTGAAGGAAATGCAACCAGCGATGCCAGACAGGCCGGTTACACCAGGGCAATGGACGAAAATGGAATCGACATCGTATCCGTACAGTATGCCCAGTCCAATCCTGATACGGCTGCCAACGTGATGGAAAATATGATTACAGCCCAGAGCGGTGACATTCAGATTGTATTATGCCATAACGACGATACAGCTGCAGGAGCTGCAACCGCCTGTAAACAAAGCGGATTAAACGATGTTATTATTGTTGGTTTTGATGGAAACCAGAGCGGTGTACAAAATATTATTGACGGTACCATTACTGCCACCTGCGCTCAATCCGCATATACCATGGGATATAAAGCGGTAGAAACTGCTGTCAAATCAGTGAAGGGTGAGACAATAAAATCTTTTGTAGATACCGGCTGTCAAGTCATATCCTCCGAAAACGCGAAAGACTATTTAGAACAACTGAAAGGTTATTTAAACTAACCTGCCGGCAAGAGACAGAAAGGGTTGAACTGCTATGAGCTTAATGGAACTGAAACATGTGACGAAACGCTTTCCGGGAGTTGTGGCTCTGCGCAATATGTCACTGGAAATTAAACCAGGAGAGATTCATGGACTGATCGGGGAAAATGGTGCCGGCAAATCCACGCTGATTAAAGTACTGACCGGCGTATATACCCCGGAAGAAGGTACTCTCATCATGGACGGCAAAGAAGTCTCCTTTAAAAATCCACGAGATGCTGCTGCCCACGGAATTGCCTGCGTCTACCAGGAGCTTAACATTGTACGCCTTCTATCAGTCACAGATAATATTTTTATCAATAAAGCACTGAAAAAGAAGAACAGTCCACTTCTGGAATATGAAAAAATGCATGAGACAGCGCATGAAGTGATGATATCACTGGGACAGGATATTGATGTAAAGAAAGAATGCGGATCCTATGGTATGGGAATACAGCAGATGGTTGAAATAGCAAAAGCTGTTTTAATTGATGCAAAACTGATCATTATGGACGAACCCACCTCCAGTCTTGGAGAAAAAGAGGTTGCCCAACTAATGAACACCATCCGTTCTTTAAAGGCAAAAGGCATCTCCCTCCTGTTTGTTTCCCATAAACTGGAAGAACTCTTTGAGTTATGCGACCGGGTCACCGTTATGAGAGACGGAGAACATATCCTGACAAAAGACATTACAGAGATGGACAACGATTCTCTTATTTCCGCCATGGTAGGAAGAACCCTGGAAAATCAATATCCAAAGCTTAATACATCAAGAGGCAGAGAAGCCTTAAGAGTGGAACATCTAAACACAAACGGAGTCCTAAAAGACATCAGTTTTCATGCTAACTACGGGGAAATACTCGGTTTTGCCGGACTGGTAGGCGCGGGACGGACAGAAACCTTCCGGGCAATATTCGGCGCTGACGCCCACGATTCCGGTAACATTTATATTAATGAAAAATCTGTAACAATTAAATCTCCAAAGGATGCGATCCGTCTGGGTCTGGCTTTTTTAACAGAGGACAGAAAAGGACAGGGTCTGGTTTTGACCCAATCAGTACGTACCAATCTCATTCTCAGCTCCATGCATAAATGTAAAAAAGGATTCTTTCTGGATGAAAAACACATTGATCAGCTGGCCGGAGAAAACGTAGACAGTTTAAAAATCAAGATATCAGATTCAAAAGAAGCAGTGGGACAACTGTCAGGAGGTAATCAGCAAAAAGTAGTTATTGGCAAATGGATTAATACCAATGCAGATATCTATATCTTTGATGAACCAACCAGAGGCATCGACGTAGGTGCAAAAGTTGAAGTTTATAACATTATGAACAGCCTGATAAAAGCAGGTAAATGCGTAATCATGATATCCTCAGAACTGCCGGAAATTATCGGAATGAGCGACAGAGTTATTATAATGAGAGAAGGAAAAGTAATGGGTGAACTTTCAAGAGACCGTGATTTACTGAATCAGGAAACAATTATGAAAGCTGCCTGGGGAGGTGCTATACAATGAAAACAAAAAAACTAAAAGAAGCAATCAGTAAGGCAGCTCCGCTGCTGGCGCTTATCCTGTTGTTTATGATTCTGTCAATGGCAACAGATAAATTTCTAACTGTGAATAATATGATGAACATCTTACGTCAGACAGCTGTAAACGGTCTTATTTCAGCAGCTATGCTGGTTGTACTTATTACTGCAGGAATCGATCTTTCTGTAGGTGCTAACGCCATATTATGTGCCTGTGTGATGGGTATGCTTAAAAATTCACTAAAAATCACCAATCCATTCATACTGATACTGGCCTGTATCATCACCGGAATCCTGGTCGGATTTGCAAATGGTATCCTGTTGACAAAAATGCATCTTCCTCATCCCTTTGTATCAACTCTGGGCATGAAAAATGTACTTTGCGGACTTGCTCTTTTCGTCGTATCAACCAAAACTATTTCAGACTTTCCAGAAGGCGTCACATTTTTAGGGTCCTTTAATTTATTTAAAACAACCGGCGGTTTCTCCGGGATCCCGCTTTGCTTTATTGTTCTAATTCTTATTTACGGAGTGTACCATTTCTTTTTAAATAAAACCGCGCTGGGCAGAATGGTCTACTGTGTAGGTGGAAATCCGGAAGCCGCCCGCTTATCCGGCATTAATTCCGATAACGTTCTAATCTTTGTTTACACCTTATCCGGCTTTATGTGTGCCATTGCGGGTCTGGTTATTGTAGGACGTTCTGCAGTTGCCAATCCATCTGCTGCTATATCCCCCTATGACACGGATGCCATAGCAGCATGTATCATAGGCGGTGCTTCCTTCATGGGCGGAAAAGGAACGATCTGGGGAACATTAATTGGTGCACTGATGATCTCTACCATTCGCAACGGGCTGACACTTCTTAATACCTCCAGTTCCGTTCAATACATTGTAATTGGTATGGTTATCATCGCAGCTGTCTTTATTGACGTAACAAGATCCCGCATGGAAGCAAAAGCCAGAAGACTGGCAGCAAAATAAATGAAAAATGCTCTCTGTAATACAACAGGGAGCATTTTTATCATTCTATTCCTTTTTCCATTTTTAAACTCTTCTTAACCTGATTCACAATCTCATCCAGACAGCGCTCCAGATCATCATTTTGAAAACGGACTTCAATGCCGCAGCGAAGAAGATTCTCTTCCTTAAAATCCTCTTCATCTGCAAGAAATCTTCTGCATACCTCTTTATATTTAGGAAACTCCTGTCCCTGCTCTCTTTCAATGGAACGCAGTAATCGTTCTCTGTCACTAACCTCCACATAAATAGGATATAAATACTCATTACCAAAATAATCCCTGGTTTTCTCATAAGATTCCAATGTTCCAATCATGAGATAAGTACCATGCCCCATACGGTCAAACTGCCCGTCGTCTACCGTAAAGTAACTCCATGGTCCATAGATTGTTTCATAAGTACGTTCTTCAATTAACTTTTCTTCCCTGCGGAACTGTTCCAGTTTTTCTCTGGTTGTGAAAAAATATTCCACCCCGTTCACTTCTCCATCCCGAATGGGTCTGGTCGTATATGGGATAATGGTTTTCAATCCGGGAATTCTCTCCAGAAGTTTTTTATATATAGTATCCTTCCCTGAAGCACTTTTACCCATAATATAAAATATCCTGCTCATCGTTCACTACTCCAACTTTATTTAATCGTCTGTCCATCTAAAATATAAATAAATTCGATTCTTTCATCTTCTAAACCCTGTACCGGAAGCCCCATTTTCTTATATGATACAATAAGATCAATGAGTTCCCTTTTTAAAACTTCACCAGGGGCTACAATAGGAATTCCCGGTGGATATATATAAACAAATTCTGCAGAAACCTCATCCACAGCATCTTCCAGAAGAATCTTCTTTCGATGTGAATTCATCCCCTCTGCAATGGTATTTCTAATTTCCGGTCTGACTGGCTGCTCACCATATCCTCCTGACATATCCCATCTGGCCAGACTCTGACCCGATATTCCTCCTGCCTTTGCATCGATCTCTGACAGAGCCTGTAAAAGCCTTTTATAGCCCTCTTTCGTGTCAGCCAGTGTCAGAATAGCCGTAACATAGTCGGGCCCGCACATTTCCATCTCCAGATGATATACGTCCCTTAGTCTTTGGTCCAGTTGAGCCCCTGTCAAATTAGAGTTCCTTGTAGATATTATCAGTTTTGAGAGATCCACATCATAAACACCGGCTGTTCCTTTCACCTGCTCATCCAAAACTTTTAAATTAGAGAGACTCTTTAAATCCTCTCTTAACCCCATTATCTTATTAATAAACTTTTCCATACATTCCCGGCCCTGTTCCGCCATAAATCCAATGCAGTTATCAATGGAAGCCATTAATACATAAGAAGGGCTGCTTGTCTGATATATGTGCACATACCGGTCCAGCCTGTCCAAATCCACATAACCGTCTTTTACATGCATAACAGCCGTCTGCGTAAGAGAAGGGAGTGTTTTATGAAGACTCTGGATCACGACGTCCGCTCCCAGCTCTATGGCCGATACAGGGAAACCTGTCTCCTTGCCAAATGAAAAGTGAGCCCCATGCGCCTCATCAACAATTAATGGCAGATTAAACTTATGAGTGATATCCGCAAGCTTTCTGATATCTAACACGATCCCATCATAAGTAGGGGAAACCACAAGTACTCCCTCCGCCTCCGGATGGTTTTTCAACATATCTTCCATATCTTCCGGAAGTATTCCACCTTGAAGCCCAAACTCACCAATTAATTGTGGATAAATGTACTCTGCCTTTAAATCATTGAGGAAAACTCCATGAAATGCCGACTTATGACAATTCCTGCTCATTAATATGGTGCCCCCTCTGGATATGGTTCCGCTTATGGCACTTAATATCCCACAGCTGCTTCCATTCACCAGATAATAGGTTCTGTCACATTTGTAAATGGCAGACGCCCGGTCCATGGACTCTTTTAATATTCCCTGAGGATTATGCAGATTATCAAAACCATCAATCTCCGTAATATCGATTGAAAATGGATTGGTAAATTTCTTACTGAACGATTCTTTGTATTGCCTCTTATGTCCAGGCATGTGAAAAGGATAAAAATCAGAGTGTGCATACTCTGTTAATTGATCAAATAGATCCGGTTTTCGACTCACTATATAAACCGCCTCTCTTAATAGCTTGCTGAGCAATTTTATTAAATCAGCACTTTTAGTATATCATTCTTATCTCATCTTTACAATTTTTTCCCGCAGCGTTATAATAACCTGGAATCAAAAGGAGAATACCCATTATGAGAATGATAGAATTTAAAATGGAACGCCCCGGACTTGTTGAGGCTGGAGAAGAAGTCCAGATTATTGAACGCGAAGGAACCAGCAGCTACAGCTATATTATCGATCCTGCAGTTGCCATGTCGGGCTGTTATATGGGTCGTGACCGTATTAAATCCGATCATGGAATTGTAAAAGAGATCAAACATAATGACAGAGGATATTATGTAATTGTTGAATTCGATGAATAGCCACTTTTTCATCGAATATTTTTTTACAAAAAAAAAGCCCTGAAACATCACTGTTCCAAGGCTTGTCCTGAGACACCGGGGATTCGAACCCCGGACAACTTGATTAAAAGTCAAGTGCTCTACCACCTGAGCTAGTATCCCATATGCCCAAAGCCGGAATCGAACCAGCGACACGAGGATTTTCAGTCCTCTGCTCTACCAACTGAGCTATCTGGGCTCATGTGTAAAAACACATTATCCATAAAAAATACCAACAAAAATTGCGGGGGCAGGATTTGAACCTGCGACCTTCGGGTTATGAGCCCGACGAGCTTCCAGACTGCTCCACCCCGCGTTATTCAATTATATTATATGCAGTGATTAGGATTTTAATCACTGAATGGATGGAGATGGATTCGAACCATCGAAACGTGTCGTAACAGATTTACAGTCTGCCCCCTTTGGCCACTCGGGAACCCATCCAAAATATTGTTTTTGATACAAGCCGATGATCGGACTCGAACCGATAACCTGCTGATTACAAATCAGCTGCTCTGCCAATTGAGCCACATCGGCACAACTCTTCTCATGTATGAAACTTGCATACAGAATGGGACCTATAGGGCTCGAACCTATGACCCTCTGCTTGTAAGGCAGATGCTCTCCCAGCTGAGCTAAGATCCCATATTCAAATTTAGTTGTGAAACGACCCGGATGGGATTCGAACCCACGACCTCCGCCGTGACAGGGCGGCGCTCTAACCAACTGAGCCACCAGGCCAAAACTATTTTTTGAAAGCTGGTA